>NZ_JBHSQO010000010.1:0-206390 GCF_042658445.1 Saccharothrix lopnurensis | reverse complement strand
GCGCCGTCGTTGGTGGCGAGGTTGTAGACGTCGAGCGCCTTGCCGCTGTTGCGGTTGACCAGCACGTACCACGCGGTCGTGTCCACGGTCGCCGCGGACGCGGTCGTCGCGCCGAGCGCCGTCACCAGGCCGCCGATCAGCACGGTGATGACGGCGGCGGCGGCACCGGCCAGGCGGCGGCGTCTGCCGGCCCGCGGGGGGTTGGTAGAGGGGGTTCGGCCTGACCCGGCCATGGGCGTGCTCCTCTTCGTCGAGGTGGGGGTGGGTGTGCATGCGGCGTGCGGTCGCCCGCCGCGGGGTCGGGGGCGGACCGGATCAGCCGACGCGCAGGAGCTGCCACTGCTGGTTGGCGCCGCCCCAGTCGCTGTACTGGACGATGTTGCCGCCGTCGGCGGTGGAGGCGCCCTGGACCTCCAGCGCCTTGCCGCTGTTGCGGTTGACCAGACGGAGGTAGCCGTCCGCGTCGATCACGCGGAACTGCTGGTTGGCGCCGTTGCCGTCGGCCCACTGGACGATGGCCGCGCCGTCGGCGGTGGAGAAGTTGTAGACGTCCAGCACCTTGCCCGAGTGGCGGGACTTCACCCGGTAGTAGCCGTCGCCCGAGTCGACGAACTGCCACTGCTGGTTGGCGCCGTCACCCCTGGTCCACTGGGTGATGCGGGCGCCGTCGTTGGTGGCGAGGTTGTAGACGTCGAGCGCCTTGCCGCTGTTGCGGTTCACCAGCACGTACCACGCGGTCGGGTCGATGACCCCAGGCTGGCCGCCGCCACCCTCGTTGAGGGCGTTGAGCACGGCGGTGTAGGCGGCCTTCTTGTTGCCCGAACCGTCGAACAGCAGCGGCGAGTCGTTCGGGTAGCGCCAGGAGTCGGTGTCGCGGATGCCCCACACGGTGATGCCGGTGCAGCGGGCGACGGCCAGGCACGCCTGGGTGACCCGGCGGTAGTTGTCGGCCTGCTGCGAGCCGGAGCCGGCGATGTCCAGCTCGGTGATCTGCACGTCGACGCCGAGGGCGGCGAAGCGCTGGATGGTGGTCAGGTAGTCGCCGGGGATGCTGGTGCCGAAGTGCGACTGGAGGCCCACGCAGTCGATGGGCACGCCGCGGGACTTGAAGTCCTGCACCATCCGGTAGACGCCCTGGGTCTTGGCGGCCGACCAGCTGTCGATGTTGTAGTCGTTGTAGCAGAGCTTCGCGCCCGGGTCGGCGGTGCGGGCGGTGCGGAAGGCGACCTCGATCCAGTCGTTGCCGGTGCGCTGGAGGTTGGAGTCCCGCCGACCGCCGCCGCTGCCGTCCGCGAACGCCTCGTTCACCACGTCCCAGGTGAAGACCTTGCCCCGGTAGTAGGAGGCGACCCGGGAGACGTGGTTCACCAGCGCCGAGCGCAGGGCGGAACCCTCCATGCGCTGCATCCAGCCGGGCTGCTGCGCGTGCCAGGCCAGGGTGTGGCCGCGGACCTTCATGCCGCGGGCGGTGGCGTGGTTGACGATCCGGTCGCCGTTGGTGAACGTGAACTGGCCCTGGTTGGGCTCGGTCGCGTCCATCTTCATCTCGTTCTCGGCGGTGACGCTGTTGAACTCCCTGTTCAGGAGGTTCACGTAGGTCGAGTCGCCGAGCCTCCCGGCCGCGACGGCGGCGCCGAAGTACCGGCCCTTCTCCGCCGCCGAGGCCCCCAGCGTCGTGCCGGCCAGGGCCTGGCCGCTGAACGCCACCGTCATGCTGGTGGCGACGAGTCCCGCGACGAGCAGCAACGCCGTTGTTCTCGGCCGACGCGTGGGCGTCGGCCGAATGACCGCTCGTGTCGAATGGTTCATCACGTGTCCTTCGGATCGGCACACCGCGTGCCTCGGCTACCGCGGTGGCAGGGGCACTTCACCGACGCCCGCACCAGGTGACCGACCACGCGCCCGCATCTGTTAGCGTTAACAACGTGGAGCTCGGACTTCCTTTCCGCAAATCGAACGGCAGGGGGGTTCGGCGGGCATCACCACGGGCGCGCATCGTGCCCATCAGACTGTGAACGATGGCGCACAGCCGGTCAAGACGTAACGAAAATGTTTCGTGCAGGTGGCCCGGTCCGCGCGGGTAACCTGTGGTCGGCGGTGAATGCCGCCCAATCAGCTAAAGTTAGCGCAAACATCTTTAGCTTCGGAACAGGTGTTGACGCGCAATCGCCGCGGTGACTACCGCACCGCCCGGCGGATCGCCCCGCCCGAGCCGGTCGCACCCCGCCCGACGCGGCGGCGCGGCACCGGGGACATCGCCCGGACCAGGTCCGCGGACAGGCGGCGGTGCGCCAGCGCGAACACCACCGGCAGTGGCGCGACCAGGAGGAGCGACCCGGCGCACAGCAGGGGCACGTCCGTGCCCCACCGCCCCTGGAACGCGTCGAGCGCGCCCGCCGCCGTGCGCCGCGCGGGGTCGTCGACCAGCACGATCGCCAGCAGGAAGTGGTTCCACGCCCAGGTGAACAGCAGGATCGCCAGGGACGACACCGCGGGCCGGGCCAGGGGCAGGTGCACCCGCCGGAACGCCTGCCACGGCCCCGCGCCGTCCAACCGCGCGCTGTCGGACAGCTCCGGCGGCGCACCGGCGAAGTGCGCCCGCAGCCAGAGCACCGCGATCGGCAGGTGCACCGCGACCAGCGCCGACACCAGGCCCCACCGGGTGTCGAGCAGGCCCAGGTCCCGCACCTGGTGGTAGAGCGGCGTGACGACGGCCTCCACCGGCAGCACCAGCCCGACCGCGAACAGCCCGGACACCACGCGGTGGCCGGTGAAGCGCAGGTGCCCGAGCGCGTAGCCCGCCGGCGCGGCCAGGGCGAGGGTCAGCGGGACCACGCCGAGCGCGACGAGCCCGCTGGAGGTCAGCAGGTCGAGCACCCGCCCCGACCGGAACGCCGTGGCGAAGTTCGACCAGTGCGGGTCGCTCGGCCAGGTCAGGCCGGGCGGGTAGGTCCCCGGCGGGTGCAGCGCGGTCACGAACAGCTCGGCGAACGGCACGAGCGTCACGACCACCAGGACGGACAGCACCAGCCCGCCCGCGGCCCGCTCCCACCGCCCGGGGGTCATCGCGACCGCCGCAGCGCGGGCGCCACCACCGCGAGGACCAGCACCACGAGGACGACGGCCAGCGCCGACGCGAGCCCCACCTCGCGCCGCGCGAACGCCAGGGAGAACACCTCCAGGCCCGGCACCGACGTGGCGTTGCCCGGCCCGCCCTGGGTGGTGGCGTAGACGACGTCGAAGCTCGCCAGCGCCGCGATCGCCGTCACGGTCGCGCACACGCCCAGCTCACGGCGCACACCGGGCAGCACGACCACCCGGAGTTCCTGCCGGAAGCCCGCGCCGTCGAGCCGCGCCGCCTCGTAGAGCGCCGGGTCGATCCGCTCCGCCCCCGCCAGCAGCAGGGTGGTGCACAGGCCGAGCAGCACCCACCCCCCGATCGCCCCCACGGCCGCCAGCGCGGTGGACGAGTCGCCCAGCCACGCCCGCGTCACCCCGCCCAGCCCCACCGCGGCCAGCAGCCGGTTCACCGCCCCCGTGGACGACAGCAGCAGGCTCCACGCGATCCCCGCCGCCACCAGCGGCACCGCCTGGGGCAGGAGCAGCACCACCCGCACCGACCGGCCGGCCGCGGCGCGCCGGATCACTGCGGCGGCCAGCAGGCCCAGCGGCACCGGCACGCCGGTGAAGAGCACGACCAGCACCAGGGCGTGACCGGTGGCCCCGTACAGGTCGGGGTCGGTGAGCACCGCGCGGTAGTTGTCCCAGCCGACCCAGGTGGCCGGGCCGACCCCGTCCCACCGGTACAGCGAGTACCGGACCGTGGCGGCCAGCGGCCGCAGCACGAACACCGCGTACACCGCGAGCGCCGGCAGCACGAACAGCCAGCCGACCAGCCGCGACACCGCGTCCTCACCCGCCGACCTGGTCGGTGTAGTCGGCCTGCACCCGCCGCAGCAGCTCCTCCGGCGTCCGCTCGCCCGCCGCCAGCTCCTGGAGGCCCGGGGTCCAGCTCTCGGCCAGGACGGCGCCGGTGGCGTTGGCGACGAAGTCCATGCCGGTGCCGTCCGCGACCACCGCGGCGGCGGCGGCGAGCGTGGCCGCCGTGACCGATCCGGGCTCGACCGGTGGCCGGTCGGCGTCGGCCGGTCCGAGGGGGAGCGCCCCGCCGACCCGCACGGTGATCCCGCGCGCCACGCGGTCGGTGACGGCCCAGTTCAGGAAGAACGCGGCGCAGCCGGGGTGCGCGGCGCGGGCCGGGACGGCGAAGGTCGGGGGACCGGACATCGCGGCCCGCCGGTCACCGGCCCGCACCGGCGGCGCGAGGAAGAAGCCGACCCGGCCGGGCATCCGCCGGTCGAGCACCCCGGACTCCCAGTCGCCGTTGACCATGAACAGCGCCCGGCCGGAGGTGAACCGGTCGAGCATCCGCGCGTAGTCGGTGGCGTTGACGTCGGCGTCGAAGTACCCGGCGCGCAGCCACCGCTGGAGGTGCCGCGCGGCCTCGGTGTTCGCCGGCGTGTCGATCCTCGCCCCGGGCTCCTGGAAGGTCCAGCTGTCGATCGCCGACGGGGAGCCGTAGGCGGCCATGAGGCTCTGGAGGGGGAACACGAGGCCGGCCGTCGCTCCCGCGTTGAACCCGGCCAGGGGCGTGATGCCCGCGTCCTTCGCCCTGGCCAGGGCCTCGTCGAACTCCGCCAGCGTCGCGGGCTCGCGGAACCCGATCCGCGCGGCCAGGTCCCGGTTGTAGAACACCCCGGTCACGCTCGTGGAGAACCCCATCGCGTACAGCGGGCCCTCGCCGCGCGGCCGGCCACCCGGGCCGACGCGCATCTGCCGGAGCTGCGCCGCGGGCCAGTCGTCCCAGCCGAACTCCGCGGCGTAGCCGTCGAGGTCGAGCAGCAGGCCGTCGCCCGCCAGGTCGGACACCTGGGGCAGCCGGACCAGGTCCGGCGGGTGGTCGGCCAGCAGGCGCGGCGCGTTGCGCGCCAGCACCGCGAACTGCTCCTCGCGCACCTCCCACGTCACGGTCGGGTGCTGCCGGGTGAACTCGTCGGTGAGGGCCCTCGCCAGGGGGAAGCCGGTCTCGAAGCGGGCCCGCAGCACCACCGGGTCGGTGCCGCAGCCCGGTGCGGGCACCGCGGTCGTCGACGTGGCGACCGGGTGGTCGCCGCCGGGGGCCGAGCAGCCGACCAGGAGCGCGGAGGCCAGCGCGGCGACGGCGATCGCGTGTGGACCGGACCTTCGTGGGCGGGGCAACGGCCTCTCCTCGATCGAGCTAAATCGTGTTAGCCTGCCGGGGTTTCGAGCCGGGTGGTCCGGTGTCAAGGACATCGTATGTCCTTTGAGGACGGAGGGCGACCTTGGGGCAGCGACGCATCACGCTCGCCGACGTGGCCAGGGCGACCGGTGTCTCGACCACCACGGTGTCCCTCGTGCTCTCCGGCCGCGGGAGGGACCTGCGCATCTCCGAGGAGGTGGAGCGCCGGGTGCGCTCGACCGCGCAGGAGCTGGGGTACCGGCGCAACACCCTGTCGGTCGGCCTGCGCACGGGGCGCACCCGGACGATCGGGTTCGTGTCCGACACCGTGGCGTCCTCGCTGCTGGCCGGGAACATGATCAGGGGCGCCATGGAGGCCGCCCACCGGCGGGGCTTCATGCTGTTCATCGGGGAGAGCGGCGGTGATCCCGACGTCGAGCGCGCCCTGGTCGAGGCGATGCACGACCGCCGGGTGGACGGCATCGTCTTCGCGGCGATGTACACCCGGAAGGTCGTCGTGCCCGAGGGCCTGGACCAGGGCCCGGCGGTCCTGCTCAACGCCCTGCCCGCGGCGTACTCGTCCCTGCCGGCCGTGCTGCCCGACGAGGTGGAGGCCGGTCGCGCCGCCGCGCGGGTCCTCGTCGACGCGGGCCACCGCGAGGGCGTCCACCTGGTCGGCGCGGGTCCCGGGCTCGACGACGTGCCCCCGAACAGCATCGCCGCGCAGGAGCGCCTGATCGGCCTGCGGCAGGTGTTCGACGCCGCGGGCGTCGAGGTGGCGAGCGCGCACCCCTGCCCGAAGTGGATGCCGGAGAACGGCTACGGGACCACCCGGGAGGTCCTGCGCCGGCACCGCCCGAAGGCCCTGGTCTGCTTCAACGACCGACTCGCCCTCGGCGCCTACCAGGCGCTCGCCGACGCCGCGCTGTCCGTGCCGGACGACGTCTCCGTGATCTCCTTCGACGACCACCCCATCGCCTCCTGGGTGCGACCGAGGCTCACCACCATCGCCCTGCCGCACCACGAACTGGGGGTGCGGGCGGTGGAGGTGCTCTTCGCGACGCCGGAACGGCGCGCGCGGTCCCGGGCCGCCCCCGTCGTGCACCGCGTCCCCATGTCCGTCGTGCCCGGCGAGTCGGTCAAACCCCTGCGCGCGCCGTTGCGGTAGGGCCGCCGCAGGAGTTCTGTTCACGCTCACAAGCCGAAACGATGAGTGCGTGCTGTTCAATGGGCTGAACGGAGCAACTTTCCCTACTGTGCCTTCTAGCTGCTGTTATTCCGATCAGCAGCAGTGTTGCCGGCGTTCGGCTTGGAAGAAGTCGCTAAAGTTAGCGCTCACAACTTTAGCTTTGACCGCGTTGTCGGGACGTAGTTGTATGGGTGTGACCACCCAGGCCGCTCCGCTCCCGGCGCGATACCGCCCCGCCGGGCGCGCACCACGAGCGCCGTCAACGACGACGTGGGGAACCGCAATGCGACGAAGCCCGGCGGCACCGACCGCCGCCCCCTGCCGGTCCTCCGCCGGACCCGGGTCCTCCGCCGGACGCGGTCGCCGAAGAACGCGCTGACCCGCGTTCGGCCCGCCGTCGAACGCGTCGATCCGCGTTCGACCCCGCCGAACGCGCTGCCTCGCGTTCGTCCCGGCCGAAAGCGCTGACCCTCACCCGGTCCCGCCGACCGCGGCACCACCCCCGAGCCGGACCCCTCGCCCGTTCAACGGCGCACCCGGCCGGCCCTCGCACGCCCACCGACCCGCTCCCGACCCCGGTGCGCCCCCCGCCGCCCGCACCGGCCCGCACCGCCGCCGACCACCCGTCCGCCGGCGACGCACCGCCACGCCCCGGCACGGCCTCCCCGCCGCGCCCCCGCGGCGGCGCGTCGTCCGACGAAAGAGGCGAAGATGCCCACCCGCGCACGCAGACGACTCCTCCACCTCGCCACGTCCGCCCTCGTGGCGCTGGGCGCGTTCACCGCGGCCCCCGTCGCCGCACCCGTCGCCCAGGCCGCGCCCGGCAGCCCGGCGCTCACCCCGCCGATGGGCTGGAACAGCTGGAACAGCTTCGGTTGCGGCATCACCGAGGCGCAGGTCCGGCAGGCCGCCGACGCGATGGTCTCCTCCGGGATGCGCGACGCCGGCTACCAGTACGTGGTGGTGGACGACTGCTGGTTCGACCCGAACCGCGACAGCGCGGGCAACCTGCGGGCGCACCCGACGAAGTTCCCCAGCGGCATGAAGGCGTTGGGCGACTACATCCACGATCGCGGCCTGAAGTTCGGCATCTACCAGGCGCCCAACGAGAAGACCTGCGCGCAGGGCGTCGGCACGCACCCCGGCTCCACCGGCAGCAAGGGGCACGAGGTCCAGGACGCCCGGTCGTTCGCCTCGTGGGGCGTGGACTACCTCAAGTACGACTGGTGCTCCGGCGCCGGCACCCGTGACGAGCAGGTCGCCCGGTTCACCATCATGCGCGACGCGCTGCGCGCCACCGGCCGCCCGATCGTCTACAGCATCAACTCCAACAGCTTCCACGCGCCGACCGGCGACAAGTACGACTGGGGCGAGGTCGCCGACCTGTGGCGCACCACGGAGGACCTGCTCGACATCTGGCAGAACGGCAACACCAACAGCTACCCGATGGGCGTGGGCAACGTCCTCGACGTCACCGCGCCGCTGGCCGCGCAGACCGGTCCGGGCAACTGGAACGACCCCGACATGCTCGTCGTCGGTCGACCCGGCCTGACCCTCACCGAGTCCCGCACGCACTTCGCCCTGTGGGCGCTGATGGCCTCGCCCCTCATGGCGGGCAACGACATCCGCTCCATGTCGGCCGACATCAGCGCCACCCTGCGCAACCCGCGGCTGATCGCGGTGAACCAGGACCGCCTCGGCGCCGGCGGCAGGCGCGTGCGCGACGACGGCAACACCGAGGTGTTCGCCAAGGCCCTGTCGGACGGTTCGGTCGCGGTCGGCCTGATCAACCGGGGCGGTGGCGCCGCCACCATCACCACCACCGCGGCGCAGGTCGGCCTGACCGGGGGCTCCTTCGCCCTCACCGACCTGTGGACCGGCGGCACCTCCACGACCTCGGGTTCGATCTCGGCGAACGTCCCCGCGCACGGCTCGGCCGTCTTCCGGGTGACCGGCGGCACGGCGGCGGCGGCCACGACCTCGCGCCTGCGCGGCGCCGGCTCGGGCCGCTGCGTGGACGTGGACAACGCCTCCACCGCCTCCGGGGCGGCCACCCTCGTCTGGGACTGCCACACCGCGGCCAACCAGCTGTGGACGACGTGGGCGAACGGTGAGGTCCGGGTCTTCGGCGACAAGTGCCTGGACGCGTACAACCAGGGCACCGCCAACGGCACCCGCGTGATCATCTGGCCGTGCAACGGCCAGGCGAACCAGCGCTGGGCGTTCCAGGCGGACGGTTCCCTGCGCAACGTCCAGGCCGGGCTCTGCCTCGACGTCAACCAGGCGGGCACCGCCAACGGGTCGACCCTGGTCCTCTGGACCTGCAACGGGCAGGCCAACCAGCGGTGGACCCGCGTCTGACCAGGTGAGGCCCGTGCCCGCCGACCCACCACCCGCCGACCCCGGGAGCAGCACCGTGCTCACCCAACGCAGGCCCGCGATCGCCGGCTCCCTCCGGGACCCCAGCGTGTGCCGGGTGGGGGAGGACTACTACCTGGTGTGCTCCAGCTTCGAGTACTTCCCGGGCGTGCCGATCTTCCACAGCCGCGACCTGGCGCGCTGGCGGCAGATCGGCAACGTCCTCGCCCGGCCGGAGCAGGTGCTGCTGCGCGCCGACGCGCCCGCGTCGCGCGGGATCCACGCCCCGACGATCCGCCACCACGCCGGCCTGTTCCAGGTGGTCGCCGGCAACGCGTCGACGGGCCGCGGCTTCCTCGTCACGGCGGACCACCCGCTCGGGCCGTGGTCGGACCCGGTGTGGCTCGACCTGCCCGGCGGCGCCCCCGACCTGACGTGGGACGGGGACGGCACGTGCTGGTGCACCACACCCGACGGTCGGGTGGCCCGCCTCGACCCCGGCACCGGGGCGGTGGTGGAGGGGCCGTGGCGGGCGTGGTCGGGCAGCGGCCCCGACGACCCGGGAGGGTGGCGCCTGCACCGCGTCGGCGACTGGTGGTACCTGCTGTCCGCCGGGCGCCACGGGCTCGTCGTCACCCGCGCGCGCACTCCCCGCGGGCCGTTCGAACCCGCGCCGGGCGCCCTCGGCGGCACCTCCCGGCCGAGGATGGGCGCCGGCCGCGCGGACCTCGTCGGCACGCCGGACGGGGCCTGGTGGCTGGTGCTGCCGGGAGCGCGCCGCCCGGCTCCCGAGGTGCTCGGGCAGGACGCGGCCCTGCTGCCCGTGCACTGGGAGGACGGGTGGCCCGTCGTCGGGGAGGAGGGGGTTGCCGCGCCCGAGCACGTGGCGCGGCACCCGCTGCCGTCGATCCCGGCGCGCGAGGACTTCGACGGGTTCACCCTCGCCCCGTGCTGGATCTCCCCGCGCGAGCGCCCGGAGGGCTCGTGGTCGCTGGCCGAACGCCCCGGTTGGCTGACGCTGCGCGCCACCGGCGACACCCTCGACCGCCCCGGCTGCACGTTCTTCGGCCGCCGCCTGGAGCACCCGGACTCGCGGGTCTCGGCCCGCCTGGAGCCGGGCAGCGCTCGGGCGGGCCTGAGCATCCGGTGCGACGAGGCGCACCACTACGACTTCGAGGTGGCGGCGGGCAGGGTGGACGTGGTCGCGCGGATCGGCCCGGTGCGCCAGGTCGTGGCGAGCCGGACCGTCCGCCCGGGACCGGTCACCCTCACCATCGTCACCCGCACGACCGACCTCGTGCCGCCGTCGTTCGTGCGGCCGACCGACGAACCCGCGGGTGTCGAGCCCGCCGGGCCCGACACCATCGCGTTCCACGTCGACGACGACCCCGGCCCCCTGGCCGAGCTGAGCGGGCGGTACCTGTCGCCCGGGATCGCCGGCGGCCTCGCCGGGAGGGTCGTCGGCATGTACGTCACCCGCGGCGTCGCGGCGTTCGACTGGTTCGACCACCGCGACCGGCTCTTCCCGGCCGGGTGACCGCCACCCCATCCCCCCGGCGGACCTACGCCCCCCTTGGAGGCTCGTCATGAAATCGACGCCGTTGTCCTCATCGGTCCCGCGGCGCGTGGGCGCCCTGCTCGCGGCGATCGTCTGCGCCCTGGCGCTCACGCCCGCGATCGCCGAGGCGGACAACCCGATCGTGCAGCACATCTACACCGCCGACCCGGCGCCGCTGGTCCACAACGGACGCGTGTACCTCTACACCGGGCACGACGAGGACGGTTCGACCTGGTTCACGATGAAGGAGTGGCGGGTCTGGTCCTCCGACGACATGGTGAACTGGACCGACCACGGGTCGCCGATGAACGTCGGCACGTTCGCGTGGGCCAAGCAGGACGCGTGGGCGGGACAGGCGATCGAGCGCAACGGCAAGTTCTACTGGTACGTGCCCGTGGTCAACCGGGCCACCGGCCGGATGGCCATCGGCGTCGGGGTCGCGGACAGCCCCACCGGCCCGTTCCGCGACGCCATCGGCCGCCCGCTGGTGGAGAACGGCGAGATCGACCCGACCGTCTTCGTCGACGACACCGGCCAGGTGTACCTGTACTGGGGCAACCCGAACCTCTGGTACGTGCGGCTCAACGCCGACATGACCTCGTTCTCCGGCAGCCCGACCCAGATCCCGCTCACCACGGCCGGGTTCGGCACCCGCACCGGTGACGCCGCCCGGCCCACCCTCTACGAGGAGGGGCCCTGGGTCTACAAGCGCAACGGCCTGTACTACAACGTGTTCGCGGCGAAGTGCTGCTCGGAGTTCATCGCCTACTCCACCGCGCCCGGCCCGACCGGGCCCTGGACCTACCGCGGCACGGTCATGCCCACCCAGGGCAGCAGCTTCACCAACCACGCGGGCATCGTGGACTTCAAGGGTGGTTCGTACTTCTTCTACCACAACGGCGCCCTGCCTGGCGGTGGCGGCTTCACCCGGTCCGTGGCGGTGGAGAGGTTCGCCTACAACGCCGACGGCACCATCCCGACCATCACCATGACCACGGGTGGAGCGCCGCAGGCGGGCACCCTCAACCCCTACGTCCGCCAGGAGGCCGAGACCATCGCCTGGGGCTCCGGCATCGAGACCGAACCCTCCTCCGAGGGCGGGATGAACATCGGGTGGATCGAGAACGGCGACAACGTCAAGGTCAAGGGCGTCGCGTTCGGCGGGGGCGCGAGGTCCTTCAGCGCGCGGGTCGCCTCGGGCGCGGCCGGCGGCACGATCGAGGTCCGGCTGGACGGCCCGAGCGGCGCGGTGGTGGGTCGGTGCGGTGTTCCCGGCACCGGCGGCTGGCAGAACTGGACCACGGTCTCGTGCTCGATCAGCGGTGCGACGGGCACCCGCGACCTCAACCTCCGGTTCACCGGCGGCAGCGGCTACCTGGTCAACGTCAACTGGTGGCAGTTCACCGCGTAGCGGGTGCCGCGGAGTTCGTTACCTCGTCGAACTTAGGAAGTTCGCGCTCACAAATCGGAGGTGTCGGAACAGCGCCGGGAGCGCTTCTCCGCGTGGAAACCGGGTCTTGCCATGGTTCTTGACGACGGTTGTGACACAGCTTACTGTCGTGAGCGCTAACAATCGGAGCTAGGGTCGAAACTTTCGGCCCGAATGATTCGTCGGGTGCGACCCGGTTTCCGCACCGCCGCCGACCCGCGGTGGTCGGCTGCCCGGTGGCGGAGCCCCTGTTCCCGCACAACCTTGGAGAAGCGTCGTGACACTTCGCCTGCCCCTGCTCTGCGCCACCGCGGCCCTGGCCCTGGTCGCCGCCTGCTCACCCGGCACGGGGGGCGGCGGAGGGGAGGGGGACGGCAAGTCGTTCGAGTTCTGGTCGTTCGCCGCCATCAACCAGAAGCTGACCGTGGACGCGTACCAGGCGAAGCACCCGGACATCCGGATCAAGCTGACCGAGGTGGGCACCTCGACCGAGACCGCCCAGTCGCTGACCACCGCGCTGGCCGGCGGGAAGGTGCCGGACCTGGTGCTGATCCAGGGCGACAACCTGCCGCAGTTCGTGGAGCAGCCGCAGAACTTCGTGGACCTGCGGACGCTGGGCGCCGACGACGTCAAGGGCGACTACCTGGACTGGGTGTGGGAGCAGAGCGTTGCCGAGGGCGGTGAGGTGCTGGGCGTCCCCACCGACGTGGGTGGCATGGCCGTGGCGTACCGGACCGACCTGTTCGCCGAAGCCGGGCTGCCCACCGACCGCGAGGCCGTGAGCGCGCTCTGGCCGACGTGGGAGGCGTTCATCGAAACCGGGAAGCGCTACAAGCAGGCCACCGGCAAGGCGTTCACCGACAACGCGGCGACCAGCGTGTTCTACCAGGCGGTCAACCAGGTCTCGGAGAAGTACTACAGCGAGGACCGCAAGCTGGTCTACAGCACCAACCCGCAGGTGAAGGCGGCGTTCGCCCTCGGCATCGAGGCGGCCACGGCCGGGATCACCGCCGGGCAGTCCTCGTTCGAGACCGCGTGGAGCGCCGGCATGGCGCAGGGGCAGTACGCCGCCGTGTCCGCGCCGTCGTGGATGCTCAACAGCATCCGCAGCACCGCCCCCGACACCAAGGGCAAGTGGGACATCGCCCGGATCCCCGGGAACTCCGGCAACTGGGGCGGCAGCTACCTGGCCATCCCCAAGCGCGCGAAGAACCCCCAGGCCGCCTGGGACTACATCAGGGAGATGCAGTCGCCCCGGGGGCAGCTGGAGCACTTCGCCCGCGTCGGTGCGCTGCCCTCCACGCCCTCGGTCTACCAGGACGCCGAGCTCGCCGACTCCAAGGACCCGTTCTTCTCCGACGCGCCGACCGGCACGATCTACACCGACTCGCTGCTGGGCCTGAAGCCGTTCTACATCGGCCCCGACAGCGCCGCCATCGGCCAGGAGTTCCTCAACGCCATCACCAACGTCGAGCAGAGCGGCGGGAACCCGGCCACGGCGTGGGACGACGCGGTGCGCAACATCAAGACCGCCATCGGCGAGTGACCACCGTGACCGCCACGCTCACCCCGGCGCCCTCCGCCGCGCTGCCGCCCCCCGCGTCCCCCGGGGCGCGGGGGCTGCGCGAGCGCCTGGCGCCGTACGCCTACATCGCCCCGTTCTTCGTCATCTTCGGGGTGTTCGGGCTGTTCCCGTTCGCCTTCACGTTCTACGTGGCGCTGTTCGACTGGAACCCCATCGGCGACCAGGTGTTCATCGGCGTGGACAACTTCACCCGGATGTTCGCCGACCCCCGGTTCTGGAACGCCGCCGGCAACACGGTGAGCATCTGGGCGCTGTCCACGGTGCCGCAGCTGCTGCTGGCCCTGGTGCTGGCGCACGTGGTCAACCACGCCCGGCTGCGGTTCGCGCTGTTCTTCCGGATGGCGGTGCTGGTCCCGTACGTCACCTCGGTGGCGGCCACGGCGATCGTGTTCGCGCAGCTGTTCGACCGCGACTACGGGCTGCTCAACTGGCTGCTCGGGCTGGTCGGGGTCGAACCGGTGGACTTCGTCCAGTCCACCTGGGGCAGCCACGTGCTCATCGCGACGATGGTGACCTGGCGGTGGTTCGGCTACACCACGCTGCTCTACCTGGCCTCGTTGCAGGCGGTGCCCCGCGCGGTCTTCGAGGCCGCGGCCATCGACGGCGCGGGGCCGTGGCAGCGGTTCCGCCACATCACCGTCCCCTCGCTGCGACCGGTGATCATCTTCACCGTGGTGACCTCGACCATCGGCGGGTTGCAGATCTTCACCGAGCCGCTGCTGATCGCCTCGGGCGCGCCGCTGACCTGCGGCGCGGTGCGGCAGTGCCAGACGTTGACGCTGTTCCTCTACGAGCAGGGCTTCGGGCAGTTCGAGTTCGGCTACGGCTCGGCGATCGGGGTGGCGCTCTTCGCCATGGTCGTGGTGATCGCCGCGGTCAACTACCTGCTGGCCGGCCGGATCAAGGCGGACCGATGACGGGCGCCACGAGGCGGGGCCGCGCCCCCGGCCGGGTCCGGTGGTGGACCTACCTGCTGCTGTCCGCGGCCACCGCCGCCTGCCTGTTCCCCCTGTACTGGATGTTCATCGTCGCCACGAACGACACCGCGACGGCGACGAAGATGCCGCCGGAGGTCGTGCCGGGCGGCAACTTCTTCCACCTCGTGGGCCTGGTGCTGGACACGGTGCCGTTCGTGCAGGCGCTGCTCAACAGCCTCGCCGTGGCCACCGCCATCGGCGTCGGCCAGGCGCTGCTGTGCGCGCTGGCCGGGTTCGCCTTCGCCAAGCTGCGCTTCCCCGGCCGCAACACCCTCTTCCTGGTCGTCGTGCTCACCATGACCGTGCCCACCCAGCTCTCGGTCATCCCGCAGTACATGATCATGTCGGAGCTGGGCTGGGTCGACACCCTCCAGGCCCTGATCGTGCCCGGTCTGGCCAGCGCGTTCGGCATCTTCTGGATGCGCCAGCACATCACCGCCACCATCAGCGACGAGCTGATGCAGGCCGCCCGCATCGACGGCGCGAGCACCTGGCAGGTGTTCTGGCGCATCGCCTTCCCGATCGTGCGCCCGGCCGCGTTCGTGCTCGGCCTGTTCGGCTTCGTCACCGCCTGGAACGACTTCCTCTGGCCCTTCATCGTGCTCAAGTCGCCCGAGCGCTACACCGCCCAGATCGCCATCAAAGCCCTCCAGAACAGCTACGACGTCGACCTGGGGCTGGCCATGTCCGGCTCCTTCCTGGCCACCATCCCGCTCGTCGCGCTGTTCGTCCTGGTCGGCCGCCGCATGGTCGCCGGAATTCTCGACGGCGCCTTCAAGGGCTGAACCCCCCCGCACAACGAGGAAAACCATGACCCCACCGAAGCCCGAGGCGCCGTCCTACGACAACCCCGTGATCCCCGGTTTCCACCCCGACCCCAGCGTGTGCCGGGTGGGGGAGGACTACTACCTGGTGTGCTCCAGCTTCGAGTACTTCCCGGGCGTGCCGCTCTTCCACAGCCGCGACCTGGTGAACTGGCGGCAGGTCGGCAACGTGCTGGACCGCCCGTCCCAGCTGCCGCTGCCGGCCGACGCGATGGCCTCCGACGGCATCTACGCCCCCACGATCCGGCACCACGGCGGCCGGTTCTGGATGATCACCACGAACGTCTCGCACGGCGGCAACTTCGTGGTCACCGCCGAGCGCCCCGAGGGCCCCTGGTCGGACCCGGTGTGGCTCGACCTGCCCGGCATCGACCCCGACCTGGCCTGGGACGAGGACGGCAACTGCTGGTGCGCCTTCGCCGGCGCCCACGGGCCCGACTTCCACGGCGTGCAGGTCGCCCGGGTCGACCCCGAGGCGGGGAAGGTGCTGGAGGGACCGTCCCCCGCCTGGGCCGGGACCGGGTTGCAGTGGCCGGAGGCGCCCCACCTGTACCGCGTCGGGGAGTGGTGGTACCTGCTGATCGCCGAGGGCGGCACCGAGCGCGGCCACACCGTCGCCGTGGCGCGGGCCCGTTCGCCCCGGGGCCCCTGGGAGCCGGCGCCGGTCAACCCGGTCCTGTCCCACCGGAGCACGAACCACCCGGTCCAGAGCACCGGCCACGCCGACCTCGTCACCACGCCGGACGGGGAGTGGTGGATGGTCCTGCTGGCCACCCGCCCGGTCGGGTACAGCCCCAAGTTCCACGTCCTGGGGCGGGAGACCTTCCTCACCCCCGTGCGGTGGGAGGACGGCTGGCCGCGCGTCGGCCCCGTGAACCTGCGGGAACGGGCGCCGAGCGGTGCGCGGCCGGCCCGGGTCGCCCCGCAGCGGGACGACTTCGACGCACCCGGGCTCGCCCCGCAGTGGATCTCGCCCCGGTCGCGCCCGGACGGTTCCTGGTCGCTGGCCGAGCGGCCGGGGTGGCTCGCCCTGCACGCCACCGGCCCCACCCTGGACCGGCCCGGCTGCACCTTCGTCGGCCGGCGCCAGCAGCACCCCGAGAGCCGGACCGCGGTGCTGCTCGACCACGGCCCCGGTCGCGCCGGCCTGTCGGTGCGCCTGGACGAGGGCCACCACTACGACCTGGAGGTGGCCGACGGGCAGGCCGCCGTCATCGCCCGCATCGGCCCCCTGCGCCAGGTGGTGGCCACGCGCCCGGTCGTCCCGGGCCCGGTGACCCTCGTGATCACCACCCGTTCGGCCCGGAGGTGGACCGAGGGGGAGGAGGCGAGGTCGGGCCTGCACGTCGCCGCACCGGACCACCTCGCCTTCCACGTCGGCGAGGACCCGGAACCGCTGGCCGAGCTGGACGGCAGGTACCTGTCCACGGAGGTGGCCACCGGGTTCACCGGGCGGGTGATCGGCATGTACGTCACCGAGGGCACCGCGTGGTTCGACTGGTTCGACCACGGTCCGCTGGACGACCCCGACCGCACCTGACGGCGGGCCCGCGGCCGTCCCCCCTGGGGGTGGGACGGCCGCGGGTCCCCGCGCCGCGTCATCCGGTGCCCTCGGGCACGGTGTCGGCCGGGAGCGCGTCGGAGCCCGGTCCGGACGGCAGTTGGACGTGCACGTGCCCCTTGCCGGCGTCGACGCTGATCACGTCCAGCTGGAGCGCGGCGACCGACCAGGCCCGCACCGCCAGCGCGCGCTGCGCGCCGGCCAGGGCCAGGAGGTCGGGCGCCAGGGGTCCGGGGGCGGTGATCGCCGCGGCGAAGCCGTCGACCGCGGCGGCGAGCTGCTGGACGGCGGTCCGCATCCCGGTGCGGGCGACGTTCACCCCGTTGCCCGCGGACGGCGTCTCCTCGTACCGCCGCACCTCTCCGGCGACCACCTCCCGCCAGCCGCGCACCTCTTCGGCCGTGGGCGCGGTCGGAGGCGCGGCGTCGCCGGGGGGAGACGCCCCCGCCATGGCCCGCAGCACCGGGGTCAGGCGTTCCCGGCCGCCCCGGGCCAGGTCGATCAACGCCTCGACCTGCGCGAGGTCGCGCCGCGCCTCCTCCTGCTGTAGTTCGGCGATCCGGCGTTGCGTCGCGTCCGGGCCCGAGGTCCACGAGCCGACCACGAACGCGACGGCGAACCCGAGCGCGAACGTGGTGATCAGGGCCGCGGCCGAGGTCCACCGGAACCGTGCCCGAGCCACCGGTGTGGTCCTGCCCATGGCGTTCCTCCTCGTCAGGCCGACGGGGTCCGCGGCCCCGGCGCGTGCCGGGGCCGCGGACCCCCCGTTCAGGACAGCGCCCACCGCTGGTTGGCGCCGCCGTTGCAGGTCCAGATGATCAGCTGGGTGCCGTCGGCGGAGCTGCCGCCGTTGGCGTCGAGGCACTTGCCGTTGTTGCGGATCGTGCCGTCGGACTGCGCCTCCCAGTTCTGCGCGGCGGAGCCGTTGCAGGTCCACAGCTGCGCCTGCGCGCCGTCGGCGGTGCTGCCGCCGCTGACGTTCAGGCACTTGCCCAGGGCCCGGAGGGTCTGCCCGGAGCGCGTCCACGCCTGGTTCGCGCCGCCGTTGCAGGTCCACAGCTGGACCTTGGCCCCGTCGGCGGTGCTGCCGCTGTTGACGTCGACGCACTTGCCGCCGACGCCGACGATGCGGTTCGCGCCACCGCTGCCCGGTGTGCCGACCCCGGGCCCGACCAACGTCAACGAGTCGAGGTCATAGGAGTTGGCCGTGCCCGTCTTGAACACCACGAACAGCTCCGTGGTGCCCCCCGGGGCGGTGACGTTCACCGCGGGCGTGCTCGCGTAGGCGTCCCAGCCACCGGTGCTCGGCACCGGCACCGTGGCGATCAGCGCCCCGGTCGGTGAACCGGCGCGCAGCTCGACCGAACCACCGCCGCTCGGCGAGGACAGCCGGAGGGACACCTGGTTGACACCGGTGAAGTTGTACGGGGTGAACGAGATCCAGTCGTTGTTGCCGATGTCGCCGATCCGACCGCCCGACTCGGCCCCCGACTGGGACACGACCCGCACGCCCGAGGAGCCGGTGAAGTGCTCGGCCTGCTTGCGCTTGGGCTGGAGCAGGACCTTCCGGCTGCCCTCCAGCGCCGGCACCCCGGTCGTGCCCCTGTCGGTGTACCTGCTGTCCGCCACCCAGAACGAGTTCAACTCGGCGTGCGCGCTGTCGGTCTCGGCCCTGAACGTGCCCGAGCAGCCGGGGATCGGCGCGAGGTCGTGCCCGTGCTGGTCGTGGCCCAGCGCCGGGGTGGTGGTCACCCGGCCGCAGTCGATCGTGCCGTCCTCGGGGTCGGTGACCGCGACCGTGTACGGGATCGTGTCGCCCCAGCCGAACACGCCGCCGTCGGGGACGCTCAGGGCGACCGTGGGCGCGGTGTTGCCCGAGGTCACGACCACGCTGGTCACGCCGGACTTCCCGCCCGCGTCGGTGACGGTGAGCTTGGCGTTGAACTGCCCCCTGGCGGTGTAGGTGTGCGCGGGGTTGGCCTCGGTGGACGTGCCGCCGTCACCGAACTCCCACCGGTAGGTCACCGGGCCGCCTTCCGGGTCGCCGGAGCCGGCGCTGGAGAACCGCACCGCCAGGGGCGAGGACCCCGAGGTGGGCGTGCCCGTCGCGGTCGCGACCGGGCTGCGGTCGCCGCTGCGGTAGTCGATGCGGTAGAGCCCGGAGTCGGGGTTGTCCCGACCGTAGCCGGAGCCCCATTCGAGCAGGTACATCGCTCCGTCCGGGCCGAACTTCGCGTCCAGCGGCGACCTGAAGCCCAGGTTCGGCAGGAAGTCGTTGATCTTCAACAGCTTCCCGTCCTGGCCGAGCCGGAACTCCCACAGCCGGTTGCGCGCCCACTCGCCGAAGAACGGTGTCTCGTCGAAGTAGGCCGGGAACTTGGTCGGTGACGGGTTGTCCGCGTCGTACCGGTAGACCGGGAACGCGCCGGGGGCCTCGCCGCCCGAGGGGCTGCCCATCTCCGGGAACCTGTTGCCGTTCGCGCCGTTGCCGTACCAGACGTCGGCCTTGCGCGCGGCCGGCAGCTCGCTCAGGCCGGTGTTGTTGGGCGAGTTGTTCACCGGCCGGTCGCAGTCGAACTTCGCGCCGGACTGGCCGGTGGCGAAGTTGTGGTCGTTGAACGGGATGTTGTCGCCGATGCAGTACGGCCAGCCGTAGAAGCCGGGCGAGGTGATGACGTTCCACTCCACGATTCCGCCGGGGCCGCGGTTGGCGTTGTCGTTGGCCGCGTCCGGGCCGTAGTCGGCCGCGTAGACCGCTCCCGTCGTCGGGTGCACCGAGAACCGGAACGGGTTGCGGAAGCCCATCGCGTAGATCTCGGGCCTCGTCCTGGCCGTGCCCGGCGCGAACATGTTGCCGGCCGGGACGGTGTAGGTCCCGTTGGTCTCCGGGTGGACGCGCAGGATCTTGCCCCGCAGGTCGTTGGTGTTGGCCGAGGTGGCCTGGACGTCGTTGCTCGACCAGCCCGGCCGCTCGTCGATCGGCGCGTAGCCGTCGGAGCGGTGCGGCTGGACGTCGTCGCCGGTGCCGATGTAGAGGTCGCCGTTCGGGCCGAACGCGATGTACCCGCCGGTGTGGCCGGGCTCCGGCGCCTGCCGCGACGACGGCACCTTCATCAGCACCCGCTCGCTGGACGGGTCCAGCGCGTCGCCGGTCACGGTGAACCGGGAGACCCGCGCGATGTCCTCGCCGCCGCCGGCGGGGGAGTACATCAGGTAGATCCACCGGGTGGTGGCGAAGTTCGGGTCCAGGGCGAGCCCGGTCAGGCCGTCCTCGCCGCCGGTGTAGACGCTCAGGGTGGCCGCCGTGACGGTGGTGCGGGTGTCGGGCTTGTGGACCTTCACCCTGCCGCCGTACTCCGCGTAGAACACGCGGCCGTCCGGGGCGACGTCGAGCGCCGCCGGTCCCACGGTGTTGTCGTCCAGCGTCACCTTCTCGAAGCTGTTCCACACCGTGGGCCCGCAGTCGGCCTGGACCTTGCCGCCCGCCGACTCCACGCCACCCTTGACGTGCTCGCGGAACAGCGGTTCCGAGTAGCCGGACGCCTGGTGGCCCATGGCGGTGGCCCACAGCCGACCGCCCTCGAAGTTGCGGCACCACGAGATCGGGTGGTCGTGGCCCATCCGGCTCGAACCGGGGTCGTACGTCGTCTCGTCCGCGGTCACCAGCACGTGCGCGTTGCCCCGCACCGAGCGGGTGAAGTTGTACCACTCCTCGGTGCGCGTCCACCGGTCCGGCAGCCCGGCCCCGGACGGGTGAACGCGGTCGGCGACCTCGGCGGTGCCGGTCACGGTGGCCGAGTGCTGCGTCATGGTCGCGCCGAGCACCTGGTCCCACCACGGGAACTGCTGCTCGACGTTCATGTCCGTCGCGTTGTGGATCGCGACGAAACCGCCGCCGCCGCGCATGTACCTCTGCGCCGCTGCGCGCTGCGCGTCGTTGTCCCACACCATGCCGGAGGTCTGGAGCATGACGACCACGTCGAAGGTGGCGAGCGCGGCGTCGTTGAAGACCGACGAGTCCTCGCTCCTGGTCAGCTCCCAGTCGTTCTGGGCGGCCAGCTGCTCGAACATGGTGATGCCGGCGGGGATCGAGTCGTGTCGGTAGGCCCCGGCGGCGGTCTTGCTGAACAGCAGGACGTGGAACCCTTCGGGGTGCGCGGGTGCGGGTGGCGAGGCCAGTCCCGTCATCACCAGCGCGCAGCCTGCGATCGAGAGCAGGCGCGCGAACCTGTGTCGCATTGCCACTCCTGTGGGGCACTTGAAGGCGACTGATCGGATTACGCGGCGGCGGTGTGCGCGGAGTCGTGCCGTCGGTCCCGGACACGGAGGATTCCCCGTCGGGTGACAGGACGCGGGTGCGCGGGGTCGAGCCGGCGCGGCGCACGGCACCGGCTCGGGTTCGGGGTCGACGGGTGGCGGTGAGGCGCTCCCGGGGCTCGACCGCGGAGATCGGCGGCCGGTGTGTCGTCACCCCGGATTTGTGTCGTACACATCGCTCCGTCAATGCGATTTGTAGCACACGTCAACGCGGGGAGTCCAGAGGTGCGCGGCCACGCGGGTCCGGGCCCCTGAGGGCTCGCGGACCGACCCCGGCGGGTTCAGCCGAAGAGCCGCCGCTGGATCTCGCTGCGGTAGTCCTGGAGGGTGTTGTCGAGGTGCAGCCCGGCGGCCGCCGCCGCGGCCTCGGGATCGCCGTCGCGGATCGCGTGGTAGATCGCGAGGTGCTCCTCGACCGCCTCGGCCGCGTGGCCGCCGACGGTGCCGCGCAGTCCGATGGTGCTCGACTGGCGTTGCAGCCTGCGGGCCTCGCGCACCGCGGCGACGAGGAACTGGTTGTGGGACGCCGTGGCGACGGCCAGGTGGAAGTCCTCGTCGCCCCGGTCGAACAGCGCGACCTCGTCGGTCAGGTGGCCCTGTCGGCACATCTCGGCGGCGGCGCCGATGGCGCGCAGCTCGGCCGGGGTGGCGTGGACCGCGGCCAGCCTGCCGGCCGCGGTCTCCTGCACGCGGCGGAACTCGAAGAGCATGTAGACGTGGTCGAGGTTGGTCGGCAGGAAGAAGCCGCCCCAGCGGGAGGAGCCGAGCATCCCCTCGTCGTCGGCGACGTAGAGCCCGCGGCCCTTGTGCGCCCGCACCCGCCCGATCGCGGAGAGGATCTTCACGGCTTCCCGCACCACCGTGCGGCTGGTGCCCATCCGCGCGGCCAGCTCGTTCTCGGTCGGCATCCGGTCGCCCGGCCTCAGCTCCAGGTCGGCGATGAGCTGGAGGATCTGCTCGGCCACCAGTTCGTAGCCGGGCCGGTAGGGACCGGCCGGTCGGGTGGTCTCCGGCTGCCCGGTCTCCGGCCGCCCGTTCGGGGCGCCGGCCGAGACCCCCGGTACGAGTGCGCCATCCGTCAACGCCGCTCCTTCGTGACGGGCCACCTGAAGAGTACGACGGCTCAACACCGTTCGGTCAGCTTACAGGCCGAGGAGGCGCCCCGCGTCGGGGTACGAGGGGCGCCTGTCGTGGCTCGTCAGAGCTGTTGTTTACTCTGGGTGCCTCCTTAATTGCGGTGAGTCACTAAATAAGCATGCTTATCGCTGTCAGGCGCGCTGGAGCTGGAACCGCTGGTTGGCGCCGCCGGTGAGCGCCCACTGCGAGATCCGGGCGCCGTCGGCGGTGGAGGCGGACCACACGTCCATCGCCAGGCCGCTCTGCTGGTTGACCAGGCTCACCACGCCGCCGCCGTGGTCGACCGGTCGCCACAGCTGGTTCGGGGTCCCGGCATCGCGCTGCTGGGTGATGTCGGCGCCGCCGGCGGTGCCCGAGACCTGGAGCACCAGGCCGCTGTGCCGGGCCCGCACCCGGTAGTGGTCGCCGGAGGGCAGGAAGTCGAACTGCTGGTTCAGGCCGCCGCCGGCCGGCCACTGGACCAGGGTGGCCCCGGCCGCGGTCGAGGCGCCGTTGACGTCGGCCCGCTTGCCGCTGTGCTGCGCCACCAGGTGGTAGTTCACCCCGGGCTCGACCAGGGGCGGCCGGCCCTGCGAGGTCACGCGGTAGGTGTGGCCGGCCTGCCCGGTGAACCGGACCAGGTCGGGCTCGACCCGCTCCGGCTGCACCGCGGCGCCGGTGGTCAGGTCGCGCAGTTCGTGGGTGCCGGTGAACGCCCGGCTGCGCACCCTGACGACGCCGTCGCGGTCGGGGGTGACGGTCAGCTCGGTGGCCCAGCCGCCGCTCCACACCGCCCCGACCGTGTAACCGCCCCGGCCGCGCAGCCCGTCCACCCTCCCGTTCGGCCAGGCGGGCGGCAGCGCGGGCAGCAGGTGCAGCTCGCCGTTGTGGCTGTGCAGCAGCATCTCGGCGATGCCGGAGGTCGCGCCGAAGTTGCCGTCGATCTGGAACGGCGGGTGCAGGTCGAACATGTTGGGCGCGAGGCGCTCGGGCGTCACCAGGGAGCGGATGAGGTCGTGCGCCCGGCCGCCCTCCTCCAGCCGCGCCCAGAAATTGATCTTCCAGGCCAGGGACCAGCCGGTGCCGGCGTCACCGCGCAGCTGGAGGGTGCGCCGGGCGGCCTCGAACAGCTGGGGGGTGCCACGCCGGGTGATCTGGTTGCTCGGGTGCAGGCCGTACAGGTGCGAGACGTGCCGGTGGTTCGGCTCGGTCTCGACCCAGTCGTACAGCCACTCCATGATGTTCCCCCGGGAGCCGATCCGGGTGGGGGCCAGCCGCTGGGCGGTCGCGCGGACCCGTGCCCTGAAGTCGGTGTCCACGCCCAGCACCTCGGAGGCGCGGGCGCAGCCCTCGAACAGGTCGCGCAGGATCTGCATGTCCATCGTGGGGCCGGCGCACACGCTCGCGTTGGCGTGGTGGGGCAGCTCCGGCGAGTTCGACGGGTTGGTGACGAGCCACCTGAGGTTCGGTTCCTCGACCAGGGTGTCCAGGAAGAACTGGGCGGCGCCCTTCATCGCGGGGTAGCGGGAACTCAGGAACGCGGTGTCGCCGGTGAACAGGTAGTGGTCCCAGATCATGGTGGCGAGCCAGGCGCCGCCGGTCTGCCACATGCCCCAGAGCGCGCCGTCGACGACCGAGGAACCCCGCCAGGCGTCGGTGTTGTGGTGGGTGACCCAGCCGCCGGCGCCGTACTGGGCCCGCGCGGTGCGGGCGCCGGTCGTGGTCAGGTCCTCGATCATGCGGAACACCGGCTCGTGGCACTCGGCCAGGTTGGTCGTGTCGGCCGGCCAGTAGTTCATCGGCAGGTTGGCGTTGATCGTGTACTTCGACTCCCACGACGGGGCCAGCTGGTCGTTCCAGATGCCCTGGAGGTTGGCGGGCTGGGTGCCCGGTCGCGAGGACGAGATCAGCAGGTAGCGGCCGTACTGGAAGAGCAGGGCGGCGAACTGCGGGTCGGTGGTGGAGTTGTGCCGGGCGATCCGGACGTCGGTCGGCTGGTCCGCCGCCGCGGTGCGCCCCAGGTCGAGGGTGACCCGCCCGAACAGCCGCTGGTGGTCGGCCACGTGCCGGCCGCGCAGCACGTCGTACGACGTGCCCTGCGCGCCGTTGAGGCGGCCCCGGGCGATGCCCTGGTAGTCGCCGGCGACGTTGCGGTAGTCGACGTAGCTGGTGCCGATCGAGATCAGCAGCGTGACGCCGTCCGCGTTGGACACCCGCAGCACGCCGCCGGAACTGCCGGTGCTCCCGCCGGTGGCGACGGCCCTGGCCAACGCGAGGAACCGGACCGAGCCCGCGATGCCCCGCTGGTCGCCGGACCGTCCGTCCAAGGCGATCGTCGTGCCGTCCGGGCTCGACGCGGTCGCGCGCTGGGGCGTGCCGAACGAGGCCGTGAACGAGACCGACCCCGGCGTCTCGGCCGTCAGCCGCACGGCGATCACCTGGTCCGCCGCGCTGGCGATGACCTCGCGCCGGTACCGCACGTTGTTCGTCACGTAGGTCACGGTGGCCGTCGCGGTCGTCAGGTCGAGCCGGCGCTGGTAACCGGACACCCCGCCGGGGGTGGGGAAGGTGAGCCTGAGGTCGCCGACGGTCTGGTAGGCGAGCTGGCCCGCGGGGTTGCCGAGCATCGCCTGGTCGACGAGGGCCTGCGCCTGCGCCCACTGGTCGGCGAACACCAGCCGCCTGATCTCCGGCAGGGCGCTCACGCCGCGCGTGTTGGTGTAGTCGTGGGGGCCGCCGGCCCAGACCGTGTCCTCGTTGAGCTGCAACCGTTCCGAGTCGACGTTGCCGAACACCATCGCGCCGAGGCGGCCGTTGCCGACCGGCAGCGCGCGGAGCCAGTCGGTCCCGGCCGGCTGGTCGTACCACAGCGCCAGGTCGTCGACCGCGCGCACCTCCGGAGGTGCGGCCGGGTCGGCGCGGGCCGTCGCCGCCCAGCCGCCCGGCACCAGCGCGGCCCCGGCTCCGGCCGCACCGAGCTCCATCAATCGCCTTCGTGGCAAGTCCGACATGCTGGGTCCTCCCGAGCGGACGGTGGCCGGTGCGCCGGGAGCCCTGCGCGAACGCGCTCAACCGGAGCCTCCAGGCAAGGTAGCCACCGGCGATCCCGACCGTCAACCACCGGGAACAGCTCAATGTGAACGCTAACATCTTTAGCAACGTACTGACCTCATCGAACTCGAATTCGACGATTGAAGTGGTGTCCAGGAAAGGCGAAAACACAGGCCGAATACTTGGTGAGCGCTAACATATTTAGCAACTTTGAGCGTTGACGCTCGATGTCGCCGGTGGTTACCGTGCCGAAAGGTCCTGGTCGCCGCGCACGTCCCGGTCCGCCCGTCAACGATGACGAGGGAGACTTCTCGATGCGACGCAACCCCTTTCCTCCCGGGCGGAGAACCCCCGGCCGGCGCTCCGCCGGGAACTCCGCCCCACGCCGCATCGGAGCGGTGTCGACGGCGGCCCTCCTCGTGGTCGCCGGTGTGGTGGCCACGGTGGTCGGCACCTCGTCGCCGGCCGTCGCGCACGCGGTCAACCCGGCCGACTTCCAGCAGGTCGAACTCGCCCGCGGCGTCGCCGAGGTGGGCGAGCCGATGACGCTCGCCGTGCTGCCGGACCGCTCGGTGCTGCACACCTCCCGCAACGGGACGGTGCGGCGCACCACCGCCGACGGCGTCACCGGGGTGATCGGCACGGTACCCGTCTACACCCACGACGAAGAGGGCCTCCAGGGCATCGGTGTCGACCCCGGCTTCGCCTCCAACCGGTTCATCTACCTCTTCTACGCGCCGCCGCTGTCGACCCCGGGCGGCGACGCGCCCGCCACCGGAACGGACTTCTCGCCGTGGAAGGGGGTCAACCGGCTGTCCAGGTTCGCCCTGAACGCCGACTTCACGCTGAACACGGCCGGCCAGGTGACGGTGCTGGAGGTCGCGACCGACCGGGGCATGTGCTGCCACGTCGGCGGGGACATCGACTTCGACGCGGCCGGCAACCTGTACCTGTCCACCGGTGACGACTCGAACCCGTTCGACTCCGGCGGCTACACCCCGATCGACGAGCGGACCAACCGCAACCCCGCCTACGACGCGCAGCGCAGCGCCGGCAACACGAACGACCTGCGCGGCAAGGTGCTGCGGATCAAGGTGAACGCCAACGGCTCGTACTCGATCCCGTCCGGCAACCTGTTCCCGGTCGGTACCCCCGGCACCCGGCCGGAGATCTACGCGATGGGCCTGCGCAACCCGTTCCGCTTCAACGTGGACAAGCCGACCGGCGCGATCCACCTCGGCGAGTACGGGCCGGACGCGGGCACGAGCACCTCCGCGCGCGGCCCGGCCGGCCTGGTGGAGTTCAACCGGATCACCTCGGCGGGCAACTTCGGCTGGCCCTACTGCGTCGGCTCGAACACGACCGCGGAGGCGTACGTGGACTACGCGTTCCCCTCGGGGCCGTCCGGGAACCGGTTCAACTGCGCCGCCCCGGTCAACAACTCGCCGCGCAACACCGGGTTGACCGCCCTGCCCGCCGCGCGCTCGGCGTGGCTCAAGTACGACAACTGCTCCATCTCCGCGTTCGGCTGCGGTTCGGAGTCCCCGATGAGCGCGCCGGTGTACCGGTACGACGCGGCCAACCCGTCGTCGATCAAGTTCCCGCCCTCGCTCGACGGGCACGTGTTCGCCACCGAGTTCGGCCGGCGCTGGATCAAGACCATCGACGTCGGCACCGACGGCTCGGCCGGGCAGATCAGCGACTTCCCGTGGCGCGGCACGCAGGTCATGGACGCCGCTTTCGGCCCGGACGGTGCCCTGTACGTGCTCGACTACGGCACCGGCTGGGGCAGCGGCGACGCCAGTTCCGCGCTCTACCGCATCGAGTACAACCCCGCCGGGAACAGGGCGCCGACCGCGCGGGCGGCCGCCGACCGCACGTCCGGCAGCGCGCCGCTGGCGGTGACCTTCTCGTCGGCCGGCTCCTCGGACCCCGAGGGCGGCGCACTGGCCCACTCGTGGGACTTCGGCGACGGCACCACGTCCACCGCCGCCAACCCCGGCCACACCTACACGGCCAACGGCCAGTACTCGGCGACGCTCACCGTGACCGATCCCGGGGGCCGCTCGGGCTCCGCGACGGTGTCGATCTCGGTCGGGAACACCGCCCCGACGGTCAGGCTGGACGCGCCGGTCAACGGAGCCCTGTTCAGCTTCGGCGACAGCGTGCCCTACACGATCACGGCGTCCGACCGGGAGGACGGCACGATCGACTGCACCAGGGTCAAGCTCAGCTACCTGCTCGGCCACGACAGCCACGGCCACCCGATCACCACGCAGACGGGTTGCTCGGGGACGTTGCGCATCCCGGTGGACGGCGAGCACGACACGGCGGCGAACCTGTTCGCGGTCTTCGACGCCGAGTACACCGACTCCGGTGCGAACGGCCAGCCGCCGGTGACCACGCACACGCAGCACGTGCTGCAACTGCGGCACCGCCAGGCCGAGCACTTCTCGGCGCAGTCCGGCACCGGCCTCTACGACAAGGCCGCCGCCGAGGGCGGGCGGACCGTCGGCGACATCCAGAACGGCGACTGGATCGCGTTCGAGCCGTACGCGCTCGGCGGGGCGAACAGGTTCACCGCCCGGGTGTCGTCCGCCGGTTCGGGCGGGACGCTGTCCGTGCGGACCGGCTCACCGACGGGCACGGTGCTCGGCTCGGTGACCGTGCCGGTGACCGGGGGGTGGGACACGTTCACCGACGTGTCCACGGCCCTGTCCGCCGCGCCGACCGGCACCGTGGTGCTGTACCTGACCTTCGCCGGCGGCACGGGCACCCTCTTCGACGTCGACGCCTACACGTTCGGCACGTCGACGGGCACGCGGACCGGACCGGTCGTCGGCGCCTCGGGCAAGTGCGTGGACGTCAACGCCGGCAGCACGGCCGACGGCGCGAAGGCGCAGCTGTGGACCTGCAACGGCGGCGCGAACCAGCGCTGGACGGTCGGCGGGACGACGTTGCGCGCGCTGGACAGGTGCCTGGACGCGGCCGGCTCCGCCGACGGCAGCGTGGTGCGGCTGTGGACCTGCAACGGCGGTGCCGGCCAGAACTGGACCGAGGGCGCCAACGGCTCCCTGGTCAACACCCAGTCCGGCAGGTGCCTGGACGCCAACGGCGGCGCCACCGCGGACGGCACCCAGCTGATCGTCTGGAGCTGCCACGGCGGCACCAACCAGCGGTGGACCCTGCCCTGATGAGCAAGCGAGGACGGACAGAGATGGAACGCTCCCGCACCCGACGCGCGATCGGCCTGGCCGCGGCCGCCATCACCGTCGCCGCGCTCAACCCCGGTGCACCGGCCGTCGCGGCCGACGCGCCGTACGACGTACTGGTGTTCTCCAAGACCGCGGGCTTCCGCCACGACGCGATCCCGGCCGGCATCCAGCTGATCCGGGACCTGGGCGCGGCCAACAGCTTCACGGTCACCACCACCGAGGACTCGACCCGGTTCACCACCACCGACCTGGCGCGGTTCGAAGCCGTGGTGTTCCTCAACACCACCGGGGACGTGCTCAACGCGACCCAGCAGACCGCGTTCGAGTCCTACGTCCGGGGCGGGGGCGGGTACGTCGGAGTCCACTCGGCGTCCGACACCGAGTACGACTGGCCGTTCTACGGCGAGCTGGTCGGCACCTACTTCACCTCGCACCCGGCCGTCCAGCAGGCGACGGTCCGGGTGGAGAACCGGGCGCACGCGGCCACCGCGCACCTCGGCCCGACGTGGACCAGGACCGACGAGTGGTACAACTTCCGGGGCAGCGTCCGGTCCACGGCCAGGGTCCTGGCCACGCTGGACGAGTCGACCTACAGCGGCGGCTCGATGGGCGCCGACCACCCGCTCACCTGGTGCAGGGCAGTCCAGGGCGGGCGCTCCTTCTACACCGGCAGCGGCCACACCCAGGCGAGCTACGCCGAGCCGGGGTTCCGCGCCCTGGTCCTCGGCGGCATCCGGTACGCGGCCAACCGCACCAAGGCCGACTGCCGGCCGGAGAACGGCTACACCGCGCTGTACAACGGCTCGACCACCGGCTGGTCGCAGGCCGGGCCCGGCGGCTTCACCAACAGCGACGGCACGCTGACCTCGTCCGGGGGCCTGGGCCTGCTCTGGCACAGCGCGCGCGAGTACCGCTCGTACTCGCTCAAGCTGGACTGGCGGATGCCCGGGGACGACAACTCCGGGGTGTTCGTCGGCTTCCCGCCCAGCGCGGACCCGAACTCGGCGATGGCCAACGGCTACGAGGTGCAGATCGACGCCACCGACACCGCCGACCGGACCACCGGCGCGGTCTACGGGTTCCAGGGCGCCGACCAGGCCGCCCGCGACGCGGCGCTCAACCCGCCCGGCGAGTGGAACACCTTCGAGCTGCTGGTGGAGGGAGAGCGCCTGCGGGTGTTCCTCAACGGCGCGCAGGTCAACGACTTCACCAACACCGACCCCGCCCGGTCCCTGGCGTCCGGGCACGTCGGCGTCCAGAACCACGGCACCGGCGACGACGTGTCGTTCCGCGACATCCGGATCCGGGAACTGGGCGGTACCACCCCGCGCACCGGGCCGGTCGTCGGCGCCTCGGGCAAGTGCGTGGACGTCAACGCCGGCAGCACGGCCGACGGCGCGAAGGTGCAGCTGTGGACCTGCAACAGCGGGGTCAACCAGCGGTGGACGGTCACCGGGTCCACCCTGCGGGCGCTGGACAAGTGCCTGGACGCGGCCGGCTCGACCGACGGCAGCGTGGTGCGGCTGTGGACCTGCAACGACGGTGCCGGCCAGAACTGGACCGAGGGCGCCAACGGCTCCCTGGTGAACGCGCGGTCGGGCAAGTGCCTGGACGCCAACGGCGGCGGTGCCGCGGACGGCACGCAACTGATCGTCTGGAGCTGCCACGGCGGCACCAACCAGCGGTGGACCCTGCCCTGAACCGAAGGAGCGCTCGGATGAAGATCAGCGGTGAGGCGACCGCCTCCCCACAGGCACGCCGACGACCGGTGACGACCGCCCTCGCGGCCGTCGTCCTCGCGGCCGGCACGATCACCGCGGTCGGCACCACACCGGCGTCGGCGGCGACGGTCGACACGGCCGCGTGGTACGTCCTGGTCAACCGCAGCAGCGGCAAGGCGCTGGACCTGTCCGGCTCGTCGACCGCCGACGGCGCGCGGGTCACCCAGTGGACGCGGCACGACGGGGTCAACCAGCAGTGGCAGTTCGTGGACTCCGGCGACGGCTACTACCGGGTCAGGTCCCGCCACTCCGGCAAGGCCCTCGACGTGCCCGGCTCGTCGACCGCCGACGGCGCCGCGATCCAGCAGTGGACCGACCACGGCGGGACCAACCAGCAGTTCCGGCCGGCCGACTCCGACGGCGGCCACGTGCGACTGATCGCCCGGCACAGCGGCAAGGCCGTGGAGGTGCAGGGCTCCTCCACCGCGGACAACGCCAACGTCGTCCAGTACACCGACCACGGCGGCACCAACCAGCAGTGGCAGCTGGCCAAGGTGTCGGGCGGCGGCGACCCCGGCGGCACCGGCTGCGGCAAGACCCCGACGCTGCGCAGCGGCACGCACACGATCCAGAGCGGCGGCAAGAGCCGCAGCTTCGTCCTGCGGGTCCCCGACGGCTACGACAACAACCGCCCCTACCGGCTGATCTTCGGGTTCCACTGGCGGGGCGGCACCATGAACGACGTCTCCTCCGGCGGGACCAGCGGGACCGCGTGGTCCTACTACGGGATGCAGGAGCAGTCGAACAACAGCGCGATCCTGGTCGCGCCCCAGGGCCTGGGCAACGGGTGGGCGAACTCCGGCGGCGAGGACGTCACGTTCACCGACGACATGATCCGGCGGATCGAGGCCGACCTCTGCGTCGACCCGAGGCTGCGCTTCGCGATGGGGTTCAGCTACGGCGGCGGCATGAGCTACGCGCTCGCGTGCGCACGGGCCACCGTGTTCCGGGCGGTGGTGGTCTACGCCGGCGCCCAGCTGAGCGGGTGCAGCGGCGGGAGCCAGCCGATCGCGTACTTCGGCCTGCACGGGATCTCGGACAACGTGCTCAACATCTCGATGGGGCGGCAGCTGCGGGACCGGTTCGTCGCCAACAACGGCTGCACGCCGCAGAGCCCGCGTGAACCGGGCGCGGGCAGCATGACCCACGTGACCACGGCGTACTCGTGCCGTGCCGGCTACCCGGTGCAGTGGGCCGCGTTCGACAACGGCCACATGCCCGGTCCGGTCGACGGCACCTACGCCGAGAGCGGCGTCCGGACCTGGACCAAGGGCGAGGCGTGGAGGTTCATCTCGCAGTTCTGACCGCACCGGCGGTCCGACCGCACCCGCCCGCAGGAGAGCTGACGGAGGTTCGCGCGTGAACGTGCGGCTGGAGGGCATCACCAAGAGCTTCTTCGGCGTCACCGTGCTGCGCGGCGTGGACCTCGACCTGCGGGCGGGCGAGGTCCACGCGCTGGTGGGGGAGAACGGCGCCGGCAAGTCGACGCTGCTGAAGGTGCTGGCGGGCGTCCACCGGCCCGACTCCGGGCGGGTCGTGCTGGAGCGGGGTGAGGTCTCGTTCACCGGCCCGCGCGACGCGCAGGCGGCGGGCATCTCGATGATCCACCAGGAGCTCGACCTCCTCGACCACCGCTCGGTGGCCGAGAACGTGTTCCTGGGCCGCGAGCCCGTGCGGCGCGGCCGGGTCGACCGCCGGGCGATGGAGGCGGGCACGCGCCGGCTGCTGGACGAGCTGGGCGTCGGGACCGTCGACCCGACGACCCCGGTCGCGCGGCTGTCCGTCGCGCAGCGCCAGGCGGTGGAGATCGTCAAGGCGCTGTCCGCCGACGCCCGGGTGCTCGGCATGGACGAGCCGACCGCCGCGCTGGCCGACCACGAGGTCGAACTGCTGTACCGGCTGGTGGCGCGGTTGCGCGAGCGGGGGGTGGCCATCCTGTACGTGTCCCACCGGATGCGCGAGGTGTTCGACCTCAGCCAGCGGATCACGGTGCTCAAGGACGGCGCGCTCGTGGCGACCTCGGCCACCCGGGACATCACCTCGGACCACCTCGTGCGGCTCATGGTCGGCCGCCCGCTCGAAGCCCGGTACCCGGAGCGCGGCGGCGAGCCGGGGGACGTGCGGCTGGCGCTGCGCGGCGCGGGCAACGGCCGGGTGCGCGACCTGACCTTCGACGTCCGCGCCGGCGAGGTCGTCGGCCTGGCCGGGTTGCAGGGTTCCGGCAGGTCCGCGACCGCGCGGGCGATCTGGGGCGTGGAGCCGTTCACCGCGGGCTCCGCGGCGGTGGACGGCGTGCCGGTCCGCGTCGACCGACCGCGGACCGCGGTCGGGGCCGGCATCGGCTACGTCACCGAGGACCGCAAGGGCGAGGGGCTGGCGCTGCGGCAGTCGGTGAAGGACAACCTCCTGCTGGTGCGGCGGGCGGCGTTGCGGGGAGCGGCGGCGCGGCGCTCGGCCGACCTCGGCGAGCTGCTGCGGTCGGTCGCCGTCACCGCGCGCGGGCCGGACCAGGAGGTGCGCTACCTGTCGGGTGGCAACCAGCAGAAGGTGGTGCTCGGCAAGTGGCTCGCGGTCGAGCCTCGGGTGTTGATCGTGGACGAGCCGACGCGCGGCGTCGACGTGGGCGCGAAGCAGGCCGTCCACCGGCTGCTGCGCGACCTCGCGAACAGGGGGGTGGCCATCCTGATGATCTCGTCGGAACTGCCGGAGCTGATCGGCATGAGCGACCGGGTCCTGGTGATGCACGGGGGGACCGTGGTGGGCGAGCTGCCGGCGGGCGCCTCGGAGGAGGCCGTGATGAGGCTGGCGACCGGGCACGGGGCCGGTGGCGCGGCGTGAGCGTCGTGCCCGACCGCGCCCAGGGGACCGCGGTGGCCGCGCGGCCGCGCAGGTCCGCCCCGAGCACCACCGCGACCGTGTACGTCGCGCTGGCCGCGCTGCTCGTGGTCGGCAGCGTCCTGGTGGCGCTCGACGGCGGTGTGCTGCTCGACCAGGGCGGCGTCCTCACCATCCTCACCCGGAGCACCGCGCTCGGCCTGGTCGCGATCGGGCAGACGCTGGTCGTCGTCACCGGGTCGCTGGACCTGTCCGTCGCCTACCTGGTCGGGCTGTGCTCGCTGGTGGCGGCCGAGACGATGGCGGGCAGCGGGACGGCGGTCCTGCCCGGCGTGCTGCTCGCGCTGGCGGTCGCGGCCGTCGTCGGCCTCGTCAACGGGCTCGTGGTCACGGGTCTCCGGGTCAACGCGTTCATCGCCACGCTCGGCGTCGCGCTGGTCCTGCGCGGGTACCTCGAACAGGGTTACACCGGGCCGGCGGGCAGCGTGCCGCGCTCGTTCCAGCACCTCGGGTACGCCCGGGTCGGACCGGTCCCGGTGGCGGCGCTGCTGGTGCTGCTGGTCGCCGCGGGCGCGTGGTGGTACCTGCGGCGGACCCGCGGCGGCTACCACATGTACGCGGTCGGCGGTGACGTCGACGTGGCGCGGCTGTCCGGCGTGCGGACCGGCCGCACGATCGTCACCGCGCACGTGCTGTGCTCCCTCGCGGCCGGCCTCGCCGGCGTGTTCCTGGCCGCCAGGCTCGGGTCGGGCGCGCCGTACGTCGGCACGGACGCGGGGTACGACCTGGAGTCCATCGCGGCCGTGGTGCTCGGTGGGACGGCCCTCGCGGGTGGCCGCGGCGGTATCGCGGGCACGGTGGGCGGCGTGCTGCTCCTGGCGACCCTGGACACCGTGTTCGACGACCTCGCGGTGGACCCGTTCTTCAAGGACGTGGTCCGCGGGGTCGTGCTCGTCGCGGCGGTGGCGCTGTACGCCCGCCGCGGGTCGTCCCGGAGGTCGGCGTGACGGGGCGACCCCGCCCGGCCCGCGGGACCGCGCCGGTGCTCGCCGTGCTGGCGGTCCTGCTGGTGGCCCTGGCCTTCGCCGGGCCCGCGTACGCCGAGCCGGACGGTTACCTGGCGCTGCTCAAGCGGGCCACGCCGCTGGTGGTCCTGGCGATCGGCCAGTACTTCGTGGTCGTGTCCGGCGGCTACGACCTGTCCGTGGGGTCGCTGGTGACCGCGGGGGTCGTGATCGCCGCCCGGCTGATCTCGGGGGACGACGCGAACACGTGGTGGGTGATCGCGCTGCTGCTCGCCTTCGGCGCCCTGGTCGGCCTGGTCAACGGCCTGATCACGACGAAGCTGCTGGTGCCGTCCTTCATCGTGACGTTGGGGGCGCTGCTGGTGCTCGACGGCGCGGTGTTCCTGTGGACCGGCGGGGCGCCGCGCGGCGCCCTGTCGCCGTCGTTCCGGGCGTTCGGCCGGGGCGGGTTCGACGTGCCGGTCCTGGGGCAGGTGCCCTGGTCTGTCGTCGTCCTGCTGGTGGTCCTGGCCGGGGCGGTGCTGTTCATGCGCGGCGGCACCGGGCGCACGCTGCTCGCGGTGGGCGACAACGACACCGCCGTCCGGCTGGCGGGCGGGCGGGTGGACCGGCTGCGGGTGCTGGCGTTCGTGCTCTCGGGACTGCTGGCCGCCCTCGCCGCCGTCCTGCTCGCCGGGTTCGCCGGGGTGTCCGCGCAGGTCGGCGCCGGCCTGGAGTTCCGGGCCATCACCGCGGTCGTGCTCGGCGGCGTCCTGCTCGGGGGCGGTCGGGGCTCGGTGGTCGCCGCGGCCGCGGGCGCGCTGTCGCTGGAAGCCCTGTTCTCGCTGCTGAACCTGCTCGGCGTCGCCGGCGCCCTCGACTCCGCCGTGCAGGGACTGATCCTCATCGCCGCGGTCGCCTACGCCGCCCGCGGCACGGGCCCGCGCCGGGTGCTCCGGCCCCGCGGGACCGGAACCGCCATCCCCTGAAACGCCGCCGAAGGACCAAGGAGCAGCACCATGCGCAGGACGTGGACCGCACTCGCCCTCGTGGGCGCCCTCGCGACCGCCGGGTGTTCGAGCGACCTGCCCGCCGAGGGCCCGACCGCCACGACGCCCCCCGACCGCGCCGGGTCGGAGTTCTTCGACCGGGCCGAGTACGAGCGCCAGTTGGCGTTCCGCACCGCGACGCCGGTCGGGTTCGAGGACGGCGGACCGGCGCCCGCGCCGTGGGAGCAGATGCTCGACCCGGAGATGGTGGACACCAGCGGGTACGCCAAGCCCGGCGGCGACCACCACCTGTGCTTCTCCAACGCCTCGGTCGACAACCCCTGGCGGCAGGTCGGGTTCCGGACCATGGCGGAGGAGGTGAAGCTGCACCCGGAGATCACCGGGTTCACCGTCCTCGACGCGGAGGCCAAGGACGACAAGCAGATCAGCGACATCCAGTCGTTCGCCTCCCGGGGGTGCGACGCGCTGATCGTGTCGCCCAACACCACCGCCACGCTGACCCCGGCCGTCGAGGCCGCGTGCGCGACCGGTGTGCCGGTGATCGTGTTCGACCGGGGTGTCGACTCCGACTGCCCGGTCACGTTCATCCACCCGATCGGCGGGTTCGCGTTCGGGGCCGACGGCGCCGAGTTCCTGGCGGAGGAGGTGGAGCCCGGCGGCAAGGTGCTGGCGCTGCGCATCCTGCCGGGCGTGGACGTGCTGGAGCAGCGGTGGGCCGCGGCGAACGAGATCCTCGCGGACAGCGGGCTGGACGTCGTCGGGGTCGAGTTCACCGACGGCGACGCGGCCAGGACCAAGAGCATCGTCAACGACCACCTCCAGCGCGAGGGCCGGATCGACGGCGTGTGGATGGACGCCGGCGCGACGGCCGTGGCCGCGGTCGAGGCGTTCCAGGACGCGGGCGCCCCGATCCCGCCGTTCGTCGGCGAGGACCAGCAGGACTTCCTGCGCACGTGGGTCGCGGAGGGGATGACCGCGGTCGCGCCCACGTACCCGACGTTCCAGTGGCGCACACCGGTCATCGCCGCGCTCCGGGTCCTGGCGGGGAAGCAGGTCCCCGAGGAGTGGGTGCTGCCGCAGCCGAAGGTGACCCGGGACGACGTCCGGGACTTCGTCGACCACGACATGCCGCCGCTGCACTACGCCATGTGCGGCTGCGAGGCCATGCCGGGTTACCCCGGTCCCTGGAAGTAGCCGTGGACAGGCGCCGGTCGATCCGCCCGCGCCGGACCGACTCGCCCGACGGGAGCACGCACATGTGGGACATCGGGGTCAGCACCTGGGTCTGGACGTCACCCCTCACCGACGACGTGCTGTCGGTGCTCGCGCCGCGCATCCGCGGGTGGAGCTTCGACGTCGTCGAGCTGCCGGTGGAGAACCCCGGCGACTGGGACCCGCACCGGGCGGCCGGGCTGCTGGCGGCCCTGGGCCTGAAGGCCACCGTCTGCCTCGTCATGCCGCCCGGTCGGGACCTGGTCGAGTCCGACGCCGTCGTCGAGACCCAGGACTACCTGCGGCACGTCGTGGACGTGGCGGCCGTCGTCGGCAGCGGCGTGGCGGCGGGCCCGGCCTACAGCGCGGTGGGCCGCACGTGGCGGATCGGGCACCGGCCGGAGGTCTACGCCCAGCTGCGCGCGAACCTCGCCCCGGTGGTCGAGCACGCGGCGTCGAAGGGGGTCCGGATCGCGGTGGAACCGCTGAACCGCTACGAGACCAGCCTGATCAACACGGTCGGGCAGGCGTTGGAGGCGTTGGACGGGCTGCCCGAGGAGGGCTGGGGGCTGGCGCTGGACACCTACCACCTGAACATCGAGGAGTCGTCGCCCGTCGAGGCGATCCGGGCCGCGGGTGCCCGGATCGCCCACGTGCAGGTGTGCGCCAACGACCGCGGCACGCCGGGGCGGGACCACCAGGACTGGCCGGCGGTGCTGCGGGCGCTGGCGGGTGCCGGTTACCGCGGTCCGCTGTGCATCGAGTCGTTCACCCCCGACAACGCCGCGATCGCGACGGCCGCGTCGATCTGGCGGCCCCTGGCGGAATCGCCCGACGCCCTCGCCGCCGACGGGTTGGCCTTCCTGCGCGGCGCCACGGCGCCGTTCACGGGCTGATCGATGTCATCGCGGCGGCGCCACGGAGCCGCGAACGCGGACGGGCATGGGGACGTAGTGCGGTCCGTTCCCGCCCGCGCGGCCCGCGTCCTGCCGCTCGGGTCCGGCCAGGAGGAGGTCGACGGCCTTCGCGCCGAGGTCGTGGTGCGGGAACGCGACCGTGGTGAGGCCGGGGCGCAGCCACGAGGCGATGGGGTGGTCGTCGAAGGAGACCACGGAGACGTCGTCGGGCACGGTGAGACCGGCTTCCTGGAGCGCCTGGTAGGCGCCCAGCGCCAGCCGGTCGTCGAGGCAGATCAGGGCGCGGGGTCGCTTGGCGCCCAACAGGTCCCGCGTCGCGGCGAAGCCGCACTCCGGCAGCCACCACCGGCACGGGCGCGCGCCCTCCACCTCCACCCCCGCCTCGTCCAGGGCCCGGCGGATGCCGGTGAGCCTGCCGACCGCCGCGGTCCCGCCCGCGGGCGCGTCACCGCCGATCGGATCGGCGCCGATGAGGTGGATGCCCTCGACGTGGCCCGCGTCGAGGAGCACGCGCGCGGCGGCGCGCCCGCCCAGCACCTCGTCGGGCAGGACGGAGGGCAGCGCGGACGGCTCCCGGGGCAGCGCGTTGAGCAGCACGGCGGGCCCGTCGGCGAGCACCCTCGGCACGCCGATCCTCCTGGTGCGCACCGTGGCCAGCACGATGCCGTCGACGTGGTGGTCGCGCATCGTCCCGATCAGCGTGCGCTCAAGCCCGGGATCGCCCTCGGTCTCGCCGAGCAGCAGCGTCACGCCGTGCCGGCGGGACGCGGCGAGCGCGCCCCTGACCATGTCGCCGGCGATCCGCGAACCCGCGACCGAGTCGGACACGAGGGCGATCGTCCGGGTCCTCGTCCCGCGCGGCTCCCACGACGCGCGGTTGCGGCGGTACTCCATCTCCGCCGCCGCCTCGCGGACCCGTCGCTGCACCTCCTCGGAGATCCGCAGGTCCGGACCGCGCCCCGAGAGCACCAGGGACACGGTGGTCTGGGAGACACCGACCACCTTGGCCACGTCGGCCAACGTGACCCGTCGTGCGCCCATCGTGGACCTCCCGCCGATGAGTCAGACTCAAGGGATTGTGGCCCCGGTTACCCATGACAGCTCTTCGGCTAACCCGACGTCAAGGGGGAGCGGCATGTTGTTCGTGCGACTGCGCATCCGCGGTCGCGACCCGGGTCCGTCTGCCGCAAGGTCTGCGGCGGATCGGCGGTGGTAAGTAATACTCATCGTTCCCCAACGGGCGGTGGATCAGTATGGTGGCCGAGTCAGCTCCTTGGCGTCAGCAAGCCGAGCGGGTGGGTAACCCGGCCGCCGTCTGGAGAAGTGAGCAGCCATGCAGCAGCGCACACCGTGGTCCGCTGTCCTGGTCCTGGGGTTGGTGCTGAGCGGCTGCGGGAGCGCCGCGGTGTCGGACCGCACCGGGACCTCCGGCGACGATCTCGTGGTCTGGGACTGGAAGTCCGGTGACGCGAACGCCGCCGCCTACCTCGACGCGGCGAGGGCGGACTTCGCCAAGAGCCACCCGGACGTCGACGTCGAGTTCGTGGCGCAACCCTTCGACCAGTACTACACGTTGCTCGGAGCGGCGATCCAGTCCGGCAAGGGCCCCGACGTCATCCTCTTCAACGGGGGCGGTCAGCTCCGGGACCGGGTCGACGCGCTCCTGCCGCTGGACGAGTACGTCGCCGAGGACAGGCGGCGACTGGTCGGCTGGGACGCGTTCACGCACGCCGGGAAGACCTACGCCGCACCGGTGACACTGCAAGGACATCCCCTGTACTACAACAAGGCGCTGTACGAGCAGGCCGGTCTGGACCCCGAGGCGCCCGCCGGGAACTGGGCCGACTTCGTCGAGGACTGCGGCGCCATCACCGACCGGACCGGCGCCGAGTGCTTCGGCGTGGGCAACAAGGAGGGCATCGGCATCCAGTTCTTCCTGTCCGCCATGGGATCGGCGGTGCTCGCCCCGGACGAGTACGACCGGTGGATCGCCGGGGAGCGGGACTGGACCTCGCCGAACGTGAAGCGGATCTTCGAGCTGTGGCAGCAGGTCGACGCCGCCGGCCTGAACAACGACGGGGTCAACTCCACCGCGATGTTCAACGACGCGTTCGCCATCTTCCAGTCGGGACGGGCCGCGCACGTCATCGGGCTGGTGTCCGACATCGGGCACTGGAAGGACTTCGGCGAGTTCCTCGACCCGGACGACGTCGGTGTCATGGCGGCGCCGGTGGTGAACCCCGGGGCGACGCCGAGCCTGCCCTACGACGGCGGCATCGGCTACGGGGTGGCGAAGTGGACCCGTGACCCGGAGGTCGCCGCCGACCTGGTGCGCTCGCTGACGTCGACCGTGGCGCTGGGTGCCTTCTACGCCGACGCGGGCGCGATCGCGGCCGACACCGCCATCGACGTCTCCGCCGCCGGCCCGGCCGTCGCCGCGATCACCTCGGCGATCAGGACGGGCAAGCCGGCGCTGCACGTCGCCCTGTCCAGCAAGACGGTCGACCTGATGGGACGCCTCTCGCAGCAGCTGCTCAGCGGCTCCGCCACCGTCGACGAGGCCGTGGCGCAGCTGGCCGCCTCCGACGCGGCGGGCTGATCCCGTGCCGGCCGCACCGTCCCCGTCCCCGCTCCGCCCGGCGCCGACCACCGGGCGGGTCGAGCCGGCACCGGCCCGCCGACGACCCCGGCGCGGGTCGCGGGCCGAGCGCCTGGCGCCGTTCGTCCTGGTCGCGCCGGCCGTGCTGATCATCGTCGCGCTGCGCCTGTGGCCACTGGCGCTCGGGGTCAACTTCTCCTTCACCGGTGACGGCGACCGCAACGGCACGCCGGTCGGCCTCGACAACTACGCGACCCTGTTCGGCGACCCGCTCTTCCGCACCGCGCTGGGCAACGCCGCCCTGCTCCTGCTGCTGCTCCCGGTGGCCGTGGCGATCCCGGGGCTGCTCGCCACCTTCATCTACCTGAAGGTTCCCGGGCACCGGGTCTACCGGGGCGTCTACTTCTTCCCGGCCGTGCTCTCGCCGGTGATCGTGGGGGCGGTCTTCAACCTGCTGCTGGGTTTCGACGGGCCCCTCAACCAGCTCCTCGGCGTGGTGGGGCTCGGGCCGGTGGACTGGCTCGGGGACCCCGACGTGGCGATCTTCGCGGTCGTCGGCGTGCACGTCTGGGCGACGTTCGGCATGGCGCTGGTCGTCTTCCTGGCCGGGTTCGCCGCCCTCGACCCCTCGTTGCTGGACGCGGCCACCGTGGACGGCGCCTCCCTCCCGCAGACCATCCGGCACGTGATCGTCCCGGGGCTGACCCGCACCATCCAGTTCGTCTTCGCGACCACCACGATCGGCCTGCTGACCTCGATGTTCGGCCTGCTGTACGTGATGACCAGCGGCGGGCCGGAGGCGTCCACCTACCTGCCCGAGTACTACATCTGGATCCGGCAGGGGCAGTTCGACCAGCCCGCGCTCGCCTCCGCGGCGTCCACGGTGCTGCTCCTGGTCATGCTCCTGGTCGGGTCGGCCCAGATCGGTGTCCTGCGCCGCGTGGGGAGGGAGGGCTGATGGCCGGCCGGGGGATGACGAGGTGGGTCGTCGCGGTCCCGATGGCGGTGCTCGCGCTGGCGACGGTCTACCCCCTGCTGTTCACCGCCAACGTCGCGGTGAAGACCCGCCGCGAGTACGTCCTGGACCGGTTCTCCCCCCCGGGTTCGTGGAACTGGGAGAACATCGCCACGGCGTGGACGACCGCGGGCGTGTCCCGGTACTTCCTGAACTCCGCGGTCGTGGTGACCTGCTCGGTCGCGCTGCTGCTGCTGTTCGGGTCGATGGCCGGGTTCGCGCTGGCCCGGTTGCGGTTCCGCGGTTCGTCGGCCGTCCGCCTCGGCTGCCTCGCCGCGCTGTTCATCCCCTTCCAGGTGATCATGGTCCCGCTCACCCGGGTCATGGCCGACACCGGTCTCGTCGACACGTACCCGGGACTCGTCCTGGCGTACGTGGCGCAGTTCCTGCCGTTCACCGCCTTCCTCATGACGAGCTACTACTCGACGGTGCCCCCGGACATCGTGGACGCGGCCCGGATCGACGGGAACACGACGTACGGCGTCTACTGGAGGATCATGCTGCCGATGGGCGCCCCGGCGCTCATCTCGGTCGGGGTCCTCGACGCCCTCTTCTGCTGGAACGACGTGCTCATCGCCCTGCTCGTGATGCCGTCGGCGGACCACCGCACGCTCATGGTCGGGGTCACCTCGCTGCGGGGGCAGTACTCGGACGACATCCCCGTCTTCGCCTCCGGGGTGCTGATCGCCGCGGTTCCCGTCCTCGCCGTCTACCTGCTCCTGCAACGCCGGATCGCCGACGGTGTCACGGCCGGGGCCACGAAGGGCTGAGATGCGCATCACCGGTTATCGGACCCTCACCACCGTCCAGGACTGGGGTCGGCCGGTCGGCGACGCCAACGGCGTCTTCCCCGACGGCCTGGTCCGGGTGCCGATCGTCCTGGTCGAGACCGACGGGGGGATCACCGGCATCGGGCTCGGGTCGCACGTGGAGATCGAGGCGGTCTTCGCCGCGATCGAGGGCGAGGACCCCCGCGGTGTCACCGCCCTCTACGACCGGATGCTGCGCCGGGTGTTCAAGGCGGGGCACGCGGGCGCGGTGTTCGGCACCATCGGCACCCTCGACACGGCGCTGTGGGACATCAAGGCGCAGGCCGCCGGAGAGCCGCTGTGGCGGCTGCTGGGCGGGCGCGACCGCCGCGTGCCCGCCTACGCCTCGGGGCTGGACATCGGGCTGGGGGACGACGAGCTCGTGGCGGCGTACGAGACCTACGCCGATCACGGGCTGCGGGCGGCGAAGCTCAAGGGCGGTCTGGACGTCGACCGGGACCGGGACCGCCTCATCCTGGTGCGCGACGTGCTCACCGCCGCCGGCGGCGGGACGCGACCGGGTCTGATGCTCGACGTCAACGAGTCCCTGACCCGCAAGCAGGCGGTCCGCCACGTGGGCGAGCTCGAACGCACGCTCGACCTGACCTGGGTCGAGGAACCCGTCCGGCGCTGGGACGCGGAGGGGCACGCCGTCGTCAGCCGCGGGGTCCGGGCGTCGGTCGCGAGCGGGGAGAACCTGAGCGGGTTGGAGCAGTACCGACCGCTGATCGCGGCGGGCGCGGTCGACGTCGTACAGACCGCGGCGGTCTGGGGCGTCACGCACTTCCTCCGGGTCGCGGCCCTCGCGCACGCCCACGACCTGCCCGTGAGCCCCATCGGCACCACGCCGGTGGGGTTGCTCCACGCCGCGACGTCGGTGCCGAACCACCTGGTCAGCGAGTTGCAGGACCTGCGCCCGCCCACGGGGGTGTCCGCCGACCTCCACGTGGAGGGCGGCGCGTTCGTGCTGGGCGACAGCCCGGGGCTGGGCATCCGCGTCGACGAGGAGGCGGTCGACGCCTCCCGCCACCGGCTTCCGGTCCCGGCGCCCGACGGGCCCCACGTCCGGCCGGAACGCGCCGGGCAGCGCCTGCTGGCCGTGGTGCCGGACACCGTCGCCCCGCCCGACCGCCTGAACCCGCTGCCGTCCTGATCGACCCGTCGGGTCCGCGCGCCCGAGCACGGTCCCTGTCCGCCGTCCCGACCACCCGCGGTCCCGACCGCCGTCTCGACCGCCCGCCGGCCCGCCGGCCCGCCGCCCTGCCCGTCCGCCGGCCGCCGCCGCCGGCCTGACCGACCACCGCCCCGACCACCACCGCCCCGACCGGCCGCCGCACAGCACACCCCCACTCCAGGAGGTCCCCTTGTTCGCGTCCTCGTCCCCCGCGGTGCGAAGGCCGTTGTCGGTCGCCGCCGCCGCCGCGGTGCTGGCGGCGGTGATGGTCCCCGCCCCTCCCGCGCACGGCGCCACCACGACCCTCTACGCATCGCCCTCCGGCACCGGCACCGCGTGCTCCACCACCCAGCCGTGCTCCCTGTCCGCCGCGCAGGCCGCCGTGCGGTCGCAGGTCGGCTCCACGTCCGGCGACCTCGTCGTGCAGCTGGCCGGCGGCGTGTACCGGCTCTCCCAGCCGCTGCGGTTCACCGCCGCCGACTCCGGCGCCAACGGCTACCGCGTGATCTGGCAGGCGGCCCCGTCCGCGCGCCCCGTGATCAGCGGCGCCCGAGCCGTCACCGGGTGGTCGGTCGTCGACGCCGGGAAGAACATCTGGCGGGCGAACGTCGGCGCCGGGACCGACTCCCGGCAGCTGTACGTCGACGGCGCGATCGCGACGCGGGCGCGCACGCAGGTGAACCGGGCCGACTTCACCTTCACCGACACCGGCATGAGGTTCTCCACCACCGCGCTGGGCTACCTCAACAACCTGGCGAACCAGAACCGGGTCGAGGTGGAGAGCGTCAACTCCTTCACCGACCGCTACTCGCCGGTGCAGGGCATCAGCGGCAACTTCCTCACGATGCAGCAGCCCGCGTGGAACAACAACACCTTCGGCTACGACACGCTCGCCGCGCCGCACCGCGCGGGCCCCCTCTACCTGGCCAACGCCTACGAGTTCCTGGACTCGCCGGGGGAGTGGTACCTCAACCCCGGGACGGGCGCGCTGTCCTACATCCCGCTGCCCGGCCAGGACATGGGCACCGCCGGCGTCGAGCTGCCGGTGCTCCAGTCCCTGGTGGACGTCGGGGGCACCTACGACGCGCCGGCGCACCACATCTCGTTCAGCGGGATCACGTTCACCGGCACCAGCTGGCTCGGGCCCAGCGGCAACCAGGGCTACGCCGACCAGCAGACCGGCGCCTACCTGGCGGGCAACTGGAACTGGCCCGCCAACCGGATCACCTCGTGCCAGAACGGCTGCGCCCAGTTCGAGGCCGCCCGGCCGCACTGGAGCCAGATGCCCGCCGCCGTGCAGGTCTCCGCCGCCGACGACATCACGTTCAGCGAGTCCCGGTTCCTCAACCTGGGGCAGACCGCCATCGGCATCGGCAACGACGCCAACGCCCACGCGAGCGGGGTGGGCCTGGGCGCGAGCGACATCACGGTCACCCGGTCCGAGATCGCCCACAGCTCGGCCGGCGGCATCGTGGTCGGCGGCGTGCGGGCCGACGCGCACCACCCGGGCGACCAGCGGATGGTCAACCGGAACATCACCGTCAGCCACAACCGCATCCACGACCTGGGCGTGGAGTACCGGGGCAACGTCTCGGTCCTGAACACCTACGTCAGCACCGCCACCGTGGCCCACAACGAGGTCTACAACATGCCGTACTCGGGCATGTCGATCGGCTACGGCTGGGGCGCCAACGACGCCGGCGGCAGCAACCACTACGCCAACCGCGGGCTCTACAACTACCAGCCGCGCTACACGACCCCCACCACGGCGTCCGACAACCGGCTCCTCAACAACTACATCCACGACGTCATGCAGCAGATGAACGACGGCGGGTGCGTCTACACGCTGGCGTGGAACCCGAACGCGGTGATCAGCGGGAACCACTGCCTGCGGACCAACGGCCACTTCGGGCTCTACTTCGACGAGGGCTCCCGCCACTACACCGCGACCAACAACGTGTTCTCCGCCACCGGGACCTGGGCCACCGCGAACTACTGGGGTGGCGAGAACATGGGCAACTGGACGGTCGCCAACAACTGGTCCACGAACGGCAGCACGAACGTGACCAACGGCGACCGCGGCAACGTGGTGTCCGGCAACGTCACGGTCACCAACGGCAACTGGCCCTCGGGCGCGCGGGCGGTGATGGCCAACGCCGGACCGGGCGGCGGCACCGGCGGCCCGCAGAACGCCATGCTCGTGGGCGGGCAGTCCGGCCGTTGCGCCGAGGTCGCCGCCGGCGGCGCCAACGGGGCGCAGGCCCAGCTCTGGGACTGCAACGGCGGCGCCAACCAGAGGTGGACCCACACCTCGGGCAGGCAGCTCGTGACGGCCGGCAACAGGTGCCTCGACGCCAGTGGTCAGGGGACCGCCAACGGCACCGCGGCGATCCTCTGGGACTGCAACGGCCAGGTGAACCAGCAGTGGAACGTCAACGCCGACGGCACCATCACCGGGGTGCAGTCCGGGCTCTGCCTGGACGCCGGCGGCAACGGGACCGCGAACGGCACCCTGATCCAGCTCTGGTCCTGCCACGGCGGCGCGAACCAGCAGTGGGGCGTCCGCGGCTGAACGGCCGCGGGGAGGCCGGTCCGGCCTCCCCGCGGGCCCCTCGTCTCGACAGCCCAGTTGTGAGCGCTAACGAAGCCGCGTGCTTGACACCTCCTCCGGTGGTCAGCAGACTTGTTGACACAGGTCTCCTTGCTCGTGCTCACCTGATGTGAGCGTGAACAAGTGATGTCCCGGCAGGAGCGCCCTCTCGACGACGAGCAGGAGGCACCGTGGGTGGAGTTCGAAGGTCATCCCTGCGGCGGGCGGGCGCACTGCTCGCCGCCGCCGCGCTGTCGACCACGGCCTTCACCCCGGGACCGGAGGAGCAGGCGCCGGCGTGGGACAACGGGGTCGCGACGACCCCGCCGCTGGGGTGGAACAGCTACGACTCGTTCAACTGGAACGTCACCGAGGCGCAGGTCAAGGCCAACGCCGACTACATGCGCGACAACCTCAGGCAGCACGGCTGGCAGTACGTCGTCGTCGACTGGGCGTGGTACTACCCGGGCCGGGGCACCGGGAGCCCGAACCAGGACGCCAACCTCCAGCCCCGGCTGCGCACCGACGCGAACGGCCTGCTGCTGCCCGACACCACCCGGTTCCCCTCCGCCGCGGGGACCAACGGGTTCAAGCCGCTGGCCGACTACATCCACACCGCGGGCCTGAAGTTCGGCGTGCACCTGATGCGGGGCGTCCCGCGCCAGGTGGTGGCCGACAACCTCCCGGTGCCGGGCACGAGCTGCCGCGCCAACGAGATCGAGAACAACACCACCGCGGCCTGGTTGAACCTGAACTGGGGCCTGGACATGGGCAACCCGTGCGCCCAGGCGTACCTGGACGCCCAGTTCCGCCTGCTGGCCTCGTGGGGCGTGGACTACGTCAAGGTCGACGACATCGCCGCGCCGACCTACCGCCAGGCCGAGGTCGAGGGCTACAAGCTGGCGATCCAGCGCAGCGGCCGCCCCATGGTGCTCAGCCTCTCGCCCGGCCCGACCTCCACCGCCAACGGCGCGCACGTCGCGGCGAACGCGAACATGTGGCGGGTGGTCAACGACCTGTGGGACAACTGGTCGTCGCTGGACGCCCTGTTCGAGCGGCTGCACGCCTGGACACCGCACCGCCGCCCCGGCGCGTGGCCCGACCCGGACATGATCCCGATCGGCTGGCTGTCCCAGCAGGGCCCCGTGGGGTCGCCGCGCTACTCCAACCTGACCCCGGACGAGCAGCGCACCCTGATGACCCTGTGGTCGATCACCCGCTCACCGCTGATGTGGGGCGGTGACCTGACCCAGAACCGGGCCTCCGAGCTGGCGCTGATGACCAACGCCGCCGTGCTGGCGGTCGACCAGCACAGCCTCAACAACCGGCAGCTCTTCGCCGGTACGCACACCGCCTGGACCGCCGACGTGCCCGGCAGCCAGGACAGGTACCTGGCGCTGTTCAACCGGGGCGGCGGCACCGCGACCGTGTCCGCGTCGCTGGCCGAACTCGGGATCGGCTCGGCCACCGCGGTCGACCTGTGGTCGGGCGCGGACCTGGGCACGGTGAGCGGGACGCTGTCGCGCTCGCTGCCCGCGCACGGCTCCGGCCTCTACCGGCTCACCCCGCGCACGACCGTGCCCGTGCCGACCGCCGAGACGTTCACGGCGCGGCACAGCGGCAAGGTCGCCGACGTCTACGACGCCTCCACCGCCGACGGCGGCAACGTGGTCCAGTGGGCCCCCAACGGTCAGGCCAACCAGCGCTGGCGGGTGCGCGACGCCGGCGGCGGGTACTCCGAGGTGGTCAACGTCGGCAGCGGCAAGTGCCTGGACGTCTACGGCGGCGAGACCGCCACCGCCGACGGGGTCCGGGCCGTCCAATGGACCTGCAACGGTCAGGCCAACCAGAGGTGGCGCGTCGAGGACGTGGGCGGCGGCCACGTGCGGCTGGTCGCCCGGCACAGCGGCAAGTGCCTGGACGTGTCCGAGGCCGCCACCACCGACGGCGCCCAACTCGTCCAGTGGACCTGCGGCAGCGGCGCCAACCAGCAGTGGCGGCGGCAGAGCGCGTAGCCCGCCCGAACTCCAGGAGAACACATGCGACCACGCTCCCGACGACTCGCCGCCTGCGCCGCGGCGCTGATCACCGCCGCGCTGCTGCCCGCCGCCCCGGCCGCCGCCGAGTCCAACGGCGGGGTGCGCGTCATGCCCCTGGGCGACTCCATCACCGAGGGCACGCAGGTGCCCGGCGGCTACCGGATCGGCCTGTGGCAGCGGTTCGGCTCCGGCAACCACCGGGTGGACTTCGTCGGCTCCCAGTTCAACGGCCCCGCCTCGCTGTGGGACCACGACCACCAGGGCCACCCGGGCTGGCGCATCGACCAGGTCGACGCGAACGTCGTGACCTGGCTCCGCAACACCAACCCGCGCACGGTCCTGCTGCACATCGGCACCAACGACATCCTCCAGAACCGCGACGTGGCCAACGCGCCGGCCCGCCTGTCGGCGCTCGTGGACCGCATCACCTCGACCGCGCCGAACGCCGACGTGCTCGTCGCGACGATCATCCCGCTGGCCAACTCGGGTCAGGAGGCCGCGGCCCGGACCTACAACGCCACGATCCCCGGCATGGTGCGGAGCAAGGCGAGCGCCGGCAAGCGCGTGCACCTGGTGGACATGCACGCCGCGTTGACCACGGCCGACCTGATCGACGGCGTCCACCCCACGGCCACCGGCTACGACAAGATGGCCGCGACCTGGTACGCCGCGCTGCGCGCCGTCCCCGGGAGCATCGGCGACCCGGTCCCGTCCCAGGGCAGGCAGGTCGTCGGCGTGCCCTCGGGCCGCTGCCTCGACCTGCCCGGCTCGTCGACCGCCAACGGCACGCAGCTCCAGCTGTGGGACTGCCACGGCCAACCCAACCAGTCGTGGACGCACAACTCGTCCAGGCAGCTGGTCGTCCTCGGCACCAGGTGCCTGGACGCGTACGGCAGGGGCACGACCAACGGCACCCAGGTGGTGACCTGGGACTGCCACGGCGACACGAACCAGCAGTGGAACGCCAACGCCAACGGCACCATCACCAGCGCGCAGTCCGGCCTGTGCCTGGCCGCGTCCGGCCAGGGCACCGGCAACGGCACCAGGCTGGTCCTGTGGACCTGCACCGGGCAGCCCGACCAGCAGTGGACCCTGCGCACCCCGGCGTGACCGGACGGGCCGGACCCCGCCGGGGCCCGGCCCCCGATCAGCGGCCGGGTCCGGTGACGGGTTCGGCGGCGCCCGCCACACCCGCCAGCAGGTCGGCGACGGTGTGGGCCCGCACGTCGGTCGGCGGGTCGGTGGTGAAGCGGCCGGCGACGGCGCGCACGTGGTCCTGGGCGGGCCCGGCGAGGCCGTCGTAGACGGCGGCGAACAGGTCGCGGGCGGGTTCGCGCGGCCACCCCGGGGGGAGCAGGTCGAGGGGCAGCCGCGGGTCCAGGATGGGCAGGCGGCGGTAGGTGTCCATGACCTCGGTGCGGGTGCGGACCGCCTCGGCGCCGGTGATCCGGGCGGCGCGGACGTCGGGCAGCAGGGGGCTCCAGCGCCGGATGAAGTCGTCGTAGTGCCGGGCGATCGCCCCCGTGTCCCAGGCGTCGAGGGGGTGGCGGCCGACCGCCGCGCCGAGGTCGACGTGGCGGGCGCGGAAGACGGTCGTGGTGCCGGGGGCGAGTTCGGCCAGCTGCGCCCTGAGCTTGCCGGTGAGGTCGTGGGGCGAGACCCAGAGGCCGTCGTAGAGCGGCGCGTGGCCGAGCCAGCGCAGCAGGCCGCGCAGCTCGCGCCGCCGGGTCGCGTCCTCCTGGGGCAGGGAGAAGGCGACGAGCGTCCACCACCCGTCCCAGGTCGTGGCGTCGACGGCCGCGGCGGCGATGGACCGCCCGCCGGCGGCGAGGTTGTGGACCGCGGCCGCGGTGAGCCGGTAGGAGCTGTTGCGGCCCTGCCTGCTGCCCTCCAGCACGCCGCGGCGGGCGAGCCGGCTGGTGGTGGCGCGGGCCCCGGCGTGGCTCACGCCCGCCTCGGCGAGCAGCGCCACGATCGCCGCCGACGGCAGCCAGGCGCGGGAGCCGAGGGTGTAGTCGGCCATCAGGGTCACGGTGAGGCCCTGCGGCGAGTTGCCGGTCTGCCGCCGGGGGAGTCGGACCCCGTCGTCCGGGAAGATCTCCTCGATGTCATAGGGGCTGGTCACGGCGGCTCCGCTGCGGTCCGGGGGCGGTCGGCACCGACTGTAACCGGCTCCGGGTGGCGCAGGCGGGGCTGTCGAGACGGTCGATTGACAGTTCTGTGCTCGGTCGACACTGTAAGTGTCACCTATCCGTGCGCGAACCAAGGGAGTCGAGCGCATGAAGGTCACACCGAGCCTGTTGCTCGCCGCGGCGGCGTCACTGGTCGTCACCGGCCTCGTCACCGCCGTGCCCACCCCCGCGTCCGCGGCGTCGCTCACCGAGGTCACCGGCTTCGGCAACAACCCCGGCGGGATGCGGATGCACGTCTACGCGCCGGATTCCCGCCCGGCCAACCCCGGCATCGTCGTGGCCATGCACGGCTGCGGTGGTTCGGGACCCGGCTTCTACTCGGGCAGCGAGTTCGCCTCGCAGGCCGACCGCCACGGGTTCGTCGTCATCTACCCGAGCGCCCAGCAGGAGGCCGGGTTCGGCAAGTGCTTCGACACCTGGTCGGACGCCGCCAAGCGGCGCGGCGGCGGCAGCGACCCGGTCTCGATCATCTCGATGGTGAACTACGTCCAGCAGCGCTACGGCGGCGACCCGAACCGGGTCTACGCCACCGGTTCGTCGTCCGGCGGCATGATGACCAACCACATGCTCGCGCTGTACCCGGACGTGTTCAAGGCCGGGGCCGCGTTCATGGGCGTGCCCTACAACTGCTTCGCCAACGCCGCGGACTTCCCGCCCGGCAACTCGCGGTGCACCGGGAGCGGTGGCGCGAACCGGACGCCGCAGCAGTGGGGCGACGCGGTCCGGCAGGCGTACCCCGGCTACACCGGCGCCCGGCCGCGCGTGCAGCTGTGGCACGGCACCAACGACACGCTCGTGCCGTACTCGCTGCTGGAGGAGTCCGTCGAGCAGTGGACCAACGTCTTCGGCCTGAGCCAGACCCCGACGTCCACCGACACCCCGCAGGCCAACTGGAACCGCCGCCGCTACGCCGACAAGGTCGAGGCGTACAGCATCCAGGGCGCCGGGCACAGCCTGCCCTCCGCCGGCATGGCCGCCCGCGCCGTCGCGTTCTTCGGCCTGGACAACCCGGGTGACCCGACCTCCACCACGACGACGACCACGACCACCACGACGACGACCACCACCACGACCACCACGACCACCACGCAGCCACCCGGCGCCTGCCGCGTCACCAGCACCGTGAACGCCTGGAACACCGGCCTGACCGCGACCGTCACCATCACCAACACCGGCGCCACCGCGATCAACGGCTGGTCCCTGGCCTTCACCCTGCCCAACGGCCAGACCATCACCTCCGGCTGGAGCGCCACCTACTCGCCCACCTCGGGGCAGGTCACCGCGCGCAACGTCGCCTACAACGCCTCGATCCCGCCGAACGCCTCCATCGGCATCGGCTTCCAGGCCGGACACAACGGCAACACCGCCAAACCCGCGTCGTTCACCCTCAACGGGATGTCCTGCGCCACCGCCTGACGGGCCGGGGCGGCCCGGGGTTCCCGGGCCGCCTCACCCGGTGCCCCGTGCCTCCCGCGACGCCTCGGTGAACCGCCAGCTGCGGACCTCAACCAGGGCCCGGCCGTCCGCTCCGACGAAGGTGAAGTACACGTCGTGCACACCCGAGACGCCGTCGAGGTCGGCACCGACCTCGGTCCAGACCCCGATCGGTCCGCCGACCGGGATGGTGGCGACGACGGGCCCCGCGCGGTCGTCCAGGCGGACCTGGATGCCCGCGTCCGCCACGAGCGGCTTGACCCGCGCCGACACCCCGCCGGCGCCGGCGCCGAAGTCGACCGACGACAGCGACGTCCAGTCGCCGTCGTCCACGTCGTGCAGGACCAGCGCGGGCACCTCGTCCGGCGCGCTGATCCGCCTCGTGGCCAGCCCCTGCTGCCAGGCGATGGTCACCGCCTCGATCTCCCGGTAGGGGTCGAGGTGGCGGATCTGCGCGACGCCGTCGAAAGTGCCGGGGACCTCCCGCACGGTGCCGTCGGCGTTGAACTCCAGCTCGGCGATGTGCGGGCTGCGGAACCCCTGCGTCGTGCCGCCGGTGATGCGGCTGTTCAGGGTTTGCGCGTGGTAGGTGAGGTAGTGCCGGCCGTTCAGCTCGAAGACCGACTGGTGGTTGTTGCCACCGGCGCCGAAGTGGACGCCGGGGTTCCGGAAGACGACCCCCGCGTACTCGTCGGGCGTCCACGGGCCCATCGGGTCGTCGGCCACGAGGTAGGCGATGGCGCCGAGCGGCGGGCCGTCCGGGTCGACCGGTCCGCCGAAGCCGAAGTTGGACGAGTAGGAGTAGTAGTACCTGCCCGCGCGCTTGAAGAGGTGGCCGGACTCGAACGCCAGGGGCGCGTCGATGACCTCGGCGGCGCCCTCGGTGCTGATCATGTCGTCGCCGAGCCTGATGACGCGGGTCGACCTCGGGGGGTTGGTGTTCTCCGCGGAGCGGGAGCCGTCGTCGCCACCACCGCCGAAGTACAGGTAGCCCCGGCCGTCGTCGTCGACGAACACACCCGGGTCGAACAGCCAGTTGCGGCCGTCCGAGGCGCCGGGGGTCTCGGCGGTGATGAGCAGGCTGCCGCGCTCGTCGCGCCAGGGACCCAGCGGCGAGTCGCCGACCAGGACGCCGGTCGCGGCGCCGTTGTCGGCGAAGTACAGGAAGAACCGCTCCCGGCCGGCCACGACGCGGCTCGCGACGGCGGGCGCCCACGACTGCGACGCGTACTTCGCGATGCCGTCGGGCCCGGCCACCGGGATCTCGCCGTGGTCGGTCCAGTTGGCCAGGTCGTCGGACGAGATGACGGTGATCGTGCTGATCCCGGCGTAGGTGTTGGTGGGCGAGGTCCCGTCGGGTCCCGGGGCGTACCCCTGGGTGTCGTTGGTCAGGTAGAGGTAGACCCGGCCGTCGTGCACGAAGGCGTCGCCGTCGGCGCCGAACCTGTGGGAGATGAGCGGGTTGCCCTCGCCGGGGTACTTGCCCAGCACCTCGATGGTGGTGGTCGGGGTGGGCCGTTCCGGCGTGACGTCATCCACGGTGAAATCCATGTTCCGATCAGTGTTGGCGATCGCCCGACCGGGTGTCAAGGAGGAGCGAAATTGTTTCGCCACGCTAAAAATCACGCGCGAAAATTTAGCCCGGGAATGCGTTGACCGTCGAAAAAGGGCGTGGCTACATTGACTCGCTGGTCAGGGTCGATCAGCTTCGATCATCGACTCATGACCGGTCGGACCGGCCTGGTGCGGGTGCCGCGCAGATGGGACGGCAGTGGCGAACAGGACAGCGGGGTTGCCCGCGATGGCCGACGTCGCCCGGCTCGCCGGGGTCTCGCACCAAACGGTGTCGCGGGTGCTCAACGGGCACCCCTACGTCCACGAGCGGACGCGCCTGCGGGTCCGGGCCGCGATCGAGGAACTGGGCTACCGCCCGAACCGGGTCGCCCGCGCGCTGGTGACGGGCCGCTCGCAGCTGATCGGGGTGGTGGCCCAGAACGCGACCCTGTGCGGGCCTGCCTCGCTGCTCGCGGCGTTCGAGCAGGTGGCGTCGGCGGCCGGGTTCGTGGTGACCACGCACCGGGTGAACGGGCTGGACCGCGAGTCGATCACCAGGGCGCTGGAGCGGCACCGCGACCAGCGGGTGGCGGGCGTCGTGGTGATCGCGCCGACGACGTCCGCGCACGACGCGCTCGACGCGGCTCCCCCCGGGGTGCCGCTGGTCACCGTGGACGGCGACCCGGAGCGGTCCACGCCGCTGGTCACCGTCGACCAGGAGGCGGGCGCCGTCGCGGCGACCCGCCACCTGCTGGAGGCCGGTCACCCCACGGTGTGGCACGTGTCCGGCCCGCCGGGCTGGTTCGACAGCGCGGGCCGGATCACGGGGTGGCGGTCGGTGCTGGAGGCGGCGGACCTGGAGGTGCCGCCGCTGGTGCCCGCGGACTGGAGCGCCGCGTCCGGGTACCGGGCGGGGCAGGTGCTGGCCCGGATGCCGGAGGTCACCGCGATCTTCGCGGCCAACGACCACCTGGCCCTGGGCATCCTGCGGGCGATGAGCGAACGCGGCCGCAACATCCCGCGCGACGTCAGCGTGGTCGGCTTCGACGACGTGCCCGAGGCGGCCTACTTCATCCCGCCCCTGACCACCATCCGCCCCGACTTCGACGCGGTCGCCCGGGACGCCCTGGAACTGCTGGTGGCGCAGTGGGACGGGAACGCGCTCGACGACGTCCGGCGCACCTCCGGTCCGGAGCTCGTGTCGCGGGACAGCGTCGCGCCGCCGTCGACCTGAGGTGCCGCCCGCCGGGGTCCGGGTCGGAATCGAAAGTTGTGCGAGTCGTGCCCGACCTCTGTGGCGCGGCACGGGCTAAAACCGGCGTTAATTTTTTAGCTCCGCCGAATTGTTGACCACGTCATCGCGGCGCGATTACGTTGGACCGGAGTCGAACCGAAATTCGCCGGTGATCTCTGGGAGCGCTCCCAGGCATAGGTTTCCTGCCGCTCCGCCGTCGCGTGCGGGACCGTCGAGGCGAACGTCACCGCTCTGTTCCAGAACACGCAACCGGTCCTGCGGGAGGACGAACGATGAAGTGGAAGAACCAGGCGGCAGCAGCGTGCCTCCTCTCGGGTGCCCTCGTGGCCGGTGCCGCGCTCCTGGCGGTCGGCGGCGCGACCGCCCAGGCCGCCGACTCGGCGTTCTACGTCGACCCCTCCGGCTCCAGCGCGAGGTGGGTCGCCGCCAACCCCGGTGACTCCCGGGCCGCGGTCATCCGCGACCGGATCGCCTCGGTCCCGCAGGCGCGCTGGTACACCACCACGAACACCTCGTCGGTGCGCTCGGAGATCAACTCCTTCGTCGGCGCGGCGGCCTCGGCCGGGAAGATCCCGATCCTGGTGGTCTACAACATCCCCAACCGCGACTGCGGCGGCGCCAGCGGCGGCGGCGCGCCCTCGCACTCGGCGTACCGGGCGTGGGTGGACGAGGTCGCGGCGGGCCTGGCCGGCCGCCCCGCGTCGATCATCCTCGAACCCGACGTGCTGCCGATCATGAGCAACTGCCAGAACTCGAGCCAGCAGGCCGAGACCAGGGCGTCCATGGCCTACGCGGGCAAGAAGCTGAAGTCCGGTTCGTCCCAGGCCAAGGTGTACTACGACATCGGCAACTCCGCCTGGCTGAGCCCGTCGGAGGCCGCCAACAGGCTGCGCGCGGCCGACATCTCCAACAGCGCCGACGGCATCGCCTCGAACGTGTCCAACTACCGCCGCACGTCCGACGAGGTCGCCTACGTCAAGAACATCCTCAACGCCATCGGCGACAGCAGGCTGAAGGCCGTGGTGGACACCAGCCGCAACGGCAACGGGCCGCTGGGCGAGGAGTGGTGCGACCCCGCCGGCCGCGCGATCGGCACGCCCAGCACGACGAACACGGGTGACGCCGCGATCGCCGCGTTCCTGTGGGTCAAGCTGCCCGGCGAGGCGGACGGCTGCATCGCCCAGGCGGGTCAGTTCGTGCCGCAGCGCGCGTACGAGCTGGCGATGGCGGCGGGTCCGATCACCACGACCACGACCACGACGACCACGACCACCAGCACGGGCAACAACCCCGGTGGCGGCTGCACGGCGACGCACCGCGTGGTCAGCCAGTGGACGGGCGGGTACACCGGCGAGGTCGTGATCGGGAACCGGGGGGCGGCCCTGAACGGCTGGACCCTCACCTTCTCGGCGCCGGGCGTGTCCGTCACGCAGGGCTGGAACGGGACCTGGACCGACTCGGGGGACGCGGTCCGCGTCACCAACACGTCCTGGAACGGCTCGCTCCCGTCCGGTGGCACGGTGACCGTCGGGTACAACGCGAACTACAGCGGGTCGGCGCCGCCGTTCACCTCGCCCGCGTTGAACGGCACCGCGTGCTCCTGATCCCGTGACCAGTCCTGGAGCAGTTCCCGTGCGGCCGGTTCCGACACCGATGTCAGGAGACGTCTCGATGCCAGCACCAGCAGGGCGTGCGCGCCGCGTCCTCGCCGCGACGGCCGCCGCCGCCGTCGTGGGCACGCTCGCCGTCGGCATGGCGGTCGCCGCACCGTCCACGACGGACGCCGCGCCGACCCTCGGGCAGCTCGCCGCCGCCAAGGGCCGCTACTTCGGCTCGGCGACGGACAACCCCACGTTGACCAACGCCCCCTACACCGCGGTGCTGGGCGGCGAGTTCAACCAGATCACCGTCGGCAACACCCAGAAGTGGATGTACACCGAGCCCAGCCGCGGGCAGTTCGACTACACCCAGGCGGACCGGATCGTCGACTTCGCCCAGGCGCACAACCAGGTCGTGCGCGGCCACACCCTGGTGTGGCACAACCAGCTCCCCGGTTGGATCGACACCGTGCCGGCCGGTGAGCTGCTCGGTGTGGTGCGCAACCACATCGCCAACGTGGCCGGCCACTACCGGGGCGACGTCGTGCACTGGGACGTGGTCAACGAGGCGTTCGAGGAGGACGGCACCCGACGCCAGTCGGTGTTCCAGCAGAAGATCGGTGACGGCTACATCGCCGAGGCGTTCAAGGCCGCCCGCGCCGCCGACCCGAACGCCGAGCTCTACTACAACGACTACAACATCGAGGGCATCGGCGCCAAGAGCGACGCCGTCTACAACCTGGTCAGGTCATTCAAGCAGCAGGGCATCCCCATCGACGGCGTGGGCCTCCAGGCCCACCTCGTCCTCGGTCAGGTGCCGAGCACCTTGCGGCAGAACATCCAGCGCTTCGCCGACCTGGGCGTGGACGTGGCGATCACCGAACTCGACATCCGGATGCGCACGCCCCGCGACGCGACCAAGGACGCCCAGCAGGCCGCCGACTACCGCGCCGTCACCAACGCCTGCCTCGCCGTGACCCGGTGCGTGGGCATCACGGTGTGGGACTTCTCCGACGGCTACTCCTGGATCCCCTCGGTATTCCCGGGCGAGGGCGCGGCCCTGATCTACGACGAGAACTTCGGCAAGAAGCCCGCCTACTGGGCGGTCTACGAAGCCCTCGGCGGCACCACAACAACCACCACAACCACAACCACCACAACGACCACGACCGGCGGGAACGGCACCGGCTGCACCGCCACCTACCGGGTGACCGGCCAGTGGCACGGCGGCTACCAGGCCGAGGTCACCGTCCGCAACACCGCCACCAGCGCCACCACCGGCTGGGCGGTCAGGTGGACCCTGGCCCAGGGCCAGACCGTGGGCAGCCTGTGGAACGGCGTGGCCACCACCAGCGGCCGGGACGTGACCGTGCGCAACGCCGACTACAACGGCAGGATCGCCGTCGGCGGCACCGCCTCGTTCGGCTTCACCGGCACCTCCACCGGCGCCAACCCCGTTCCCACCATCACCTGCGCCACGACCTGACCGCGGCCGCGGCAGGGGCTCGAAGGCCCGGCGCACCCGGCGACCGGTCATGGGCGCGACCCATGACCGGTCGCCGGTGCGTCAGTACGGGTTCCCGGGCACGTTGAGGCGCACCTGGTGGAGGCCGAACGAACCGGGGACGCCGGAGGTGAGGTACAGCGTCCGGCCGTCCGGACCCCCGAACGCCGCGTTGGTGGTGTTGCGGCCCGCGGAGACGGTGCCCAGCCGCGTCCCGGACGGGGAGAAGACGTGCACCAGGCCGTCCTCGTAGGACGCCCAGTACAGGTTGCCCGCGCAGTCGACGGTGGCGCCGTCGGGCGTCCGGATGCTCGCGAACGTCGTGCGGTTGCCGGTGGAGCCGTCGGGGGCGACGGCGTACTTCACGATCGAGTTGCTGCCGCCCACGTAGAGCGTCCTGCCGTCGGGCGACAGCACGACGCCGTTGGGCTGCGACAGCGTGTCGTCGACGAGGGTGACCACGCCGTCGCGGACGCGGAAGACGCTGGTCCGGCCGCCCTGCTCGTCGGCGCGGTTGCCGCGCTGGAAGCTGGGGTCGGTGAAGTAGGTGGTGCCGTCCTGGCCGGTGGTCAGGTCGTTGGGGGAGTTGAACGCGCGGCCGAGGTGGTTGGCCGCCACGGTGGTGCGGCTGCGGTCGGTCAGGCTGTAGGAGGAGACGGCGCGGTTGTCGTGGGTGGCGGCGAGCAGCCGCGTGCCGTCGGGGGTGACGGCCAGGCCGTTGCTGCCGGAGTCGGCGATGAACGTCTCGAACGTGGCCGGCGGGGTGAACCGGAGCACCTCGGACGGCTGCACGCCCTGGGGGCCGGTCGGGTTCCGCATGTTCGACAGCAGCAGGGTGCCCGTTCGCCGGTCCCACGTGGGGCCTTCGAGGAAGTTGAACCCCCCTCGGACGAGCTGGGACGTCACCGCGCGGGTCGGCAACGGCGGGCCGTAGGTCGCTCCCGGGGTGCACGGCGAGGCCGGTGCCGTGTGGGCGAGCGCGCCGGGTACCGGGGGTGCCGCGGCGCCCGCGACGGCGATCGCCACCGCCGTGAGCGTCCGCGCCCGGTGGCGGCTCGGTGTCGTGCGGCGAGTCATGGGGAACTCCTTCGTGATCGGCGGAGCCGCGGGGTGGGGCGGCCGCCCCACCCCGCGGCCGGGTCATCGGCCGAGTTCGACCTTGAGGATGCTCTCGTTGCTGTTGTTGGCGATGCTGTCCTTGTCGCCGCGGGTGCTGGTGGTCAGCCACAGGCCACCGTCGGCGGACGGCTCCACGGTGCGCAGCCGCCCGTAGGTGCCGTTGAGGTGCTGCTGGACGTTGGTCAGGCTCTCGCCGCTGATGTCGGCCCGGTACAGCCTGGCGCCGCGCAGGCAGGCGAGGTAGAGCGCGTCGCGGACCACGGCGATACCGCTGCACGAGCCCTCGGCGACGGGGTAGGTGCGCTTGGGCGCGATGAACCCGGCTTCGCCGCAGCTGCCCGTGGTGCCCTCGCACCGGGGCCAGCCGTAGTTGCCGCCGCGGACGATCAGGTTCGTCTCGTCCATGACCGAGTTGCCGAACTCCTGCTCCCACAACTGCCCCCGGGAGTCGAAGGCCAGGCCCTGCGGGTTGCGGTGGCCGTAGCTCCAGACCGGGGTGCCGAAGGGGTTGTCCGACGGGACGCCGCCGTCGCGGTTGATGCGCAGCACCTTGCCGGCGAGGTTGTCGAGGTCCTGGGCCCACTCGCCGTTCTGGCCGTCGCCGGTGGCGACGTAGAGCTTGCCGTCCGGGCCGAACCGCAGCCGGCCGCCGTTGTGGTACTTGTTGCGCGGGATGCCGGTGAGCAGCACCTGCGGCGTGCCCGCGAGCGCGCCACCGGTGTAGCGGATGCGCACCACGCGGTTGTCGGTCGAGCTGGTGTGCATGACGTACACCCACGGGTCGGCGGTGAAGTCGGCGGCCACGGCGATGCCCAGGACCCCGCCCTCGCCGTCCGTCCCGGCCGCGTTCGGCACGCGCCCGACGACGGTCTTCGCGCCGGTGGCGGGGTTGAGGCGGACCAGTTCGAAGGTGTCGCGGCGACCGAAGAGCACCTGTCCGTCGGGCAGGGTGGTCAGGCCCCAGGGCAGGTCTGTCTCGGTGGTCACCCTGGTCACCGAGCACAGCGCCGTGGCGCAGGCGCCGCCGGTCGTGACCGCGACCGCCGAGCTGGGGGAGGAGCGGTTCGCCTGGGCGTCGCGCGCCCGCACCCGGTACTCGTAGCGGGTGTTCGCGGCCAGGCCGCTGTCGGTGAACGACGTGGTGGCCGCGCCGCTGGTCGAGCCGACCTGGACGCCGTCGCGCAGCACCTCGTAGCCGGTGACGCCGATGTTGTCGGTCGACGGCGACCAGCGGACGGCGACCGAGGTGCCCGACGCGGTCGCCGCCACGCCGGTGGGCGTGCTGGGCGGTGTGGTGTCGGCCTGGCACTGCGGCACGGTGATGGTCACCGTGGCACTGGCCTGGGAGACGTTGCCCGCGGCGTCGCGGGCGTTGACGTACAGGCCCCAGGTGGCCCCCGGCACGACGGTCAGGTCCGCCGACAGCGCCGTGCCCGGCACCGAGGTCATCAGCTGGCCGTCGTGGTAGAGGTCGTAGAACGCCACGCCCACGTCGTCGGTCGAGGCCGACCAGGACAGCGTCACCCCGGTGCACGTCAGGTTCGAGGTCCGGGGGTTCCCGGGCGGGCTCGGCGGCGTGGTGTCCGCGCCGAGCCGGACCAACCGCCACTGCTGGCCGGTGCCGCCCGTGTCGGGCAGCTGGACGACCCGCGCCCCGTCGGCGGTGGAGGAGTCGAGCACGTCGACGGCCTTGCCGCTGGCCCGGTTGAGCAGCCGGACGTGGCCGCCGTCGGAGTCGGCCAGGCGGAACTGCTGGCCGGTGCGGTTGGCGTCGGTGTTCTGCACCAGGCCGGTCCGGTCGGCGGTGGAGGTGAAGTCCAGCACCTTGCCGCTGTGCCGGGACCTCAGCCGGTAGTAACCGCCGCCGGAGTCCACGAACTGCCACTGCTGCCACGCGCCGTCGTTGCGCGTGTACTGGGCGATCCGGGCGCCTTCCGCGGTGCTGCGCCCGTACACGTCCAGCACCTTGCCGCTGTTGCGGTTGACCAGCACGTACGAGGCGCCGGTGTCCACCGTGGCCGCCGACGCGACGGGGAGCGGGAGAACGGCGCCGAGGACCGACAGCGCCACCACCAACACCGCTCGGAGTCGCGCGCGGGGGGCGGGGTTCTTCCTGGTCGCGAGGGGATCTCGCATGGTCTTCCTCTCACGGGAGGCAAGGCAATCGCCTTGTTATCGCTAACAAATGAGGCGGCGCAATGCCGCGTCGACGGCGGTCGACGTGCACCGAAGGGGCTGAGCGGAAGTGTGCTTAAACGCGCTGGACGACGGTCCCGAAAGGGGTCGGACCGGGTCTCAAGTGGAGCGGGGACGACCCGGATTTCTTTCGCGCACGTGGTTCCACGTCTCGCCTCCTTGCGAGCAGGGTGCGTTGCGGTCGCCGCCCAGCGCCGGGTCGGCCCGACTGGGAGCGCTCCCAGGGGCACCGTAGCGCGAGGCGTTCGTCGTCGACAAGACCACCGGGTGGTTACCCCGGTACTCGTTAGCGCTAACACGGAAGACCGGGGCGATGCTCGGCGGACCCGGACGGGCGGGACCACCCGGAGCGTCAGCCGCGGAGGAAGTCGACGACGGCCGCCCGGAACGCGGGGTTGCCGACCGCCGTGCCGTGGTCGCCGGCCACCACGTGCAGCCGGGCGCCGGCGATGGCGTCGGCGAGGACGTGGGGCCGCCGGGCCAGCGGGTCGTCGTCGCCGGAGATCACCAGCGTCGGGGCGGTGATGGCCGCGAGGTCGACACCGCCCTGGTGCGCGGCGCGGGCCTGCGCGGCGAGGGAGGGGAAGTCGGCTCCCACCGCCGCGGCGAACGCGAGCATCCCGGCGACCTCGGGTGGCGGGGGACCGGCGTCGCGGGCCAGGAGGGCGTCGGCCAGGACGTCGTTGGGCAGCACGCGGGTGTCGACGCCGCCGACCTCGACCACCCCGGCGCCGACCCCGCCGACGACCAGCCTGCGCACCGCGGGCTCCTCGGCCGCCGTGAGCAGGGCGACCACGGCGCCCATCGAGTAGCCGACGAGGTCGACGGCCGCGACGCCGAGGGCGGCGACGACCGCCCGCAGGTCACGGGCCATCCGCGGCTCACCGTACCGCGCGAGGTCCGGCGACTTCCCGGACATCCCGTGCCCGCGCGCGTCGATCCCCACGACCCGGCGGCCGGCCGCGGTGAGCGCCGCCACCGTGCCGCGGTCGGCCCACTCGACCAGGGTGTGGGCCGAGAAGCCGTGCTGGAGCACCACCGGCACGGGGTCCGGGTCCACCCCGGTGTCCGGTTCCCAGTGGTGGTGGGCGACCTCGGTGCCGTCGTCCACCACGAGGACGGAGGTCCGCGGCGCGGGTCCGGCCCCGGCCGCGGCGGGCGAATCCGCCATGGGCTGCCTCCGGGGAAGTCCGCCGCGGTGCCGGTCGGGTGGTCGGCGTCGACCACCGTACGTCGTCTCATCGCCCCGTCGCCACGCGGTCGGTCGGGTCGCCGGTGGCGGAGCCGCGGGTGGTCGGGAGCCGTCAGGTGGCGCCCGACCACCGGGACGTACCGATCAGCCGGGCCGCACCACCCCGGCGCGCCCGCGCGTGCGGTACTCCGACGGCGACATGCCGAACGAGTTCCGGAACGTGCGCTGGAAGTGGCTGGACTCGTGGTAGCCGACGCGCCGGCAGACCTCGCTCACCGGCAGGTCCGTCGCGGCCAGCAGCGAGCGCGCCTCGGACATGCGCAGCGCCGTCAGGTAGTCGATGAACCTCCGCCCGGTCTCCTTGCGGAAGGTGCGGGAGAAGTGGAAGCGGCTCAGGTGCACCGAGCGCGCCACCAGGTCCAGCGACAGGTTGTTGTCGGAGAAGTTCGCGCACAGGAACGCGACCGCGCGGCTGACGCTCGGCGACAGGTCCGGCGCCTCGTCGTGCGTGGCCTCCCGCTGGGCGGGCACGGGCCGCGACCGGGCGGCGAACCAGGTGAGCGCCTCCACGAACGGCGCGATCTGGAGGTCCAGGTCGCCGTCGACCTGCTGCGGGATCATCACCGTCTCCAGCGCGCCCATCACCACCCTGAGGTGGTCCAGCGCCCTGGTGCCGTACGGGTTGCCGGTCGAGACCAGGCCGACGGGCTTGGCGCGGACGTCGGCCACCTCCAGCGCGTCGAGGGCCACCTTGAGCGCGCCGGAGAAGGAGTTGTGGCGCACCGAGGTGAGCAGCACCAGCGAATCGGCCTGCCGCGCGGCGACGCGCAACTGCTTCGTGCTGTCCACCGCGGCGTTCCAGCGCACGACCGCGCCACCCGAAGCGGTGAGCGCGCGGTGGACGCGGTCGGTGACCGGGTCGTCGACGTCGCTGATGATCAGTACCTGGATGTGACGCAGGGTTGTCACGGTCAAGGTTCAGCCCCCAAGGCGGTTGATCGCCCGTCCAGTACAACCGCCCGTCGCTGCAACGGGGATGCAGTCGCGTTTCACCGGGCGCAGCGGTCCGACGTTTGTTGCCGGGGCACGGCGGTTGTTGCGGCGTCCTGCCCTCGTCACCGGTTCGCCGCCCCTCGACGCGGTATGAAGACGGGGCCAACCCGGGGTCTAGTGGGAAAGGGCCGGCGTACATGAGCGCAGCGGCAGATCAGGCAGCGGCAGATCAGATCGTCGGCAGGTTGCGTGACCTCGTCGCGAAGGTGGTGGAGCTCGACGTCGAGGAGGTGCCCGCCGAGGCGTTGTTCTACGAGGAACTGGAGGTCGACTCGCTCCAGAAGGCGGAGATCTCGGTCCGGGTGGAGCGCGAGTTCGACGTGCAGCTCAAGCCCGAGGAGACCGCGGCGATGCGCTCGGTCAACGACGTGGCCGCCCTCCTGCGCGCCAGGGGAACCGCGGTGCGGTCGTGAACGACGTGAGGCAGGTGGACGGGTTCGGCATCGCCTTCCCCGGTCAGGGCACCAAGCGCGAGGCCATGGTGGAGGCGTTGCGGCGGCACCACGAGCACCCGCTGGTGGCGGAGTTCCACGCGGTGGTGGGCACATCCGACGTGGGATCACTGGACTTCATGGACACCGCGGTCGCGCAACCGGCCACCTACGTCGCCGGCATCGCCGCCGTGGAGGGGGCGTTCGGGCAACTGATCGACGTGCCGCTGGTGCTCGGGCACAGCCTCGGCGAGCTGACCGCCGCCGCGTGCGCGGGCGTGGTCGACGTGTGGAGCGGGTTCGCGCTCGCGGTGCGTCGCGGCGAGCTGTGCCGCGACCACGCGGTGCGCACGCCCGGCGCGATGGTCGCGGTGATGGGCGCCGAGGCGGACGGCATCGAGTGGTTGCGCCGCCAGGTGCTCGTGTGCGCGGGCCGCGTCATCGAGGTCGCCGGCATCAACGGGCGCGGGCAGACCGTCCTGTCCGGCGACCCCGAGTCGGTCAAGGAGGTCATCCGGCTCGCCGAGGACGAGGGGCTCAAGACCAACCTGCTGCCCATCCGCGGCTCCTTCCACAGCCCGCTGATGATCGACGTGATCGCCGAGTGGCGGGACACCGTCGAGGCGGTCGAGTTCCGCGAGGGCGCGGGCACGTTCGTGTCCACGATCGACGCACGGGTGCACAGCGATCCCGCGGAGATCAGGGAGTTGCTGGTGCGCGCGCTGCTGCTGCCGGTGCGCTGGCGCGAGGCCGTGCACACCGCGCGGCAGCACGGCGCGCTGCGGCTGTGGGACGCCGGGCCGGGCGACACGCTGCACAAGCTGGGCAAGCGCGAGAAGATCGTGGACTTCGCGCCGCTGGACCCGCGGCCGGTCTGAGGACGCGGGCCGGTCACGCCGTAGGTGACGCCGTCGGGCGCCGGACACGACCCGGGTCGGCTCCCCGGCCCGCGCCCCACCCGCCGACGCCCCCACCCGCCTGCACCCCCACCGGCCGACGCGCCACGCGATCCGGCCGCGCGCACCCGCCGGGGCTCCCCCTAGTCGAGGTTGAGCAGCCCGGGGCGCGCCGCGCGCGACCGCCACTCGTGCGCCGGGTCCTCCACCAGCCTGCGCGCCCTCAGGTCCAGCAACCCGCTCACGTGGGTCACCTCGGCCGCGACCTCGCCGTCCAGGCGGCGCAGCACGTGCTCGACGCGGTAGGTCTTCCCCTTCCCCCAGACCCACGCGCAGGACACGTCCACCTCGTCGCCGCCGCGCAACTCGTTGTGGTACCGGATGTTCGTCTCCAGGTTCACCGGCCCGAGGCCGCTGCCGATCAGCTCCTCCACCGAGATCCCCGCCGCCTGCACGCACGCGAAGCGGGAGTGGTCGGCGTACTGGACGTACACGGCGCCGTTCACGTGCAACTGCGGGTCGAGTTCGTAGCTCCGTACACCCATCCGCACGGTAAACGGCTCGACGGTCATGAATTCCCCCTGGCCCGGCATATGTGGATGAACTCCGACGATCGTACCGGTCGGGCTAATGAGACGTCGTTTTCGGCCGCTCGCGGCGGCTGCGGTACCGCCGATCGGGTGGACATCGGCCCGGCGTTCGGGTGTTCATCAAAGGGCAGCTTCACCGCATACTTCGTAGGAACCGCGCTAGCATCGGTGATGCTGGGTACTGGGCGGGCCGACTCAGCGCCGAGGGGGCCACTCGGAGTATCTCCGAATACGGGGGAAGAATGATCAGTGGTGCGTCCGTCGGAATTTTGGGATCGCTGGAGACCGTCGGGCCGCTCGGTCCGGTCGTGATCCACGGGCGCGTCCTGCGCACGCTGTTCGCCCGCCTCGCCACCAGGCCGGGTGAGACGGTCAGCCGGCAGTTGCTCGTCGAGGCGCTGTGGGACGGGGACGCGCCGCGCACCGCCATCACCACCCTGCGCAGCCATCTCACGAGGCTGCGCACCGACCTGCGCGAGGGCGGTCTCCCCGACCTGGTCGTGACCCGGGGCAACGGGTTCTTCCTCGACGCGCCGGCCGCAGCGCTGGACGCGGCCAGGTTCGAGGCGCTGGCCCGCGACGGGCGCGACGCCCTGGCGGCGGGCGACGGCGCGGTGGCCGTGCGGTCGCTCGGCGCGGCGCTCGCGCTGTGGCGGGGCGAGGCGCTGGAGGACTGCCGGGCCAGCGAGTGGACGCGCGCGGAGGCGTCCCGGCTGGGCGAGCTGCGCCTCGCGGCGACCGAGGACCTGCTCGACGCGCGGATCGCGGTGGGCGAGCTCGCGACCGCGGCCGCCGAGCTCGAATCGTTCGTCAACAGGTTCCCCTTTCGGGAAAGGGCGTGGGAACTTTTGATGAACGCGCTCTACCGCGCGGGCCGGCAGGCGGACGCGCTCGCGGCATTCCGGCGGGCCCGCGCCATGCTCGTCGACGAATTGGGCATCGAACCCGGGCCGGGGCTGCGCGGATTGGAGTCGTCGATACTCGCGGGTGACGGGCCGCGAAATTTATCGGAGCCAGAGCCGATCGTCGGGATCCGTTCCCCGCGCACCGGCAACCTGCCCGCGGAAACGACCAGCTTCGTCGGCCGGCGGGACGAGCTGGCCGAGGCGAAGAAGTGGCTGACCAGGTCGCGGATGGTGACGCTGACCGGGGTCGGCGGGGTCGGCAAGAGCAGGCTCGCCCTGCGCGTCGCCGCGGACCTGCGCGCGGAGTTCCCGGACGGCGCGTGGCTGGTCGAGCTGGCCGGGCTGCGCGATCCCGAACTGGTCGCGCACGCGGTGGCCGACGCGTTGAACATCGTGGACCGCATCGACAACGGCTCGATCGACTCGGTGGTCCGCGACCTGCGCGACGCGAAGGTGCTGCTGATCCTGGACAACTGCGAGCACCTGCTCAACGCCTGCGCGCAGATCGCCAGCACGCTGCTCAAGGCGGCCCCGGACCTGCGCGTGCTGGCCACCAGCAGGCAGCCGCTCGCGGTGCCGGGCGAGCACATCCTGCCCGTGCCGCCGCTGCTCGTGCCGGACGACGACGACGGCGACGAGGACCTGCGCACCGCCATGACGCTGTTCGCGGACCGGGCGAACGCCGCGGTGCCCGGCGGGTTCGAGGTCCAGCCGGACAACAGCGCCGTGGTCGCCCGGATCTGCCGCCAGCTCGACGGCATCCCGCTGGCGATCGAGCTGGCCGCGGTGCGGCTGCGCGTGCTCTCGCCCGCCGAGCTGCTGGACCGCCTCGACGACCGGCTGAAGCTGCTCGCCTCCGGTCGCAGCACGGCGCTGCCGCGGCACCAGACGCTGCGCGCCACCATCGACTGGAGCTTCAACCTGTGCACGCCCGAGGAACAGGCGCTGTGGACGCGGCTGTCGGTGTTCGCGGGCACCTTCGACCTGGCGTCCGCGGAGGCGGTGTGCGCCGCCGACGACACCGGGCACGACTTCCTGTCCGTGGTGGACGGCCTGGTCGACAAGTCCATCCTGATCCGCGAGGAGCACTCGGGCGAGGTGCGGTTCCGGCTGCTCGCGGTCCTCGGCGGGTACGGCCGCGACCGGCTGCGCGCCGAGGGGCTGACGGCGGAGGTGCTGACCCGCCACCGCGACTGGTACCTGTCGGTGGCCGAGGAGGGCGCGCGGAACTGGTTCGGCCCCGGGCAGCTGGACTGGCTCGCCCGGCTGCGGCGCGACCACGCGAACCTCCGGGCGGCGCTGGACTTCTCCCTCACCACGCCGGGCGAGCACCTCGCCGGGACGCGGCTGGCGGCGGCGCTGCACTCGTTCTGGGTCGCGTGCGACCAGGTCTCGGAGGGGCAGCACTGGCTCGACCTCGCGCTGAAGGTGTGCGCCGAACCGAGCCGCGAACGCGCCCGCGCGCTGTGGGTGTGCGGGCGGGTGACCTACCTCCAGGGCGACCTCGACGGTGGTGTGGCGAAGCTGTCGGAGTCCCTGGCGCTGGCGGTGGGGCTGGGCCACACCGCCGAGGCGACCCACGCGACGCACCTCCTCGGCGCCGCGGCGCTGCTGCGCGACGACCCCACCGGCGCGCGGGCGCTGCTGGTGGAGGCCGCGGGCGCGTACCGCGAGCTGGAGGGCCCGTCGAGCACCTGCGTCATGGTCGACGTGCACCTGGCGATGAGCGACGTGTTCCTGGGCGACATCGCCTCGGGACTGGCCCGCGTCGAGACGGCGCTGGCGGTGTGCGAGAGCCGCGGCGAGCACTGGACGCGGTCCTACGCGCTGTACGCGCTGGCGTTCGCGCAGTGGCGCGCCGGCGACCTCGCGCGGGCGCGGCGCAACGCCCGGGAGGCGTTGCGGCTCAAGGCGATGTTCCGCGAGATCGGCGGGCTCGCGATGGTCGTGGACCTGCTGGCCTGGATCGCGGTCGGCGACGGGTCCGGCGAGGAGGCCGCCGTGCTGCTCGGCGTCGCGGTGAGGTCCTGGGCCCTCGTCGGCGTGCCGTGGTTCGGCTCCAAGAGCTGGCGCCGCCCGCACGAGGAGGCGCAGGCCCGCGCCCGCTGCGAGCTGGGCCACCACGTGTTCGAGGACGCCTTCCGGCGCGGGTGGGCGCTGAGCCGGGAGGACGGCACGGCGCTCGCGCTCGGCGCCCCGCAGCGCGGATTGCGCGCCGCCACAACCGATCCCCGGTAGCTTCGCTCCTCGTGGAGCACGAAGTCCTGCGCCGTGGTCGGGAGGTGGGCGGTCCGGCCCTGCGGTCGAAGACCTTCCACGAACGCGCCGACCTGCTGAGCGATCTCGCCGTCCGGGTGCGTTCCGCGCGCGCCGACCTGCTGGCCGCCTGCGCGGAGGACGGGGTGGCCCCGGCGGACGCCGCCCACGACGTCGACGCCGGCATCGCGGAGGTCCGCGGCCTCGCCAACCGGGCCAAGCGCGAGCTGCCCGACGACGTCGTGCTGGTCGCGGCCGAGACCACCCCGCTCAACCGCGGCGGTTCCCTCGTGGCGCAACGCCTGTCCACCTCGCCGACCGGCGTGGTGGTGCACGTGACGGCGCTCGGGCTGCCGGTGTGGTCCACGCTGCGCGGCGTCGGTGCGGCCCTGCTCGCCGGCGCGGCCAGCGTGGTGAAACCCTCCCGGCACACCGCCGCCGCGACGCGGGCGCTGGTGTCCTGCCTGGACGGTGTGGCGCAGGTCGTGCCCGACACCGCCGTGCTCGACCTGCTGACCCCGGGGGACACCGTCTCGTTCAGCGGTTCCCCGGAGACGGCGCGGCGCGTGCGCGACCGGCTCGACCAGGTGCCCCTGCTGACCGACACCGGCTCGCTCGGGTGGGCGGTGCTCGGCCCGGACGTCGAGGCGGGCACGCCCGCGTTCGACCGGTTCGTCGCGCGCCTGGTCGCCGACCTGACCGGGCACGCCGGGCAGCGCCCCCTGGCCGCGCGCCGGGCCATGGTGCCCGCGGCGCTGCTGGACCACGTCGTCGACGCGGTGCGCGACGCGCTGGCCGGCGTCGAGGTCGGCCCGGTGGCCAGGCCGGACCGGTTGCTGCGGGCGGTGAAGTCCCTGCGGGACGCGGCCGAGGTCGTGTTCGGCGACCCGGGGCGCGGCCCGGTGCTGCTGCGCGCCGCCGACCCGGAACTGCCCGAACCGCACACCGTCGAGGCGTTCGGACCGGTGTGCACGGTCATGCCCTGGTCGTCGGTCGAGCACGCGGGGTCGCTGGTGTCGCGGGGGGACCGCGCGATCACCGGCTGGGCCGCCACCTCGGACCCCGACCTGCTCCGGGCGCTGGTGCTGGCCGGCGGGCGGTTCACCCAGCTCGGCCACGGCCGGGAGGCCCCCGCGCTGGACCCGGTGCTCGGGTTCCTGCGCACCGGTGAGCTCCGGGCCGACCCGGACGCCGTCGGCGCGGTCACCGGCCGCTGGGTGCCCGGCGGCGCGCGGCGGACCTCCGAGGTCCACCCGCTGCGGAAGTACCTGCCGGAGCTGCGCGTGGGCGACACCGCCGTGGCCGGGCCCCGCGTGGTCACCGCCGAGGACGTCCGGCGGTTCGCCGACCTCACCGGCGACCACTACTACCTGCACACCGACGAGGAGGCCGCGGCGCGCAACCCCGTGTACCGGGGGATCATCGCGCACGGGTACCTGGTGGTGTCCCTGGCGGCGGGGTTGTTCATCACGCCCGAGCAGGGGCCCGTGGTGGCCAACTACGGGATGGAGCGGCTGCGGTTCCTCGCGCCGGTGCGGCCCGGCGACGCGCTGACCGTGACGCTGACCGCGCAGCGGATCACGCCCCGGCCCAACGCGGGGTACGGGGAGGTGCGCTGGGACGTCGACGTGGCCAACCAGGACGGCACCTCGGTGGTGCGCTACGAGCTGCTGACCCTGATCGCGGACCGGCCCGCCGGCTGAAGTCGCCACCCGCTGTTCCGGGATCGCGAAGACCGGGGTCGCGAACACCGCGACCCCGGTCTTCGAGCCCTCACCGGGAACCCGGCTACCGCGACCCCAGCCGCTCGCGCCCCACCGGGACCGACCCGTCCGCTGCGGTCCCCGCCCCGCCGGCGCCCTTGCGCAGGGTCTCCGCCGCGGCCACGGCGGTCAGCACCACCCGCGCCTTGTTCAGGCACTCCTGGTCCTCGTACGCCGGGTCGGAGTCGGCGACGACGCCCGCGCCCGCCTGCACGTAGGCGACCCCGTCCCGGATCAGCGCGGTGCGGATGGCGATGGCCAGGTCGATGTCGCCCGCGAAGTCCAGGTAGCCCAGCGCGCCGCCGTAGAGCCCGCGCCGGATCGGCTCCAGCTCGTCGATCAGCTCCATCGCGCGCGGCTTCGGCGCGCCCGACAGCGTACCCGCCGGGAAGCACGCCTCCACCGCGTCGAACGGCTCCCGGCCGGGGGCCAGCTCGCCCGCGACGGTGGACACGATGTGCATGACGTGGCTGTACTTCTCCACCTTGAAGAACTTCTCCACCCGCACCGTGCCCGGCGCGCACACCCGGCCCAGGTCGTTGCGCCCCAGGTCGACCAGCATCAGGTGCTCCGCGCGTTCCTTCGGGTCGCGGATCAGGTCCTGCTCGACCCGCGCGTCCTCCTCGGCGTCCGCGCCGCGCCACCGGGTGCCCGCGATCGGGCGGGTCCGCGCGGTGCGGCCCTTCACCACGACCAGCGACTCCGGGCTTGAGCCGACCACGTCGAAGCCCTCCAGCCGCAGCAGGTACAGGTACGGGCTGGGGTTGGTCGAGCGCAGCACCGAGTAGACGTCCAGCGCGTCGGCCCGCGTCCGCATCTCGAACCGCTGCGACAGCACGACCTGGAACGCCTCGCCGGCGTGCACCGCCCCGATCGCCTCGCGCACGACGTCCCGGTACTCCTCGGCGGGCCGCTGCCGGTGGAACTCCGGGCGCGGCACCGCGTGCACGCGCTCGCGGCGCGCGACCGGGGTGGTCAGGCCGGCGGCCATCCGGTCGAGCCGGGCCAGCGCGTCGTCGTAGTCGGTGTCGCCGTGCGGCAGGACGGCGTTGGCGATCAGCGTGACCACCCCGGTCTCGTGGTCGATCGCCGCGATGTCGGTGGCCAGCAGCATGGTCATCTCGGGCGTGCCGAGGTCGTCCAGCGTGGTGTCGGGCAGGCGCTCCAGGCGGCGCACCACGTCGTAGCCGAGGTATCCGACCATCCCACCGGTGAAGGGCGGCAGGCCGGGCAGCGGGTCGGCGCGCAGCACCCGCAGCACCTCCCGCAGCGCGACCAGCGGGTCCGGGTCGAGAGGCAGGCCCGCGGGCGGCGTCCCCGTCCAGCTCGCCGCGCCGCCGGAGGCGGTGAGCGCGGCGGGGCTGCGCACGCCGACGTACGACCAGCGCGACCACGACCTGGTGTCCGGCGAGGACTCCATCAGGAACGTCCCCGGCCGGTTGCCGGCCAGCGCCCGGTACACGTCGACCGGGGTGCGCCCGCCGAGCCCGACCTTGCGCACGACCGGCACGACCCCCCGGGTCCGGGCCAGCTCGCGGAACCGCGGTCGGGACGGGCTGGTCAACCCGAGGTCGTCGTCCTCGTCGAGCAGGTGCACCCACATCCGGTTCGCTCCTCACCGCGTTCGCCCTCCGCCGTGTCTATCGGGCCCGGTCGGGTGCGTGCAGCGGATTTCTTGCGGTGGCGGTGGTCGGTTGTTGCGCCGCACGGCGCCTGTTGCTGACCGTCCCGCTTTTCGTGGTCGGGCCCCCGCTCGCTCGACTACACACGGACCAGGAGCACCGCCGCGGACGTCCGGGCCGCGGGCGGCTCCGGCACAGACACCGGGAAGGTGCGCGATGGTTCCGCTCAGGCCGCTCGTCACGGGGCTCGGCGCCGTGTCCGCCGCTGGGCTCGGGCGCACGCCGCTGTGGGACGCGGTCCGGCACGGCAAGGTGTGCACCGGGCCGGTGCGCCGGTTCGCGTTCCCGCACCCGGCCGGCGAGGTGCCGCCCGAGGTCGGGCTGGACGTGCCGGCGCACCGCTCGCTCGCGGCGCGGTTCCTCGCCGCCGCGGTGCTGGAGGCGCTCGGGCACGCGTGCGTCACCTCCGGTCGGATCGGGCTGTTCGTGGGCACCGTGCTCGCCGACCCGCGCGACCTGTTCGACGTCGTCCGCGCCGCGGTGGCCCTGCGCGGGCCCGCGGTGCTGGTCGGCTCCGGGTGCGCGGCGGGCAACGACGCCATCGCGCTGGGCGCCAACGCCGTCGCCGCGGACGAGGTGGACGTGGCGATCTGCGCGGGCGTGGACGAGCTCGGCCCCGGCACGGCCGCGGCGTTCGCCGGCATCGGCCCGCTGAGCCCCGACGTGGTGCGCCCCTTCGACGCCGGCCGGCTGGGCACGCTGCCCGCCGAGGGCGCCGGGGTGCTGGTGCTCGAACACCCCCGGCACCTGGCCGCGCGCGGTGGCACGGCGCTCGCCGCCCTGGCCGGTCACGCGTCCACTTCGGACGCCCACTACCGGACCCGCCGCACGCCCTTCGACGGCGCGGTCGTCGACTCGCTGCGGCGCTGCCTGCACCGCGCGGGCCGCCGGGCCGACCAGGTCGACTGGCTGTGCGCGCACGGCAGCGGCACCCGCGCGGGCGACGCGGTCGAGGCGGTCGCCGCCGCCTCCCTCGGCACGCCGGCGGTGTCCTCGACCAAGGGCGCGCTCGGGCACGCGCTCGGCGCCGCCGCCGCGCTGGACGCGGTGGTCGCGGTGCAGGCGCTGCGCGCCGGGTTCATCCCCGGCAACGCCACGCTGCGCCACGCCGACACCGACCTGGACCTGGTCGAGCCCGCCGGCCGCCGCGCACCGGTCCGGCTGGTGCTCAGCCCGGCGTTCGGGCTCGGCGGCGGGGTGTGCACGATCGCGCTGGAGGCCGTCGATGAGCGCTGAGCCCACCGTCCGCGTCGCCGTGCGCGGCACCGGCCTCCGGCTGCCCGGCGTGAGCTGCCCGGAGATCCGCTGGCCCGTCAACCACGACCGGGAGTCCTCGCTGGCCGTGTCGGCGGCCTCGGCCGCGGCGTTCCGGGCGAAGTCCGGCCGGGGCGCGCCGGTCGTCGGCCGGGTCGGCACGGTGTGGGCGACGCCGGGGGCGCGGGTCGCCTCGGAGGTGTCGCGGCGGCTGCACCTGACCGGCCCGTACCTGGACCTGGTCGGGACGCGGGACGCCGGCGCGCAGGCGTTCGTCGAGGCGGCGCACATGGTCCAGCAGGGGTGGGCGGACCAGGTCGTGGTCGGCGCGTCGGCGGGACCCGATCGCGACGGCGCGGTGTCCGCGGTGCTGGACAACCGGCCGGTGGCGGGCGACCTGGTGGTCCGGCCGGTCGGCCGCACCCAGCTCGGGGAGCCCGACGACCTGCTGGCGGAGTGCCTGGACCGGCTGGGCGGGCCCGCGGACGCGGTCGTGCTGTCCGCGAGCGGCGGGGTGGAGGAGTTCCGCGCGGCGGTGCGGCGGCGCGGGCTGCCGTTCCGGCACGTGGAGCAGCAGTTCGGGGATTTCGGCGCGGTGGGCGGGCTCGTCGCGGCCGTGTCGCCGGCCACCGTACGGACACGACAACACGCACTCACTCTCGTCGTCACCGTCGGCGAAACCGGCAACGCGGTCGCCGTCGAGGTGACGACCTGGAACGGAGATCCGCGATGGACCTGATTCACCACCTGGTCGGCAGGCACGACGGTGACCGCGTCAGCTACGTCGACCCCGCCGCGGGCGAGGTGACCTACCGCGAGCTGCGCGAGGCGGCCGGGGCCTACGCCGCCCGGCTGCGCGACAGCGGCGTGCCGCGCGGCAGCCGGTGCCTGATCGTCTCGGACGACTCCGTCGCGGCGGTGACCGCGGTGCTCGGCACGTGGTGGCACGGGTGCGTGCCGGTGCCGGTGAGCCCGGTGCTGCGCGAGTCCGAGATCGTGTTCATGGCCAAGGACTCGGGCGCGGTCGCCGCGCACATCGACGCGCCGCCGGCCAAGGAGCGGGTGCTGCGCGAGGAGCTCGGCTCGCTGGTGCGGCTCGACGGCGCGGAGGCGGGGACCGGCACCGCGCCCGAGCCCGCGGTGTTCGCGGCCGACGACGAGGTGCTGGTGCAGTACACCTCGGGCAGCACGGGCACCCCGCGCGGCGTGCGGCACGGCCTCGCCGGCGTGGCGGCCACGCTCGCCGGGTTCGGCGCCCACCTGGGGCTGACCCCGGACGACGTGGTGGTGTCGACCGCCAAGCTGTCCTTCGGCTACGGCTTCGGCAACTCGCTGCTGTTCCCGCTCGCCGCGGGCGCGGGCGTCGTGCTCCTGGGCGGCGCGGTCGACCCGTACGTGGTGGCCACCGCGCTGAACACCCACCGGCCGACCGTGCTGTGCTCGGTGCCCAGGGTGTACGCGGGGCTGGTCGCCCTGGCCGAGCAGGTCTCGGCGGGCTCGCTGCGCCGCGCCGTGTCCGCGGGCGAGCACCTGCCTGCGGAGCTGGCCGAGCGGTTCACCGCGACGTTCGGCGTGCCGCTGGTCAACGGCCTGGGCGCCACCGAGGTGCTGCACATCGTCGTCGCCACGGACCCCGGGCGCACCGAGCCGGGCTCCACCGGCCGCGCCGTGGCGGGCGTCGAGGTGACCGTGCGGGACGAGGACGGCGAGGTCGTGCCGGACGGCGTCGACGGCAGGCTGCACATCGCCGCCGGCTCGGTGGCGCTCGGGTACATCGACCGGCCCGACGCGACGGCGCGGACCTTCGCCCGGGGCGGCGCGTACACCGGCGACATCGTGCACCGCACCCCCGAGGGCGACGTGCGGCACCTCTGCCGCGCCGACGACCTGCTGAACCTCGGCGGGTACAAGGTCTCGCCGGCGGAGATCGAGAAGGCGGTGCGCGGCACCGAGGGCGTCGCCGACTGCGCGGTGGTCGGCGAGACCGACGACAACGGCCTCCAGCAGGCGATCGCCTACGCCGTGCCGGTGGCCGGGGTGGGCGCGGCGGACCTGCGGCAGGCGATCCTGCGGTCGGTGCGCGCCGACCTGGCGCCGTTCAAGCGGCCCGCGCGGATCGAGGTGCTCGACCAGCTGCCGGTCACCTCGACCGGCAAGCTCGCCCGGTTCAAGCTGCGGTCGACCGGGGTCGCGAAATGACCTGGGACATCACCGGCCTGGGCGCGGTCGCGAGCGTCGGCGACACCCCGGAAGAGGTCTACGAGGCGCTGTGCGCCGGGCGCAGCGGCGTCTCCGGGCTCCAGGTGTTCGACACCTCGAAGTACCGCGCCCGGCACGCCTACGAGATCGACGACCGCGCCACGCCCGGCGTCGACGAGCCCCTGCGCGCCACGAAGTGGCTCGGGCAGGTCGTCGACCAGGCGCTGGACGACGCCGGGCTGCCCCGGGACGGCGACTACCCGGTGCTGGTCGGCACGACGCTGCGGGAGCTGCGCTCGGCCGAGCTGTGGTGGCGGCACGGCACCCCGGTGTCGCTGCCCGACCTGCACTTCGGCGGCGCGCTGCGGACCGGCTTCGGCACCACCGAGAGCCACACGGTCGCCAGCGCCTGCGCCGCCTCGCTCTACGCGCTCGGCATGGCCACGGACATGATCGAACTGGGCCTGGCCGACACCGTCGTGGTGGCGGGCACCGACTCGATCACCGAGAGCTCCTACGGCGCGCTCGACCGGCTCCAGAACCTGACCCCGGAGGCCGTGCGCCCGTTCCACGCCGACCGGCGGGGCATGTTGATGGGCGAGGGCGCGGTGGCGGTGGTGGTGCGCAGGTCCGGCGCCGGCGGCCGGGTGCGGGCCCGGGTCCGCGGGGTGAGCATGAACTGCGACGGCGCGCACCCGACCATGCCCGACGTGGCCGGCATCGTCCGCGCCATCCGCGAGGCGCACGACCGCGCGAAGGTGCGCCCCGAGGACATCGACCTGGTGATCACCCACGGCAGCGGCACCAAGCAGAACGACCTGGCCGAGACCGTCGCGCTGGAGGACGTGTTCGCCGCCGTGGCCGAGCCGCCGTTCGTGACGTCCGTCAAGTCCGGCGCGGGCCACACCTGCGGCGGGTCGGGGCTGCTCAGCCTGGTGGTGGCGGTGCTGTCGCTGGACCACGGCGCGGTCCCGCCGATCATCGGCCTGGACGACCGCATGGAGGAGGCGGCGGACCTGCGCCTGGTGCACGGCGAGCCCGCGCGCGGCGACCTGTCCACCGCGCAGGTCCACTCCATCGGCCTCGGCGGCATCAACGCCGTCGCGATCGTGGAGCGGGCCGCGTGAGCGCCCCGGCGAGGGCCCTCGTGGGCGCCGAGGTGACCGGTGTCGGTCTCGCGGTGTCCGGCGTGCGCGCGGTCGAGGACCTGCTGCGGCCCACCGTCGGGGACTTCGAGCCGTCGCTGCGCGGCCGGGGGATGAGGCACAAGGACCGCGCGTCCAAGCTCGCGCTGGTGGCCACCGCCGAAGCCCTGCGCGACGCGGGGGCCGACGACCTGGACGGCGACCGGGTCGCGGTCGTGGTCAGCTCGAACTTCGGCAACCTCGACACCGCCTGCGAGTTCACCGACATCATCCACACGGAGACGGTGACCGGCATCAGTCCGATGCGGGTGCCGCACATGTCCAGCAACGTGACCGCGTGCTGGGTGGCCATCGAGCACGGCCTGCGCGGCCCCAACCTGACGCTGTGCAGCGGCACGGCGAGCGGGCTCGACGCGGTGTCCTGGGCGCGCAACCTGATCGCCGTGGACCGCGCCGACGTCGCGGTGGTCATCGGCGTCGAACCCGACACCGAGCCGGTCGCCCGGCTGCACCGGGCCAACGGCGGCCGGCGGTGGCTCGACGGGGCGGTGGCGCTGGTCGTCGAGTCGACCGGTCGGGCCCGCCGGCGGGGCGCCCGGGTGCGCGCCCGGGTCGGCGCGTACGGCCGGGGCGTCGAGCCGCGCGCGGCCGTCGAGGCGGCCCTGGGCGGGCACGCCGAACCGGTGGACCTGTACGTCTCGGCGCCGGGCGTGGCCGGGCTGCCCGCCGGGGGCGACCCGGTGGACCTCACCGACCGGTTGGGCCGCTGCTCCGGCGCGCTCGGCGTGCTCCAGTGCGCCGCCGCCGTGGCGTGGTTCGACGCCGCCGGGGGAGGGGCCGGCTCGGGCGCGGTGCTCGCGGTGGCCGGCGCGCCCGACGACGGCGAGGGCGATGCCACGGGTAGCGCGGCACTGGTGCTGACCGGCCCGCGCGCGACGCGACAGGAGGACGTGGCGTGACGGACGACGACACCCGCGTGGTGATCACCGGGATCGGTGCCGTGTCCTGCCTCGGGACCGGGGCGGACGCGCTGTGGAAGGGCCTGCTGGCCGGCGGCGGGGAACCGGTGCCGGTGCCCGAGCCGCACCTGAACATGGGCGCGACCAGGATGTACCTGGTACCGGAGGCCGACCTGCCCGCGGAACCGACCGCGTTCGCGCACGTCCGGCTCGGCGACGGGCCGAGGTTCGGCGTCGCCGCGGCCAGGCAGGCGATCGCCGACGCGGGCCTGTCCGCCGACGCGGTCCGGGACCTGCCGGTCGTGATGGGCGTGGAGATGGGCAACGCCTCGCGGCAGGAGCAGGAGCGCGCGGCCCACGGCCGCATCGGTCGCTGGACCCCGCTCACCGTCACCTCGGCGGTGGTCGGCGCGGCCATCGGGTCGCGGGCGGGCAACGTCAGCGTCGGCAACGCCTGCTCGGCCGGCGGCTACGCGCTGACCATCGCGCTGGACATGATCCGCGGTGGCGAGGCCGAGGCCGTGCTCGTCGGCGGCGCCGAGGCGTTCACCCGGGTCGGCATGGGCGGGTTCGACCGGCTGGGCGCGGCCGACCCGCTGCGCTGCCGCCCGTTCGACCGCGGCCGGCGCGGCACCATGTTCGGCGACGGGGCCGCGATGGTGGTCCTGGAGTCGGCCGCGCACGCCGCCCGGCGCGGCGCCCGCACCTACGCCGAGCTGGCGGGCGGCGCCTGGAGCTGCGACGCCCACCACCCGACCGCGCCCGACCCGAGCGGTGCGCAGATCACCCGGTGCATGGGCGAGGCGCTCGCCGAGTCCGGGCTGCGGCCCGAGGACGTCGGCTGCGTCCTGCCGCACGGCACCGGCACCCCGCTCAACGACGTCGTGGAGAGCGGCGCGCTGCGGGCGGTGTTCGGCGACGCCTGCGACCGGCTGCCCCTGCTGTCGCTCAAGGCGATGATCGGGCACACCGCGGGCGCGGCCGCCGTGTTCGCCTGCGTGGCCGGTGTGCTCTCGCTCCAGCACGGGCAGGTGCCCGGCAACCCGCCGATCGACCAGGACCCGGAGTGCGCCGTGTGGGTGCCGCAGGGCGAGCCGGTGCCGCTGGAGCGCCCGGCGGTGCTGGTCAACGCCTACGCGTTCGGCGGCAACAACGCCTCGTTCGTGCTGACCCGCGGGGGGAACGACCGATGACCATGGTGATCACCGGGTTCCGCACCGTCGCCCCCGGCACCGCCGCTCCCGGCGGCGGGGCCGAACCGGGCGCGGACTGGTTCGACGTGAAGACCGCCCTGCCCGGCCGCGGCTACAAGCGGCTGCCCAGGGCCTGCCAGTACCTGCTGGCCGCGGCGCGCGAGGCGATCGCCGGGGCGGGCGACCCGCTGGCCGGGGCCGACCCGACCCGCCGGGCGGCGGTGGTGGGCACCAACAACGCCGGCGCGCGGCTGCTGGAGGAGCTGGACCGGACGATCATCGACGGCCACGCCGGCGAGATGTCCCCGATCACCGCGCCGTTCATGGCGATGAGCTCGTTCGCCAGCCGGCTGTCCACGGAGCACGCCATCAAGGGCTTCAACCTCACCACGAACTCGCCCCGCACGGCCGGGCTCGACGCCATCGGCATCGCCGCGCGGGCCCTGCGCGCCGGTCGCGCGGACGTGTTCGTCGTCGGCGCGACCGAGGACGACCCGCCCGAGGACCAGCGCGCGGGCGCGGCCGACGTCGGTGCGGCCGTGCTGGTCTGCGAGTCCGCCGAGGCGGCCGCGGCGCGCGGCGCCACCGTCTACGGCGAGTGCCGCGTGCGGTCGTTCTTCCTCGACCCCGCCGATCCGGACACCTCGGTGCTCGCCGGGTCGACCTGCACGGACGCGGTGCTCGACGACTCGCCCGTGGGCCGGGCGGTGCGGGCCTGGGCGGGCCGGCCCCGGGAGCACCGGGTCGAGGTCGACAGCGGGTGCTTCACGCCGGTGCGGGTCCTGGTCGACCTGCTCGCGGCGGGCGGGGACGGGTCGCGCCCGCGGACCCTCGTCACCGCGTCCGCCGAGGGCACCGTGGCGCTGGTCGAACTCGTGGCGCCGAACCCGCGGTGACGCCGCGCAACCACACTCCACCGGAGGGAGCTTGAACGTGCTGGTAACGCTGAAGGGGTCCTGGGCGCTGATATTCGGCGTGTCCAGCGGCATGGGGCGCGCGGCCGCCCGCGCGCTGGCCGCCGAGGGCTGCCACGTCATCGGCGTGCACTTCGACATGGCCGACGGGCAGGAGGCCGCCGACGAGCTGGCGGCGGAGCTGCGCGAGCTGGGCGTGGAGGCGCACTTCTTCAACCGCAACGTCGCCGCCCGCGAGACCCGCGCCGAGCTGGTGCCGGCGATCAAGGAGCTGACCGGCGGCGTCGGGACGCGCGTCGTGCTGCACTCGGTGGCGTTCGGCTCGCTGGTGCCGTTCCTGCCGACCGAGGGCGCGCCCAAGGGCGTGACGGCCAAGCAGATGGCCATGACGCTCGACGTGATGGCGCACAGCCTCGTCTACTGGACGCAGGACCTGCTCGCCGAGGGCCTGCTGCCCCGGGGCGGCAAGGTCTGGTCGCTGACCAGCTCCGGCGGCACCAGGGTGCTGAGCAGCTACGGCGCGGTCTCGGCGGCCAAGGCGGCGCTGGAGGCGCACTCGCGGCAGCTCGCCGTGGAGCTGGCGCCGCACGGGGTGGCGGTCAATGCCATCCGGGCGGGCACCACCCTCACCCCGGCGCTGCGGAAGATCCCGGGCAGCGCGGAGGTCGCCGAGCGCGCCCGCGCGCTCAACCCGCACGACCGGCTCACCACCACCGAGGACGTCGCCGAGGCGATCGTCCTCCTCTCCTCGACCGACTCGTCCTGGATCACCGGGAACGTGATCGGCGTCGACGGCGGCGAAGCGATCGTCGCCTGAGGGCACTAGGAAAGGACACCCACACCATGGCCGACGTCGACAAGAACGAGCTGCGCACGCTGGTGGCCGACGCCATCGAGCTGGAGCCCGAGGAGGTCACCGACACGGCGGACTTCGTCTCCGAGCTGGAGGTGGACTCGCTGACCACGCTGGAGATCACCATGCGGCTGGAGAAGAAGTACGGCATCAAGATGGCCGAGGAGGAGCTGCTGGAGATCACCTCCCTCAACCGGGTGCACGAACTGGTCACGGCCAAGCTCGCGGCCACGTCGTGACCGGGGCGGGACCGGAGGTGGCGGCGGAAGCGGCGGCGGGAGCTGCGGCGGAGGCGCCGGCGGAGCGCGGACGACCGGTCGCGCTGGTGACCGGCGGCTCGCGGGGCATCGGGCGGGCCGTGGTGCGCCGCCTCGCCCACGACGGCTTCGACGTGGCGTTCTGCTACCGGTCCCGGCCGGACGCGGCGGAGGAGCTCGTCGCGGAGCTGGGGACGTCGGGCGCGCGCGTGGTCGCGCGCAAGGCCGACGTCTCCAGCTCCGGCGAGGCCCGCGCGTTCGTCGCGGAGGCCGAGGAGGAGCTCGGGCCGCTGTCGGCGCTCGTCACGTGCGCGGGCGTGGTCAGGGACAACCCGCTGGTGCGGATGACCGACGAGGACTGGCGGTCGGTGATCGACACCAACCTCGACGGCACGTACTTCGCGTGCCGGGCGGCGATCTTCTCGTTCATGAAGCGCCGCACCGGCAGCATCGTGACCACGTCGTCGGTGGCCGGCGTGCACGGCAGCGCGACCCAGTCGAACTACTCGGCGTCCAAGGCGGGCATCATCGGGTTCACCCGGGCGCTGGCCAAGGAGGTCGGCCGCTACGGCGTCCGGGCGAACGTGGTGGCGCCCGGCCTGATCGACACCGACCTGACCGAGGGCTTGCCCGGCGCGGTGCGCGGGAAGATCCTGGAGCGGGTGCCCCTGGGCCGCGCGGGCACCCCGGACGAGGTCGCCGACCTCGTGTCGTTCCTCGTGTCCGAGCGCGCCGCCTACATCACGGGCCAGGTGCTCGGGATCGACGGCGGACTCGTCGTCTGACCACCTCAAGGGAGTCGTCCGTGAAGCGTTCCCCCCTGCCGGGGGTGCTGGCCGCGCCGATCGCGCCGGTGCTGGCCGCCCTGGTCGCCTACCGCGTCTGCCACCCGCCGCGGCCCAAGCGCACCAAGCGCCCGGCCGAGTTCGGGCTCACCGCGCGGGACCTGCCGGTGCCGGCCCCGGTGCCCGGCCGGACCCTGGACGCCTGGCTGTTCGAGGGGGACCCGGCGCGCGTGGTGGTCGTCGGCCACGGCATCGGCCTGGACAAGTCGCGCAGCCTGCTGCACGCCCGCTTCCTGCACCAGGCCGGGTACACGGTGGTGCTGTTCGACTTCCGCAACCACGGCCGGAGCTTCACCGACCGGGGGCTGACGAAGTTCAGCGAGCGGTTCGCCGACGACCTGATCGCGGTCGTGCGGCACGTCCAGGCCATGCCCGAGCACGCCGGGGCCGGGTTCGGGCTGTACGGGTTCTCGATGTCGTCGTTCGCGGTGCTGCACGCGCTGGGGCGGCTGTCGGGCATCGACGCCGTGGTGTGCGACAGCGGCCCGGCGCCCGACCCCGACCGCACCATCCGCAACCTGCTGCGCTCGGGCATGGTGCCGGTGCCCGAACCGGTCCGGGCCGCGCCCGCGCGCGCCGTGTTCGACGCGGTGTTCCGCCCGCTGGCGGCGGCGAGCACGTCCACCCCGCCGAACTGGCCGCCCGCGCCCGCCACGCCCGGTTACGCCACCGTGCCGATGCTGTTCCTGGTCGGCGACCAGGACGCGGTGGTGGGCGTCGACGAGGTGCGCGGCCTGGCGGAGCCGTACCCGCTCGCGGAGGTCGTCGTCGTGCCGGGCGCCGGGCACATGCGCCCCATCGCCGTCGACCCCGGCCACTACAGCACGACCGTGCTGGAGTTCCTGGGCAAGGCGATGGGACAGGTCGGATGAGACTCGCGCTCAACCTGCGCTACCTCGGGCCCCGCACCGACCACCGGGACCTCCCGCGGCTGGTGCGGGAGGCCGAGCGGCTCGGGTTCGGGGTCGCCTGGGTGGCCGAGGCGTTCAGCTCCGACGCGCCGTCGGTGCTGTCGTGGCTGGCCGGGCAGACCACCACGATCGGGCTGGGCAGCGCCGCCATGCAGATCCCGGCCCGCAGCGCGGCGATGACCGCGATGACCGCGGCCACCCTCGACGTCCTGTCCGGCGGCCGCTTCCACCTCGGCCTCGGCGTGTCGGGCCCGCAGGTCGCCGAGGGCTGGCACGGCGCCCGGTTCGGCAAGCCGCTGGCCCGCACGCGCGAGTACGTCGAGATCGTGCGCCAGGTCCTGGCGGCCAGGGGCCCGGTCACCCACGAGGGCGAGCACTACCCGCTGCCGCTGCCCGACGGCCCCGGCAAACCGCTGCGCCTGGGCATGCGCCCGCCCCGCCCGCACCTGCCGATCTACCTGGCCGCCGTGGGCCCGAGGAACCTGGCGCTGGCGGGCGAGATCGCGGACGGCTGGCACGCGGTGTTCGTGGACCCGGAGTTCCTGCCCGCCCAGCTCACGGGGCTCGGACCCGTCCGCGACGGGTTCGACGTGGTGGCCAACCTGCCGCTGGTGGTGGCGGACGACGTCTCCCTGTGCGTGGACCGCGTCCGCGCGTACGCCGTGCAGTACCTGGGCGGGATGGGCAGCCGCGAGGAGAACTTCTACAGCAGGCTGGCCGCGCGCATGGGCTACGCGGACGCGGCCACCGAGGTGCAGGACCACTTCCTGGCCGGTCGCATGCGCGCCGCGGCCGCCGCCGTGCCGGACGAGTTCATCGACCGGACCTCGGTGCTCGGCCCGGTCGACCGCGTGGCCGACCGCCTGCGCGACTACGCCGCCGCGGGCGTCACCACCCTGTCCACCATCCTGTTCGTCCGCGACGCCGACGAGGGCGTGCGCACACTCCAGGACGTCGCCACCGCGCTGGACAAGGCGGGCGTCGGCGCCTGAGACCCCGGAGGTCCCGTGTACGACATCATCGTGGTGGGGGCGCGCTGCGGAGGCGCGCCCACCGCCATGCTCTTCGCCCGCGCGGGCTACCGGGTGCTTCTGCTCGACCGCGCCAAGCTCCCCCGCGACACGCTCTCCACGCTCTACATCCACCAGCCGGGCATCGCCCTGCTGCACCGCTGGGGCCTGCTCGACGCGCTCGTGGTGTCCGGCTGCCCGCCGATCACCTCCGCGCTGCACCAGGTGGAGGACGTCCGGCTGGTCGGGTGCTCGATGCCGGTCAACGGCATCCGCGCCGCCTACGCCCCGCGCCGGTACGTGCTCGACCGGCTCCTGCTCGACGCCGCCGTGGCCGCCGGGGTCGAGTTCCGCCCGGAGTGCGGGGTCGAGGACGTGCTGTTCGACGAGGGCGGCCGGGCGGTCGGCGTGCGCGGCCGCGGCTTCGAGGAGCGGGCCCGGCTCGTGGTGGGGGCCGACGGGATGCGCTCCCGCGTGGCGGCGGCGGTGGGCGCCGAGTACGAGGTCGAGGACCCCGAGATGACCTGCGTCTACTACTCCTTCTGGGAGGACGTGCAGGCGGGTTTCGAGGCTTACGGGGCGCGCGGCAGGTGGGCGGGCTGCGTGCCGACGCACGACGGTCTGACGCTGGTGGCGGCCTACTTCCCGCAGGCCGAGTACCCGAGCGTGCGGATGGACGCGATGGCGGCGTACCTGGAGAACCTGCGGGCCGTGGCGCCGGGGCTGCACGCCCAGGTGGTCGACGGGACGCAGGCGGAGCGGCTGTACGGGACCGGCGCGCAGCGCAACTTCTTCCGGCGGGCGTTCGGCGCGGGCTGGGTGCTGGTCGGGGACGCCGGGCACCACAAGGACTCGATCATGGCCAACGGCATCACCGACGCGTTCCGGCAGGCGCAGCTGCTGGTGGACTGCGTCGGGGCGGGGTTGCACGACGAGCCCGCGCTGGGGGTGGCGCTGCGGCGGTTCGCCGACGAGCGGGCCCGGTTGTTCACCGGGGTGTACCAGGACACGCTGACGGTCGCGCGGTTGGCGCCGGACCGGCGGTTGGGCGTGCTGCGGGCCATCGCCGACGACCCGGTGAAGGTGGAGAAGTTCTTCACCAAGATGGCGGGGGCGACGAGGGACGACCCGATCTTCAGCACGGAGCCGGTGCCCGCCTCCTGACGGGGCGGCGGCACGGGTGGTCCCGCGCCTGCCGGGGACGCGCTCCGGTCCCGCGTCCCGGGGCCGTCGGTCCCGGCCTCACGTTGATCCCGGCTCACGTTGATCCGGGCTCACGTCGATCTCGGCTCACGCCGGTCCCGGCGCGCGGGTGGCGGTGACCCCGATCAGCCGGGTGGCGCGTCGGGGGGCGGCGGGGTCGCGCGGGCGATGACCTCGTGGGCCGTGCGCAGGACGGCCGGGTCCACGAAGCGCCCGGTGCGGTCCACCGCGACGTCCCCGGTGAAGCCCCGGACCAGCGCGGTGGCTTCGGCGACCTCCGCCGGGGTGGGGGTGAAGACGGCGTTGATCGTCTCGACCTGGCGGGGGTGCAGCGCCGTGCGGGCGCGGAAACCCTGGCGCAGCAACGTGGTCGTGGTCTCCACGAGCCGCGCGGTGTCGTGCACGTCGGTCTCGACGGGGCCGATCGGCGCCGCCAGGCCCGCCGCGGCGGAGGCCAGCACCACCTGGAGGCGGATGCCGTGCAGTTCGCTGCGCCGGTCGTCGGGGCGCAGGCGCAGCTCGCCGGCGAGGTCGGCCTCACCGACGCCGAGCCGCGCGACGCGGGGCGCGGCGCACACCTGCTCCACCCGCAGCACCCCGAGGGCCGTCTCGACCAGCGCCACGACCGACAGCCTCCCCGCGGGCAGGTGGAGGCGGCGTTCGGCGGCGGTGAGCAGGTCGTGCGCGCGGCGCAGCGGCCCGGGTTCCGCCTTCGGCACCCAGATGCCGGTCAGGGCGGGTGACGCGACGGCCGCCACGTCCTCCTCGACCAGGCCGGGTTCGCCGTTGACCCGGACCCAGGCGGACCGGCCCGGCGGCAGCTCGTCCAGCAGGGCGCGCACGGCCCGGCGGGCGCGGTCCTTGTCCGCCGCGGGCACGGCGTCCTCCAGGTCGAGGACCACGGCGTCCGCGTCGCTGCCGACGGCCTTGCGCAGCCGGTCCTCGCGGTGGCCGGGGACGTAGAGGAAACTCCGCGCGGGTGGGGTCACCAGCCGCCCCTGAGCATCTCGGAGACCTGGTGCGCCGCGTGGACCACGGCCGGGCCGCAGCTGCGCCTGACCTCGTCGCCCAGCCTGGCGGTGGGACCGCACACGCTGAAGCAGGCGAAGGCCCGCGCGTCGTCGCGGGCGGTGATGGGCGCGGCGACGGCCGCGGCGTAGGGGTCGCGTTCGCCCAGGCTCTGGGTGTAGCCGCGGGCGCGGTCGACGTCCAGGATCTCCCGCAGCTGCCGGTCGTCGTGGACGGTCCGCTCGGTCAGCGGCGTCAGCTCCGTCTGCGTCAGGTAGCGGTCGAGGTCGGCCGGGCTGAACGTCATCAGGATCGCCCGGCCCGACGCGCCCGCGTACAGCGGGGCGCGCCTGCCGACCTCGACGGTCATGCGCACGTCCTGGCGGCTCTCGACCTGGGCGACGTAGACGCGGTGGGAGCCGAGCACGAAGCTCAGCGTCACGGTCTCGCCGGTCAGGTCGCGCAGCTCCTCCATCACCGGCAGCGCGAGCGCCCGCACGTCCACCGAGCCGAGGGCGGCCAGGCTCAGCTCGGTGGCGCGCGGGCCGAGCCGGTACTTGCCGCGCTCGTTCACCTTGGCGACGAGCCCCCAGTTCGCCAGGGCCTCCAGCACCCGGTGCACGGCGCTCTTGGGCAGCGCGAGCCGTTCGGCGATGTCCGTGACCCCGAGTTCGACGTCCGCGCCGGTGAAGCTCAACAGCACCGCGGCCACCCGGTCGACCGACTGCATCCCACTGGTCCTCTCGACGTCCATGCCTGTCACAACCTCCCCCTCAGCGCGGCGGCCGCGGTGCGCACCTCGTCGGTCCGCGCGGCGGCCAGACCGGCCAGGCGCCCCTCGAACGCCGCTTCCAGCGCGGTGCGCGGCGCGTAGGCGTCGCCGACGGTCGTCGTCGGCACCCCGTCGGGGGCGGGCGGGCCGGAGTTCGCCGCGCGGGGGCGCAGGAACACCACCGCCGAGACGCCCTCCACCTGCTGGGCACGCCCGGAGAGCGGGTCGGTGAGGATCATAGAGTCGCCCTCCATCCCGGCGGGGGCGCGCATCAGCACCGCGCTGAAGCCCCTGCCGCGCAGCCGGTCCAGCAGGGCCGGCCTGGAGTAGACCGGCACGCGCCAGGACAGCGCGGCGCGGTCGGTGACGAGGGTGACGCGCCGGTCGCCGTCGAGCAGGTGATCGGCCAGCGCGAGCGCCGTGGTGGTGCCGTCCTCGTCCACCAGCACCACGTGCCGCCCGGTGCGGCCCGGCTCGTCGATCGCCCGGCCCACCGGGACGGTCGGGTAGTCCGAGCCGGGCTCGTCGGGCTCGCCGGCGCCGGTCGCGAACACCACGTGGTCCCAGCCCCGGGCGAGCAGCGCCGCGTCGGCCCGCACGCCGAGCCGGATGTCCACGCCGAGGTGGCGCGCGGAGGCGGCGAGCTGGTCGACGAACAGGCCGAAGCGCCCGCGCACGGGCAGCCTCGCGGCCAGCCGCAACGCGCCGCCGAGCTCGGGTCCGCCCTCCACCAGGGTGACCCGGTGCCCGGCGGACGCCGCGGCGCTCGCGGCCTCCAGACCCGCGGGACCACCGCCCACGACGAGGACGCGCAGGTCCGGCGCGCGGCGCGCGGCCTCGCGCAGGGCCGCCCACTCGCGCTCCAGGCCGACCTCGGGGTTGACCACGCAGCTGATGCCGAGGCCCAGTTCGAGCCTGCCCGCGCACCCCTGGTTGCAGGCGATGCACTCGCGGGCGGGGGGTGCGGAGGGGTCGGTGCGCGTGGCGACGAGGGTGGGCAGGGCGATGTGCGGGCGGGCCAGCGCGACGAGGTCCGCGCTGCCGTCCGCGACGAGTTCGGCGGCGTTGTCGAGGTCGTCCACGCGGCCCACCGCGAGCACGGCCAGGTCGGGGAACGCCTCCTTGAACGCGCGGGGCAGGTGCCGGAACGGCATGGGCGGGAAGCTCATGTCCGCCATCTGGGTCGCCACGCTCACCGTGCCGACGTAGGCGGAGTGGCTGACGTGCAGCACGTCGAACCGGTAGTCGCGGACCAGCAGTTCGGTGGCGGTGAGCATCCGCTCCAGGTCCAGGCCGCCGTCGAGGAACTCGTCGGCGCTGACCCGCAGGACGACCGGCATCGAGCCGGGCAGCGCGCCGAGCACCGCCTCGACGACCTCCCGCGCCAGCCGCAGCCGCCTGGCCGGGCTGCCGCCGTAGGCGTCGTCGCGGTGGTTGGTCGCGGGGGAGAGGAACTGCTGGAGCAGGTGGCCGTGCCCGAGGTGGACCTCGACGGCGTCCACACCGGCCGCCGCGACCCGCGCGGCCGCCGCCCCGAAGGCGGCGACCACCTCGGCGATCTCGTCGGTGGTCATCCGGTGCGGGGTGGCGGCGGTGCTCGACCACGGCAGCGCCGAGGCGCCCCACGCGGCGGTCAGCACGTTGTGCCCGCCCGCCTGGCGCCCCACGTGCAGCAGCTGGGCGGCGAGCTTCGCGCCACCGGCGTGCACCACGCCGACCAGGTCGGCCAGCGAGCCGATCACGCGGTCGTCGAACGCCGACACGGTGTTGGCCCGCCCGAGGCTCGTCGGGTGCACCCGCATCCCCTCGGTGATGATCAGGCCGACACCGCCCTCGGCCCTGGCCCGGTGGTAGGCCAGGTGGCGTTCGGAGAACAGGCCGTCCACCGCGAAGTTGGTCGTGTGCGCCGGCATGACGATCCGGTTGCGCAGTTCGAGCCTGCCCGCGCGGACCGGTGCGAGCAGAGCGTCCAGCGGTCTGTCGGGTGACCTCACCGCACCTCCTCCTGGATTGCCCCGTTCCGGTCAGGGCCTACGGCTGATCGGGCGATTCCGGTTACGGCTGGTTACGCCCTTGCATCGACAAGCAATGGACCTTGACATGTCGCCCGTCACTCCTCAGGGTGGAACAGGAGCGTACTTCCTTCCCACTGAGCGGAACAAGGTGAGGTTTCGGATGACGAGAAGATCACTGACCCGGACAAGTCGGTCATTCGGTGGATCATTCGGAATCACCCGAACGGCCGCACTGGTGGCGGCGATCGCGCTCATCGCCACGGCGTGCGGTGGTGGCGGCGGCGGTGCGAACAGCGGTGGTCAGGCGGTCGACTCGACGTTCACCTACGCGCTGTCCGGGTTGCCGACGAGCCTCGACCCCGCCGACTACCAGGGCGACCCGTCCCGCAACATCGGCTTCGAACTGGGCAGCTCGCTGTTCCGGTGGGGCACCGAGCAGCTGGACAAGGCCGGGTGCGACGTCCTGGCCAACGTCGACCAGCTCGAAGGCGAGCTGGCCGAGTCCCACGAGCGCGCGGCCGACGGCAAGTCCGTGAAGATCACCCTCCGTGACGCCACCAGCGCGGCCGGCAACAAGCTGACCTCGGCGGACGTCAAGTGGACGATCGACCGGCTCATCGCGCTCAAGGTCGGCACGCCCAGCACGCTGATGCAGGACGTCGCCGACTACGCCGCCGACCCGGTCGAGGTCATCGACGACAAGACCTTCCGGCTCGTCATGGACAACCCGTCCGCCATGGACATCGCGATCCTGACCTGGGCGCAGTTCCGCGTCCTGGACAGCACCGAGGTCAAGAAGCACGTCACCGACGCCGACCCGTGGGGCAAGGAGTACGTCGCCCGGAACAGCGCGACCTTCGGCCCGTGGACCCAGGGGCCCGACGACTTCGTGGCCGGCGACCGGCTCACCCTGTCCCGCAACCCCAACTACACCGGTGCGCGCGGCGACGTCGAGAAGCTGGTCTTCCTGTCCGTGCCCGACGCCTCCAGCCGCGCCCAGCTGGTCTCCACCGGCAACGCCAACTACGGCACCGGCCTCCAGTACGAGCAGTACGCCCAGCTCAAGTCGACCCCCGGCGTCGAGGTGCAGACCTGCGTCTCGGCCGACCGCATCCCGCTGGTGCTCAACGCGGCGGACCCCGTGCTGGGCAAGCCCGAGGTGCGCCAGGCGTTCTCGCTGGCCATCGACCGCAAGACGATCGTGGACGCCGTCTACCGGGGCTTCAACAAGCCGAGCCGGTACGGCCTGAGCCAGGCGTACGGCATCGAGCACACCGCCGAGGGCACCTACACCCACGACGTCGACAAGGCCAAGCAGCTGCTGGCGGGCGCCGGCGTCGGCACCCCGTCGATCACGCTGCACATCAGCCCGGCTCGACCCGGCCCGGAGGCCGAGCAGATCGCCATCCTGCTCAAGGACCAGCTCGCCAAGATCGGCGTCGAGGTCAAGATCCAGACCGTGGCGAGCGCCACCGAGATCAACACCATTTTCCACGACGGCAACTTCCAGGCGCTGCTGTACCTGGAGCCGCCCGCCGTCGCCGACCCCTACTACTCGGTGTTCCTCTACAACTCCTCGTTCAGCAAGCTCAACACCTTCGGCTACGCCAACGCCGAGCTGGACGCCGTCGCCCGGCGGATCGGCGCCCTGAGCCCCGGCCCCGAGCGCGACGAGCTGGCCAAGGAGGCGTCCGAGCTCCAGGTCGCCAACCCCGGCCTCATCTACCTGGTGGACCGCGACTTCGTGCACGCCGTGCGCACCGGGTTCACCAACTACCAGCACGCGCCCAACGGCGAGATGTTCGTCCACACCCTCAAGCGGGGATGACCCACATGACCGACTACCCGAACCTGTTCAGCCCGGTGCGGATCGGCCCGAAGACGGCCAAGAACCGCATCTGGATGACCGCCCACAGCACCCAGCTGGTGAAGGACCACAACTTCAGCGACGCCCACGTGCACTACTACGCGGAGCGCGCCAGGGGCGGGGTCGGCGTCATCACCATGGAGGCGATGGCGGTCCACCCCACCACCCAGCCGTACAAGGGCAAGATCTTCGCCTTCGACAAGGCGGTCGTGCCCAACTACCGCAAGCTCGCCGCCGCCGTGCGCGAGTACGACTGCCTGCTGCTCGCCCAGCCGTGGCACCGCGGCCGGGAGACCAGCGGCCAGGTCAACCGCCTGCCGGTGTGGGCGCCGTCGTCCGTGCCCTGCGCCGTCTACCGGGAGATGCCGCACGTCCTCACCGCCGAGGAGGTCGACGAGCTGGTCCAGGGCTACGTCCTGGCGGCGCGCTACGCCGTCGAGGGCGACCTGGACGGCGTGGAGGTGCACGGCCTGGCCCACGGCTACCTGCTCGGGCAGTTCCTCTCCCCGGCGACCAACCACCGCGACGACCGCTACGGCGGCGACTTCGACCGGCGGTTGAGCCTGGTCCTGGAGATCATCGAGAAGACCCGCGCGGAGACCGGCCGGGACAAGATCGTCGGCGTCCGCATCAACGGCAACGACGGCGACGTGCCCGGCGGGCTGACCAACGAGGACTGGACCCGGATCGCGCGGGCGATCGCCGACACCGGCCTGGTCGACTACATCTCGGTCACCCAGGGCACCTACCTGGAGCGGATGAACATCTACGGCGCCACGCCGAAGCCCGCCGGGTTCCAGGTCGAGGACACCGCGCGGATCAAGGCCGCGGTGCCGGAGCTGCCGGTGGTGGTGGCCGGTCGGATGAACACCCCGGAGCTGGCCGAGCAGGTGCTGGCCTCGGGCGGCGCCGACATGATCGGCATGGCGCGCACCCTGATCGCCGACCCGGAGTGGCCCAACAAGGCCCTCAACGGCAAGGCGAACTCGATCCGGCCGTGCGTCGGCGCGAACTGGTGCCTCGCCTCGATCGTCAACTCGCCGCTGGCCTGCGTGCACAACCCGGCCGTGGCGCGGGAGGCGGAGCTGGGCGTCGGCACGCTGCTGCCGGTCGGCGTCGCCAAGCGGGTGGCCGTGGTCGGCGGCGGTCCGGCCGGGCTGCGCACCGCGCTCACGGCGGCCCAGCGCGGCCACCACGTGACCCTGTTCGAGCAGGAGTCCGAGCTGGGCGGGCAGGTCCGGCTGATCGGCCGGTCCGAGACCTACGCCGAGTGGCAGGGCATCACCGACTGGCTCATCTCGCAGCTCGGCGAGACCTCCGTGGACGTCGAGCTGGGGCACCGGGTGGAGGCGGCCGAACTGCTCTCCGGCTACGACGAGGTGGTGGTGGCGACCGGCTCCACCCCGCTCAAGCACGGCTGGAGCTCGCTGCGGCCGGCCTCCTGGGGCGACGGCACGACCGTGCCCGGCGTCGACCAGTGGAACGTCCACTCCATCAAGGAGGTGCTGGAGGGCCGGGCGGAGATCGGACCCCGCGTCATGATCTTCGACGACACCGGCGCCCGCCAGCCGCTGGTCGCCGCCGAGTACCTGGCCGACCGCAGGCACGCGGTCACCCTTGTCACCCGGCTGCCCCAGGTCTCGCCCGACCTGGAGGCCAGCCGCGACCTCCAGTCCACCTACCGCCGGGCCCGCAGGAAGGGCATCCGGTTCATCACCGACCACGAGCTGGCCGAGGTCGTGGAGGACACCGTGGTCCTGCGCGACGTGTGGACCGACGAACTCGTCCCGCACGAGGACGTCGACGCGGTCGTGCTCAGCACCGGCAACCGGGCCGACGACGCGCTGTTCCACGCGCTCAAGGGGTCCGTGCCGGTCCGCGCGGTGGGCGACTGCGTGTCGCCGCGCCGCGTCTTCAACGCCATCTGGGAAGGCGAACTCGCCGGAAGGGACATCTGACCGATGACCGACAACACCACCACCCCCGAGATCACCGACGAGGAGGCCCTGGCCAGGGTCAAGGCCCGCCGCGGCTACCTGCTGCCGGTGCACGAGCTGATGGCCGAGGTCGACCCGCAGATCCTGCGCAAGTACGACGACCTGGCCTCGGACCTGCTGTTCTCCGACACGCCGCGGGCGCTGGACCTCAAGACGCGCTACCTCGTGCTGGTGGGCGTCACCACCGCGGTGAAGGGCGACCCCGACGGCATCGTCTGGAGCGCCAAGCGGGCCGTGCGCGAGGGCGCCACCCGGCGGGAGGTGCTGGAGGCGATCCTGCTGTCCGCCCTGCCCGGCGGCGTGCCCACCGTCGAGGAGGCCACGCACGTCCTCTCCCGCGTGTTCGACGAGTCCTGACCGCGGCGATCGGCGAGGAGGCCGGAGGATGACCACGTTCACGCTGCGGGTGGGTCGCGCGGGGCAGGACGACGGCGAGCTGACCGCGTCTCCCGCGCGGGTCTACAACCTGGGCTCGGCCACGGTGGACCCGTCGTCCGCCCTGGCCCACCAGGAGGAGGTCGCGGACGTCGGGGTGCGCATCGCGTTCGACCGGCCCGCACCGCGCGTCTACCCGATGTCGGTCAACTCGGTGACGACCGACGACACCATCGGCGTGCACAGCGGGCGCACCTCGGGCGAGGTGGAGCTGGTGCTGGTCGTCCAGGACGGCGAGGTGTACGTGGGCGTCGGTTCCGACCACACCGACCGGGAGCTGGAGCGGCACAGCATCATCTGGGCGAAGCAGTACTGCCCCAGCGTCCTGGGTCGCCGGGTGTGGCCCCTGGCCGACGTCGAGGCCGCCTGGGACCGCCTGGTGCTGGAGTCCGAGGTGGACGGCGAGCCGTACCAGTGCTCGCCCGCCTCCGTCTTCCTGCCGCCGCGCGAGATCATCGCCGCCCTCGGGCAACGGGTCACCGAGCTGCCCGGCTCCTACCTGGTGTACTGCGGCACCTACACCAGCCTGGACAAGCGCATCCGCTTCGGCGCCAGGTGGACCGCGCGGCTGCGCGACCCCGGGGGCGACGCCCTCGAACTCGACTACGCGGTGGTCGACCTGCTCGCCGAGGTCGAGCCGGGCCACCGCGTCCCACTCCGACCGACCGACCAGTAGCCGGGAGCACCCATGTACGGACGCAGAGCCCGCCTGGGCGTCATCGTCCCGTCGACCAACACCACGGTCGAGCCGGAGTTCGCCGCGCACGTCCCCCGGGACGTGGCGGTGCTGGCCACCCGGGTGCCGGTCGAGGAGGTGGCGTCCGAGCAGGACAAGGTCGCCAGCCTGCTGGCGATGCACGGCCACGTCGAGCGGGCCGCGGCCGAGCTGGCCGGGGCGGGCGTCGCCGCCATCGCCTTCGCCTGCACCTCGGGGAGCTTCCTCGACGGTCGCGACTCCGACCAGGTGATGTGCGACGAGCTGACCCGCCGGCACGGCGTGCCCGTGGTGACGACCAGCAGCGCGCTGGTCGCCGCCCTGACCGCCCTGCCGGCGCGGCGGCTCGCCGTCGCCACGCCCTACGTCCCGGCCGTCGCGGACGGCGCGCGGGACTACCTGGAGCAGGCGGGGTTCGACGTGGTGTCCCGCAACGACCTGCGCGTCCTGTCCAACCTGGACAAGGGCAGGCTCGAACCGACCGCGTCCTACCTGGCGGCCCGGGAGCTGGACGTCACCGACGCCGACGCGGTGGTCATCAGCTGCACGAACTGGCGCACGCTCGACTCGCTGGCGGCGGTCGAGGCCGACACGGGGCGGCCCGCGGTGAGCAGCAACCTCGCCACCCTCTGGGCGCTGCTGCGCCTGGCGGGCGTGGACGAGGCGTTCAGCCCCGGCGTGGCGCTCTCCCGAGCCGGGCTGCCCGGCGCCACCCGCGCCGAGTGGTCGGCCCGGCCCGTGGCGGAGGTGACCCGTGGGTGAGCAGGTGGAGGCGCCCGGCCGCGCGCTCGTCGCGCTGGTGACCGGTGCGACCGGCGGCATCGGCGCGCACCTCTGCGCCGAGCTGGCCGCGCACGGCTACACCGTGGTCGCGGCCGACCTCGACGGCGAGCGCCCGCCCGGCGCGCGGCACTCGGTGATGCTCGACCTGCGGTCCGGGGAGTCCTGCCGGGCCGCGGTCGAGGAGACCGTGGAGGGGTTCGGCTCGCTGGACCTGCTGGTGAACAACGCCGGCGTCAACGCCCGCGGGCGCACCGAGGACATGCCCGAGGAGGTGTGGGGCGGTGTGGTGGACGTGAACCTCAACGGCACCTTCCGGATGTCGCAGGCCGCCTACCGGGCCATGGCGCGGCGGGGTGGCTCGATCGTCAACCTCGCCTCCACCGGCGGCCTGGTGGCCATCGGCGGTTCGGCGATCTACGGCGTGACCAAGGCGGCGATCATCCACCTCACCAAGGTCCTGGCCGTCGAGTGGGCGGCGGTGGACATCCGGGTCAACGCCGTGGCGCCGACCATCGTGCCCTCCCCGATGACCGCGGACGTGCTGGACGACGCCGAGTACATGGCGGCGAAGCTGGCGACGATCCCGCTCGGCCGGGCCGTCTCGCCCCGGGAGGTCGCCGCCGCGGTGCGCTGGCTCGCCTCCACCGACGCGGCGATGGTCACCGGCCACACGATCGCCGTCGACGGCGGGGTGAGCGTGCTGTGAAGACCTCACCCGACACCGTCGCCGCGCCCGCGACCGCGACGCCGAGCCCGTCCGGGCCGCGCCGCCCGCGCGCGCGCCGACCGGTGCTGCGCTACGTCCTCAAGCGCGTGGCCATCGTGCCCATCTCGCTGTTCGTGCTGGGCAGCGTGTCGTTCGTGCTGGTGTTCTTCATCCCCGGCGAGCCGGCGATCACCATCCTCGGCGACTTCGCCACCCCGGAGCAGGTCGCCCACGTCAACGCCCAGCTCGGGCTCGACAAGCCGCTGTGGGACCGCTACCTGTCCTTCTGGGGCAACCTGCTCCAGGGCGACCTGGGCCGGTCGTTCTTCACCGACGAGCCGGTGCTGCACGAGATCGGGCGCTTCCTGCCCAACACCGTCGAGCTGGTCATGATGGCGCTGCTGCTCGCGATCTCGCTCGGCCTGGCGATCGGCGTGCTCGGCGCGTACTTCGCGCGCCGCTGGCCGGACCGCGCGATGAGCGGCTTCACCTCCGTCCTCCAGTCGGTGCCGGACTTCTTCCTCGCGCTGGTCGGCATCTACGTGTTCTTCTTCCTGCTCGGCTGGGCGCCGCCGCCGATCGGCCGCCTGCCGGTGGACGCGAGCGGCGACCAGCCGTCGTTCCTGATCCTCGGCAGCCTGTTCGCCGGCGACTGGGCCACGCTCGGCACGGCGCTCCAGCACGCGGCGCTGCCGGTGCTGTCGCTGGGCCTGGTGTACTCGTCCTACTTCGCCAAGACCGCCCGCGGCAGCATGGGCACCGCGCTGACCACGCCGCAGGTCGAGTTCGCCCGCGCCTGCGGCCTGCGGGAGCGGACCGTCGTCCGCTACGCCTTCCTCGCCTCGCGCACCACCGTGATCACCTACATCGCGATCCTGTTCGGCTCCCTGCTGGGCGGCGCGGCGATCGTGGAGCGGGTGTTCAACTGGCGCGGCATGGGCCAGTGGGCGCTGGACGGCGTGCTCAAGGTCGACGTGCCGGTCATCCAGGGCTTCGTGGTCACCGCCGGCCTGATGACCCTGACCCTGTTCCTGCTGCTGGACGTCCTCGTCCTCTTCCTCGACCCGCGGGTGAGCTATGAGTGACCGACTCGCGACCAGGGCGGGCACCACCGCCTGGTCCTTCGCCCGCGCCAACCCCGGCATCGTCTTCGGCGGCGGTGTGCTGCTGCTCATGCTGCTCGCCGCGTTCTTCGCGCCGCTGCCGTACGGGCCGACCACGCCCGACCCGACGAGCGTGCTGCTGAGCCCGTCGGCGCAGCACGTCCTCGGCACCGACGCCAACGGCTTCGACGTGTTCTCCCGCGTGGTCGCCGCCGGTCGCAGCGACCTGCCGCTGGCGCTGTCGGGCACGCTGGCCTCGCTGGTGCTCGGCCTGCTCATCGGCCTGCCGCTGAGCACCAAGAGCCGCTACAGCGAGGGGTTCATGCGGGCCCTGGACGCCTTCCAGTCGTTCCCGCTGATCGTGCTGTCGGTCACCATCGTGTCCCTGACCGGCAACAACATCCAGAACATCATCTACGCCATCGTCATCATCAACGGGCCGCGCTTCATCCGCCTCATCCGCGGCGAGGCGCTGGCGATCCGGGACGGCAGGTTCATCGAGGCCGCCGTGGCGACCGGCGCGCGACCGCGCCGCATCGTGTTCCGGCACGTGATGCCCAACGTCGTGGACGTGTGCCTGGTGCAGTGCTCGCTCACCGCGGCCAACGCGGTGATCGTGATCGCGGCGCTGAACTTCCTCGGCATCGGCGTGTCACCGCCCGACCCCACCTGGGGGTCGATGGTGCAGATCGGCGCGCAGGGCATCGCCACGGGTCAGTGGTGGGTGGCCATGTGGCCGGGAGTCGCGATCTTCATCGCCATCGGCAGCCTCAACGTGCTGGCCAACGGCATCCAGCGCCGGGTGGAGGGGAGCTGACGTGCTCAAGGTTTCCGGGCTCACGACGGAGTTCCGCAGCCGGGTCCGCACGGTCCGCGCGGTCGAGGACATCTCGTTCGAGGTGCCGGGCGGCACCGCGGTCGGCGTGGTCGGCGAGACGGGCTCGGGCAAGTCCGTGACGATCCGCTCGGTCCTGGGCCTGCTGCCCTCCTACGGCCGGGTGGTGGCGGGGAGGGCCGAGTTCGAGGGCCTGGACCTGCTCACCGCGGGGCGCAAGGAGCTGCGGCAGGTCCGGGGCAGGCGCATCGGGTTCGTCGCGCAGAACCCGTTCGGCTCGCTCAACCCGGTGCTGCCGATCGAGAAGCAGTTCGCCAACGTCATCCGGGCGCACCGCAGGATGAGCCGCTCCGACGTCCGCGACCTGGCGCTGGAGCGCCTGGGATCGGTCCAGGTCCGCGGCCCCGAGCGGGTGCTGCGCGGCTACGCGCACGAGCTGTCCGGTGGCATGGCCCAGCGCGTGGTCATCGCGCTGGCCATGGTGCACGACCCGCCGCTGGTGATCGCGGACGAGCCGACCACGGCGCTGGACGTCACCGTGCAGCGCCAGATCCTCGACCTGATCCGGGAGCAGGTCTCGACCGGCGACCGGTCGCTGCTGCTGGTCACCCACGACCTCGGGGTCGTGGCGCAGTACTGCCGGGAGGTCGTGGTGATGAAGTCGGGGCACGTCGTGGAGAGCGGGCCGGTCGCCCGGGTGTTCGGCGCGCCCGCGCACGAGTACACGCGGCAGCTGCTGGCGGCCGTGCCGCCGGCCCCCTGGGAGTCGGCGCGGCCGGCGCGTGCGGAGGTGACCGGGTCGTGAGCCTGATGGAGCTGACCGGCATCCGGCACGTGTTCCGCCGCGGCGGCAAGGAGGTCCACGCCGTCAACGGCGTCTCGCTCACCGTCGAACCGGGCGAGACCGTCGCCGTCATCGGGGAGAGCGGGTCGGGCAAGTCGACCCTGGGCCGCATCGCCCTGGGCCTGATCACGCCGTCCGAGGGGCGGGTGAGCTTCGACGGCACCGAGCTGGGCTCGCTGCGCAAGCCCGAGGTGCGGGCCCTGCGCTCGAAGCTCCAGGTGGTGTTCCAGGAGCCCTACGAATCGCTCAACCCGCGGATCAAGGTGGGCGACATCGTCGCCGAGCCGCTGATCGTGCACAACAGCGGGCTGAACCGGAGGCAGCGGCGGGACCGGGTGGTGGCGATGCTGGAGCGGGTCGGGCTGACCGCCGAGCACGCCGAGCGCCTGCCCCGCAACCTCAGCGGCGGCCAGCAGCAGCGCATCGGCATCGCCCGCGCGATCATCACCGAGCCCAAGCTGGTGGTGCTCGACGAGCCGACGTCCTCGCTGGACGTGTCGGTCCGGGCCCGGGTGCTCGACCTGCTGCGCGACCTCCAGCGGGAGAAGGGCATCTCCTACGTGTTCATCTCCCACGACCTGGCCACGGTCGGGCTCATCAGCGACCGCGTCGCGGTGATGTACCTGGGGCAGGTGGTGGAGCAGGGCCGCACGGCCGAGGTGCTGGGCAACCCGAAGCACCCCTACACCAAGGCGCTGATGTCGGCGACGCTGAGCACGGTCGTCGGCGAGATCCGCGAGCACGTGCCGCTGCGCGGCGAGATCCCCAACCCGTCCAAGGCGCCCACCACGTGCGTGCTCAGCGGCCGGTGCCCGATCGAGATCGCGGAGTGCTCGGCGGGCGTCGTGCTGCCGCGACCGGTGGCGCCGCTGCACGAGGTCGCGTGCCTGCGCGCCGAGCGCAGCGACGAGCTGATCCCCGCCGAGGGCGCGTGATGGGCGCCGGCTACCTGCGGGCGCCGTGGGGCCTGCTGCACTACCGGTGCGGTGGTGACGAGCCGCTCGCCGACCGGCTGGGCCGGGGCCTGCCGCTGCTGGTGATGTTCCACCAGAGCCCGCTGTCGTCCCGCCGCTACCGACCCGCCCTGGACGGCCTGGTGGACTTCTGCGTGCCGGTCGCGGTCGACACGCCCGGATACGGCTCCTCCGAGGCGGGCGCGGGCGACTGGGACGTGGACCGGTACGCGGACGTCGCCTGGTTCGTCGCCGACCGGCTGGGCGCGGAGCGGCCCTGGCTGTTCGGGCGCGCCACCGGCGCGGTGTTCGCGCTGCACGCGGCGGCCCGCCGGCCCGGCCGCGCCGCCGGGGTGGTGCTGCACGGCGTCCCGGTCTACACCGAGGCGGAGAAGGCCGACCGGCTCGCGACGTTCGCCCCGCCGTGGACCCACGACGGGGAGGGCGACCACCTGCGGTGGATCTGGGACCGCGTCCGCGGCGAGTACCCGTGGGCGAGCGCCGGGCTGCTGACCGGGCTCGTGCGCGACCACCTGGACGCCGGGCCCGACTTCGCCGCGTCCTACCGGGCGATCTGGCGGCACGACCTGCACGACTCGGCGCGCCGGGCCGGGCCGGTGGACCTGCTGCTGTCGGGCACCGCCGACCGGATCGCCGCCATGCACGAGCGCTCCCTGGCGGCGATCGGGCACCGCCGAGCGGTGGTCCTCGCCGGGGCGACCGACTTCGTCGCCGAGCAGGACCCGCAGGGGTTCCGCGCGGCACTCGCCGACACGATCGACCAGACGAGGGGGACCACCCGATGACGCACGACCTGCCACCCCCGGCGCCGGCCGGCCCGCTGACGGGCCTGCGGGTGATCGACGCGTCGACCATCCTGGCCGGCCCGCTGTGCTGCCGGCTGCTGGGCGACTACGGCGCCGACGTGATCAAGGTCGAGCACCCGCGGCGCGGCGACGGGATGCGCGGCCACGGTCCGGCCAAGGACGGCGAACCGCTGTGGTGGAAGGAGATCTCGCGCAACAAGAAGACCGTCGCGGCGTCGCTGTCCACCCCGGAGGGCGCCGAGGTGCTGCTCCGCCTCGTCGAGCGCTCCGACGTGCTGGTGGAGAACTTCCGCCCCGGCACCCTGGAGCGCTGGGGCCTGGGACCCGACGTGCTGTGGGAGCGCAACCCCCGGCTCGTCGTCGTCCGGGTCACCGGGTTCGGGCAGACCGGCCCCTACGCCCACCGCGCGGGGTTCGGCACGCTCGCCGAGGCGATGAGCGGCTTCGCGCACCTGACCGGCCCCGCCGACGCGCCGCCGACGCTGCCCGCGTTCGGCCTGGCGGACTCGATCAGCGGCATCGCCGCCGCCGCGGCCACCGTGATGGCCCTGTACGAGCGGGACGCGGGTGGCGGCGGTGTCGGCCAGGTGGTCGACGTGAACCTGCTGACCCCGCTGATGACCGCCGTCGGCCCCGGCCCGACGGTCTACGACCAGCTCGGCGTCGTCGGCACCCGGCACGGCAACCGCTCGGTGAACAACGCGCCGCGCAACACCTACCTGACCTCGGACGGCCGGTGGGTCGCGGTCTCCACCAGCGCGCAGAGCATCGCCGAGCGGGTGCTGCGGCTCGTCGGCCACCCGGAGGTCGTCGACGAGCCCTGGTTCGCCACCGGCGCCGGGCGCGTCGAGCACTCCGACCTGCTCGACGACCACGTCGGGTCCTGGATCGGCGCACGCACCCGGGACGAGGTCCTGGCCCGCTTCGACGAGGTGGGCGCGGCCGTCGCACCGGTCTACGACGCCGCGGACGTCGTCGCCGACGAGCACGTGAGGAAGACGCGGATGCTGACCACCGTCGAGGACGAGGAACTCGGGGACGTCCTGATGCACAACGTGATGTGGGGCATGTCCCGGACACCGGGCGCCATCCGGCACACCGGGCGGGCGAAGGGCGCGGACACCCGCGCCGTGCTGACCGGGCTCGGCTACACCGCCGAGGAGCTCGACCGGATGACCGAGCGGGGCGTGATCGCGTGAGGGCCACCGACCTGGCGACACCCGGGACCGACGCCTGGCTGGACCGCACCCTGGGCGGCGGTGTCGAGGTCTTCGACCTGGGTCGACCCCTGTACCGCGGGATGCCGCAGTCGCCGAACCACCCGCCGTACTGGCACACCCTGCCCCGCAGGCACGGCGACGCGGTGCGCGCGGACGGCGGCTCGGCCGCGGCCGACCACATCTCGCTCGGCACGCACGTCGGCACGCACGTCGACGCGTTCTCGCACGTCTCCCACGACGGGCGGCTGTTCGGTGGCGTCGACGCGGTGGAGAACCAGCGGGGCGGCGCGATGACCGCGCACGGCGCGGAGACCATCGAGCCCATGTTCCGCCGCGGCGTGCTGCTCGACGTGCCCGCGGCCCTGGGGCTGGCGGCCTGCGAACCGGGCTACGAGATCACCCCGGACGACCTCGACCTGACCGCCCGGCGGCAGCGCGTGGACGTGCGCGAGGGCGACGTGGTGCTGCTGCGCAGCGGCTGGGGCGCGCGCTTCGGCCGCGGCGGTCCGGCCGAGTACGTCGGGCACGACTCGGGCGTGCCCGGCATCGGCGAGGCGGGCGCGCACTGGCTGGCCGAGCGCCGCGTGCACGCCGCCGGCGCGGACACCATCGCCTTCGAGTGCCTGCCGCCCGGCCGCGGCCACAGCCTGCTGCCCGCGCACCGCGTGCTGCTGGTGGAGCACGGCACCTACATCATCGAGACCCTCGACCTCGAAGCGGTCGCCGCCGCCGCGGTCCACGAGTTCCTGTTCGTCCTGTCCCCGCTCAAGCTCGTCGGCGCCACGGGTTCCCCGGTCCGCCCACTGGCCGTGACCCCGAAGGCGGCGTCGTGACCGACCGGACCCTCAGCGCCGTCCTGGCCGACTTCGCCTGCGCCGTCCGGCGCGAGCCGCTGCCCGAGGAGGTGGCCGCGAGCGTCCGGGACCGGGTGCTCGACGTCCTCGGCCTGTGCGTCGGCGCGCGGCGGCTCGACACGAGCACGGCGGCCATCGCCTACGTCCTGGAGCAGGGCGGGGCGGAACAGGCCCACGTCGTCGGCGAGGCCCGGCGGGTCCCGGCCGCGCTGGCGGCGCTCGCCAACGGCGTGCTGGCCCACTCGCTGGACTACGACGACACCCACCTGCCCTCGGTGCTGCACCCGAGCGCCTCCGTGGTGCCCGCCGCGCTCGCCGCCGCGGAGGCCGTGCGCGCGGACGGGCGGGCGCTGCTCGCCGCCGTCGCGGCCGGGTTGGAGGTGTGCGTCCGGCTCGGCATGGCGGGCTACGACCGCGGGACCAACAACTCGGTGTTCTTCGAGCACGGGCAGCACGCCACGTCGATCTGCGGCGCGATCGGCGGCGCGGTGGCCGCCGCGTCCCTGTTCGGGCTGGACGAGGCGGGCGTCGCGCACGCGATCGGCGTGTCCGCGTCCATGTCGTCGGGCGTGATCGAGGCCAACCGCACCGGCGGCACGGTCAAGCGGCTGCACTGCGGCTGGGCCGCGCACGCGGGGGTCAGCGCCGCCCAACTCGTGCGCCACGGGTTCACCGGCCCGCCGACCGTGCTGGAGGGCAGGTTCGGCTTCTTCGAGGCGTTCCTGCACGGCCGGTTCGACGCCGACGCGCTCACCGACGGCCTGGGGGAGGAGTGGGAGGTGCCCGGCATCTTCTTCAAGCCCTACCCGGCCAACCACTTCACCCACACCGTCGTGGACGCCGGGCGGGCGCTGCGGGAGCAGGGGGTGGACCCCGACGAGGTCGAGTCGCTGGTGATCGGCGTGCCCGCGCCGGTGGTGCGCACGGTCGGCGAGCCGATCGAGCGCAAGCGCGTGCCGAGCACCCCGTACGAGGCGCAGTTCAGCGGGCCGTACGCGGTGTCGGTCGGTCTGCTCGGGGGCTCCGGCCTCGGCGCCTCGCTCGCCGACTACGCCGCCGAGCGGCTGGACGAGCCGCGCCGCAGGCGGCTGATGTCCCGCGCGGACGTGGTCGCCGACGACGAGTGCACGGCGATCTTCCCGCACCAGTTCCCGGCCGTGGTGCGGGCGCGTACCCGGGACGGCCGGGAGTGGACGGCGAAGGTCCTGGCCAACTGGGGCGGCCCGGAGAACCCGCTGACGGTCGAGGAGCTGCGCGCGAAGTTCCGGGACAACGCGCGGGACCTGCTCGACGAGGACGCGGTGCGCGCGGTCGAGGAGGGCGTGGCGCGGCTGCCGGAGGGCTTCCCGCCGCACGAGCTGCTCGCCCTCACCCGCGTCCGGACGGACGCCTGATCAGTGGTCGACAACAAGGAGGAGCACGGGATGGCGAACTACGACCTCGTACTGCACGACGTCGACCTGGTCCGGCCGGGCGTGGCGGACGTCGTGCGCACCTCGATCGGCGTGCGGGACGGGAAGGTCGCCGCGATCTCGCCCGACCTGGGCGCCGGGGACGCCGACGAGGTCGTGGACGGCGGCGGCCGGCTCGCGTTCCCCGGCGTGGTCGACGCCCACCAGCACTGGGGCATCTACAACGAGCTGGGCGCGGACGTGGCCTCGGAGAGCCGGGCGTGCGCCCAGGGCGGCGTGACCACGGCGTTGACCTACATGCGGACCGGGCAGTACTACCTCAACAAGGGCGGCGACTACGCCACGTTCTTCCCCGAGGTGCTGGAGACCGCGCGGGGCCGCGCGCACGTGGACTACGGGTTCCACCTGGCGCCGATGATGCGCGGGCACATCGAGGAGATCCCCGAGCTGGTCGAGGCGTTCGGCGTGCCGTCGTTCAAGGTGTTCATGTTCTACGGCTCGCACGGCCTGCACGGGAAGTCGAAGGACCAGAGCTCGTTCCTGATGATCCCGGAGGGGGAGCGGTACGACTACGCCCACTTCGAGTTCGTGATGCGCGGCATCCAGGCCGCCCGCGAGCGGTTCCCGGAGCTGGCGGACGAGATCTCGTTGTCGCTGCACTGCGAGACCGCGGAGATCATGACCGCCTACACCGAGCTGGTGGAGAAGGAGGGCGTGCTCACCGGGCTGGAGGCGTACTCGGCCTCACGCCCGGCGCACTCCGAGGGCCTGGCCATCTCGATCGCCTCCTACCTCGCGCACGAGACCGGCCTGACCAACATCAACCTGCTGCACCTGAGCTCGCGCAAGGCGGTCGACGCGGCGCTGCGCATGGCGCGCGCGTTCCCGCACATCGACTTCCGGCGGGAGGTGACCATCGGCCACCTGCTGGCCGACTTCCGCACGGCGCACGGCCTGGGCGGCAAGGTCAACCCGCCGCTGCGCGACCGCGACGACGTGGAGGCGCTGTGGGAGTACGTCGCCGACGGCACGATCGACTGGGTGGTCAGCGACCACGCGTGCTGCCGCGACGAGACGAAGTTCGGCGACCCGCGCGAGGACGTGTTCGTCGCCAAGTCCGGCTTCGGCGGGACGGAGTACCTGCTGGCCGGCCTGGTCACCGAGGGCCTGCGGCGCGGCCTGCCGATGCACCGCGTGGCGGAACTGGTGTCGGCGAACCCGGCCCGGCGCTACGGCCTGCGCGCCAAGGGCGACCTCGACGTCGGTTACGACGCGGACATCGCCCTGGTCGACCCCGACCACCCGTGGGTGGTGCGGGCGGAGGACTCGGAGTCGACCCAGGAGTACACGCCGTTCGAGGGCTTCGAGCTGACGGCGCGGGTCACGGACACGTTCCTGCGCGGACGGCGGATCCTCCGGGACGGCGAGGTGGTGGGCGAGCCCGCCGGCCGGTACCTGTCCCGCCCGACGACCTGACCAGCCGCGACGCGCCACCGCACCCGGTCGCGGGGCCACCCCGCCCCGTCGGCCGGGTGCGGTCCCACCCCCGGTTCGGGCACGTCCCGGACGGTGGGGTGGGTGGCCCCGACCGCCCGGGACGTCAAGCGGGTGAGGCGGTGTCCGTGTCGGCGCCGTTGTCGGCGTGGCGCTGGGTGCGGTCGGTCCCGTGCCAGTCCAGGCAGAGCACGGTGGCGTCGTCCTGGAGGTGGTCACCGCAGGCGTGGCGCACCGCCCTGGTCACCGCCCGCACCACCTCCCTGACGTGCAGCCCCCTGGTGTCGCGGATCAGCGCCGGCAGGTCGACGTCGGCGGCGCCGCGTTCGACCATGCCGTCGGTGATCAGCACCAGCCGGTCGCCGGGGCGCAGGTCGAGCCGCTGCACCCGGTACCGGTGCGGCTGGACGCCGAAGAGCAGGTCGATCTCCAGCTCGACCGGTCGCACCACGCCGTCGCGCAGCAGCAGCGGTGGGGGATGACCGGCGTTGACCAGCTCGCACCACCCCCGGTGCAGGTCGACGCGCAGCAGCAGCCCGGTCGCCAGCGATCTCCCGCCGTGGTCCAGCAGGGCCTGGTTGGCCTGTCGCGCCTGCTCGGCCAGGTCGTGGCCGGCCCTGCGGGCGCCGCGCAGCGCGCCGACCAGCAGGGTCGCGGTGAGCGCCGAGATCACGTCGTGGCCGACGGCATCGGTCATCGACAGGTGCAGGGTGTCGCGGTCCAGGGTGTAGTCGTAGGTGTCGCCGCCGATGTCGTCGGCGGGCACCAGGGCGCCGGCGACGGTGAACTGGGCCGCCTCGCAGCAGGACGCCGTGGGCAGCAGCTGGTGCTGGATCTCCGCGGCCAGGCTCATCGGGGTGGTGCGCCGGCCGGAGTGGTAGAGGTCGGTGAAGCGGCGGTCGGCGGCGATGACGTAGGCCAGCGCGTGCGCGGCTCGCCCCAGCTGCGCCAGCACGGCCTCGTCGAGGGACGGCACGGTCACCTCCAGCACGCCGACGCTGTCGCCGCGGTTGGTCACCGGCAGCACCACCCGCACCCCGTCGCCGTCGCCGTCCCGCTCCTGCCACGGCTGCTGGGTGCGCAGCACCTCCTCGTAGGCGCTGCCCCGCAGGTCGACGTTCTCCGCGTCCCACCCGTTCGGGGTCTCCGCCGTCGAGGTCAGCCGCACCAGCTGCTCGTCGATGAGGTCGACCAGCAGGAACGACACGTCGAAGGCGTCGAACCGCTTCGCCAGGTCACGCGCGACCACCTCGACCGAGTCCGCCGGCGGTGCGCTCTCGGCCGCCGCCAGCACGTCACCCGGTTCCAACACCCCACCGCTCACGGCAACCTCCGACGACTGGGGTTCCAGCCAACCACATCGGTCACGCCGTCATCGGCCGAGCCGCCCGGAGCACGCGGCTCGCCGGTGGCGCGGTCCGCCGGGGGTTCAGGACGGGGTGAGCGGCACGGCGTCCAGCAGACCCAGCACGGCCACCTTGCGGCGCACGACCGGTGAGGGAACCAGGCGCAGCGAGCGTCCCGACCGGTCGCACCAGCGGGCCAGCGCCGACAGCGCGTACGCGGCCTCGCTGCACAGCAGCCCGACCCCGGTCAGGTCCACCACCACCGTGGGCGCGTCGGTGTCCAGCACCCGGAAGAAGCCCTCCAGCAGTTCGCCCACCATCGGGTAGGGCACCCCGCCGGTCACCCTCAGCACCACCTCGCCGGTGGCGGTCCCGGCGAGGTCGACGGCACAACGGCGCACTCCGACGTCGGGCACCGCGGTGGTGGTGCTCATTCGGTGGTGCTCATCTGGGGTGGCCCCTTCGCCGGCGCCTGGTTATCGCGACGACGCACGCGGTCGTTACCCGCTGTTCGTCACCCACACGGGTGCTGGTTCGCCGCGTCGGTGAACCAGCGGTGGGACCTGCGCGTCGACCACGGTCGAAGGGGGGAGATCGACCGTATCGTTGGCCATTCCACATCCCCTGGAAAGATCGGCGCGCGGTGCCCGAAAGTCGGTCCGATCATGTGGATACATGCCGATCGGGCCAACTTGCCTGCGCCGATCGGATTTGTTCAAGCCTCCCTGTGCCCTAACTTGTCCGCAGGTCCGACGGCTTTCCGTCCGGCGTGTTAACTTCGAAATGGGGGCACTTTCGTGGGACCTTCGCGCGGTAGATCGTCACAATGTGTCGACCGCGCATCCAGGCTACCTGGAATTATTTCTTCAAGGGGGAATCATGTTGGTCAGGTTGAAATCTTTGGGTTTGGCGATCGTCGCCGTGGCAGTGGCGGCGGCTTTCGTCATCCCCGCCGGTGTCGCTTCGGCGACGGAGCCGGGGAGCGGCCAGGTCGTCGCCGTGCCGCTGACGGAGAATTCGGGCGCGCAAGCCTCGAACACGCGCGGTTCCGGCGGGGAGGTCGGTGCTTCGGGGGCCCTGGGCTGCGCGTACCCGTACGCGTGCCTCTACAACGCGAACCAGGCGAAGGTCGGGCAGTTCCAGGTGGTCACCTCGGGGTGGCAGGCGTTCGGTCGAACGGATGTCTACTACGCGGTGAACACGCGCAACGATGACGTCGTCTACATTCGCTACACCAACGGCAGGGTTGGGTGCCTCGGGTCGGGGAATGCCTCGCTTGTCTGGAACCTGCGGGCCCTGGGTGTTCCGAACGGAATTCGCATCGACAGTTCGTCCGTCTGCTTCCCGTGACAGGAGGGGACAGCGGAACCACAACTGGATGACGCGGCCGGATGCCGGGCCCGATGACCACCGGGTCCGACATCCGGGCCGTTCGCGAACCGGGGTGTCGGTGAACTCCGCACATCACCTCCGGTCGGGGTGGGCGGCCGCTCCTGCCGGGCGTCGGCGTGGCCGTCCCGGAGGCCGTCCCGCGCGGACTGCCGGGCGCAGGTCACGCCCACGGTCTTCGGGCGGGTTCCCGGGGCGTTGCGGTCCTGACTGCGGACTCGGGGCCGGCTCCCGGGGTGGAACGGACGCCGTTCGGCCGGAAAGCCCATTTCGGGCGGCCGAATTCCCGAGTGGTCCAGGGCCGCCCGGATGCGTCCGCGAGGTCGATTGCCGACGCCCATGTGCGGTCATTGCGCGACAGGGGAGGCGGCCGAAAGAGTGAGGACGTTGTCCCAGGTCGGAGCCGGTCTGATAGATTTCCCTGGCGCAATTTCCGGTCAGCGGCACCGGTTTCGGCGGCGTTCGGTTCATTCGTGTCGCGCATCTGCCGGTACTTCGGGGTCCTATTGTTCAGGGGGAGTCGTGTCGGCACGACAGGAGAGACCGCTCAGATCCCGGGTGTTGTCGATGCGCGCCCTCGTGGTGCTCGTGCTGGTGGCGGCGTCCGTCGTGGCGGTGGGCGACGCCCGGCCGAGACCCGTCCACGCGCAGCCCGCCGCGGCGGCGGTGTGCGACGCGCCGGTGGTCAACCAGGTGGCGTGCGAGAACACCAAGCCCGGCGCGTCCGACTGGCAGGTGGCCTACCGCGACCCGTCCATCGTCGGCTTCACCACGGACATCAGCGCGACCCCCGGCAGCCGGGTCGACTTCAAGGTGCAGACCAGCGCGACGTCCTACCGCGTGGACGTCTACCGGCTCGGCTGGTACGGGGGCGCGGGGGCGCGGCTGATCGACTCGGCCTCGCACGGCGGCGGCTCGACCCAGCCCGCGTGCCTGCGCGGCACGGACGGCAGCGCGCTGATCGACTGCGGCAACTGGGCGGTGTCGGCCGGCTGGACCGTGCCGCTCGACGCGGTGTCGGGCATCTACTACGCGCGGCTGCGGCGCGAGGACACCGGCGCGATGAACGAGATCGTGTTCGTGGTGCGCGACGACACCAGCACGTCGAAGATCCTGTTCCAGACCTCCGACTCGACGTGGGTGGCGTACAACCGGTACGGCGGCAACAGCCTGTACTTCGGCGACGGTCCGGGGCAGGGCGGCCAGGCGTACAAGGTGAGCTACAACCGCCCCTACACCGGCGGTGACGGCGAGGAGAACTTCATCTTCAACGCCGAGTACCCGATGCTGCGGTTCCTGGAGCGCAACGGCTACGACCTGAGCTACACCACCGACGTGGACTCGGCGCGCCGCGGGCACCTCATCCAAAACCACCGGGTGTTCATGGCGGTGGGTCACGACGAGTACTGGTCGGAGGAGCAGCGCGCCAACGTCGAGGCCGCCCGGGACGCGGGGGTGCACCTGGCGTTCCTGACCGGCAACGAGGTCTTCTGGAAGACCCGCTGGGAGAAGTCCATTGACTCCTCGCGCACCGACTGGCGCACCCTGGCCTGCTACAAGGAGACCAAGGGCGCGCAGGACGACGGCCTGGACGACTGGACCGGCACCTGGCGCGACCCGCGCCGCAGCCCGCCCCAGGACGGCGGCCGACCGGAGAACGCCCTGCTGGGCAACGCCTTCGCCGTCAACGGCCGTCGCGACGACCGCCTCCAGGTGCCCGCCGCGTACGGGAAGATGCGGCTGTGGCGGCACACCGACCTCCAGGACATGGCCGCCGGCTCCACCCACACGTTCCAGCCGGGCACCCTCGGCTACGAGTGGAACACGGTGCCGGACAACGGGTTCCAGCCCGCCGGCGTGGCGAAGATGTCGTCGACGACCGTGGCCCTGAACGGCGCGTACCTCCTGAAGAACCACGGTGACCTCTACGTCTCGGGGACGGCGACCCACTCGGTCACCTACTACCGGCACCCGAGCGGGTCGCTGGTGTTCGGCGCGGGCACGGTCCAGTGGGCGTGGGGCGTGGACGACGACCACGCCTTCCTGACCAACACCCCCACCTCCGACGTCCGGATGCAGCAGGCCACGGTCAACTTCCTGGCCGACATGGGCGCGCAGCCCGCCACGCTCCAGCCCACCCTCCGGGCGGCCACCGCGAGCACCGACACCGCGCCGCCCGTCGTGGCGCTCACCACCGTGCCCGTCCTCTCCACCGTCGGCGCCGCCCACACCTTCTCCGGCACGGTCGCCGACGCGGCCGGCCAGGTCGCCGGCGTCGAGGTGTCCACCGACGGCGAGTCCTGGCACCCGGCGGTGTGGCAGCCGGGGCGCGGCACGTGGAGCCACACCCACACCCCGGCCAGGTCCGGCCCGGCGAGCCTGCGCGTGCGCGCGGTCGACGACTCGCTCAACCTCTCCGCGCCCGTCACGGCCACGCCCACCACGTCGGCGCGGACCTGCCCGTGCGGCATGTGGACCAACGACGACCGGCCCGCGGAGCTCGAACTCTCCGACGGCACCGCGCTGGAGCTGGGCGTCAAGTGGCGTGCCGACCGGAGCGGCTACGTGCGCGGCGTGCGGTTCTACAAGAGCTCCGGCAACACCGGCAGGCACACCGGCAGCCTGTGGACCCCGACCGGTCAGCGCCTGGCCACCGGCACGTTCACCAACGAGACCGCGAGCGGCTGGCAGACCCTGCTGTTCGCGACCCCGGTGGCGGTCGCGGCGAACACCACCTACGTCGTGTCCTACCTGTCCCCGACCGGCCGCTACTCCACCACCATCGAGTACTTCAGCCACTTCAGCCGTTGGCGGACCCACCTCGAACCGCTCACCGCGCTGCCGAGCGGCGTCGACGGCCCCAACGGCCTGTACCGCTACGGCGCCGGGTTCCCCGACCGGAGCGCGGAGGATGCCCACTACTGGGTGGACGTGGTGTGGGCCTCGACGGCGAGGGGCTGAGCCCGAGCCCCGTTGGCATCGGGGTCGATCACGCCCCACCACCGCTCCGAACGGCAGGTCCATGACCACCGGTGCCGACCTCGGCCAGACCATCGACGCCTTCGTGTCCGCCTTCAACGACCCGGAGCCCGACCTCGACCGGGTCATGTCCTTCTTCGCCGAGGACGCCCGCTACCTGCCCGGTCACGGCCCCGAACTGCGCGGCCTCGCGGCGATCCGGGCGGAGTTCGCGCCGCAGTTCGCCGGCCGCTACGGCGCGATGACCTTCGACGTGTACGACCGGGTGATCGACGAGTCCCGCGGCCGGGCCACGATCCGCTGGGCGTGCCGACTGAACCTGACCGGCGAGCACGGTCGGCGCGCGATCCCGCCGCTGCGGTGGTTCGCCCGCATCCGCCACGGCGGCCGCGTCCAGTGGCACGGCCTGGACGTCTTCCACTTCGATCCCGAGGGGCGGATCACCGGCAAGTTCACCTACGCGACGTTCCGCCTCCCCCTCTGGGAACGGGCGCGTTGACGAATCCGCCGCACCGCCGTGGTCACTTCGTCGTGCGGCGGTTCGTGACCGCACCCGTTCGGACGATAGACGTGAGGACATGACGGACCGACGACGTCGCTGGTGTACGTGCTGGACAGCTCCGGCAGCCTCACCCAGAGGGGGTGGGACGCCGAGGAGCAGGCCGTCGGCGAGTTCCACCGGCAGGTGGCGCAGCAGCCGTATCCGGGGGTGGGCAACGCCGGCCTGGTCGCCCGGGGCCGCGCCCTGCCGGTGGCGGGCATCACGTGGTCGTGCACCAGCCGCAGCTGCTCGCGCATCGTGGCCACCCCGGGCAGGTCCAGGCCGGTGAACGCCTTCACCAGCGCCGCGTCGGTGATGGCGAGGATCAGGTGGTCGACCCCGGCCGGTGCGATCTCGGACCTGATCTTCGCCACGCACTCCTGCGGTGTGCCGGCCACCGACAGCCTGCCCGCCAGCTCGGGCGGGGTCAGCTCGAACGCCCGGTCGACCCGGCCTTCGCCCACGGCGGCGATGATGTCGGTCAGCGACGCGGGGTCCACCCCGTTGCGGGCCAGCCGCTCCGCCGGCATCGACGAGGCGTACAACCCGACCACCGCCCTGGCGGCGTCCTTCGCGGCGCGTCCGTCCGGCCCCGTCGCGAACACGACCCACGCGCCCAGGTCCGGGGTGGACACGTCGCGGCCGGCGCGCTCGGCCCCGATCCGCACGTTCTCGACCACGTACTCGTACGCCGACCTGGTGTAGCTCAGCGCGTGGTGCACCCCGCCGGCCACTTCGCCCGCCACCTGGAACGACTTCGGCCCGCGCATCGCGCCGAGCTTGACCGGGACGTGCCGCTGGACCGGCCGGGCGAAGGTGAACAGGCCGCGGTAGCGGTAGAACTCGCCCTCGTGGTCGATCGCGCCCTCGTCGAGCAGGATGCGCAGCACGTGGTGCGCCTCCTTGAGCCGGGACAGCGGCTTCGTCTTCGCCCAGTCGATGCCGTACTGGGCGAGCAGCCCGAAGTCCCCGAGCCCAGCACGCACTCGGCACGGCCACCGGTGAGCTCGTCGAGGGTGGCGGTGGCCTGGGCGATCAGCGACGGCTCCCGCAGCGTCACCGAGGACAGGCTCGGGCCGAACCGGATGTCCTTCGTCTTGTCCGCCGCGGCGGCGAACAGCAACCAGAGGTCCTTGTGCCACGTCTCGTCCGCCGCGTAGCAGGCGTGGAACCCCAGCGCGTCGGCGAGCTTGATGGACTCGGTGGTGTCGTCGAGCGGGTAGTCGGGCAGCAGTACGAAGCTGAATCGCGTGCGACGCCTTTCCGGAACGCCAGGAGAGGGCTCAACCGCGTTCACGCCCGGTGCCGGTGCGGCACGGGGCGGGGCACCGGGCCGACCACCGCGCCCCTCGGGATTTCCCGCCCGTACCGCCGGGGAAGTCTTCCACGAGGGTTCAACGCCTCTCCAGCCTCATCCGCCTTTCTCACACCAACGGGCCACGTCGGGCACGCGACGTGGCCCGTCGACCGCACCGTTGGTGCGTCATGGGCGTGCCTTCGGGTCAGGGCAGGTGAGCCCCGGGGACGACCGCTCCACGGGCGCGCGACCCGTCCTGCTCCCCGTGGCCGAGATCCCCGCCGGGGATCCTGCCGAACAGGTGCGCGGCGGGGGCGTCCGGGTCGTCGCCGTAGAAGAACTCCGCGAGCGCCCGGTGGAACTCGGCGCGGTTCAGCCCGCCCGAGCCGTCCAGGTCCAACGCGTCGAAGACCGCCGCGCAGTCCTCCGGGGTCACGTTGCCCGCCAGGCCGAAGATCTCCCCGAACTCCTCCCGGTCCAGCCGGTCGTCGCCGTCGAGGTCGACCAGGTCGAAGTAGCAGTCGCCCACCGGCCCGACCTGCCGCGGGTACAGGGCGGGATCGGCCAGCGCCCGCCGGAACCCCTCGGTCATCTCCCGCAGGTCGACCTCCCCGTCACCGTCCTGGTCCATCGGCGCTATCACGGTGGCCCAGAACGCGTCCAACCCCTCGGTCAGCCGGCGGGCGGCCTCGGACCCCGGCGCCGCGCCGCGGGCCGCGAGGTACCGCTCGCCCATCAACCGGACGTCCTGGCGGGTGATCACCCCGTTGCCGTCGACATCCGCGCCCTTGAACCACTGGCGGTACTTGAGATCCCGGATTTCGGTCATGGCCACGCAGCGTAGTCAAGTGACCGCCGAATATCCGGGGCGACGCGACCACCGGGGGGCGGATCACTCGTTCGAGTGATCCGCCGTGGTCCGCGTCAACCGGGCGGCACGAGGTCCGGTGGCGCGAAGGCGAGCACCTCGGGAAGGGGACCGTCGTAGGGCTCGACGTCGACCAGCGCGCTGAGGGCACTCGGTCCCTGGGACAGGCTCGAACACGGTCGATCCGCCGTGAGGGCGTTCGGGTTGCCGTGGCGGTCCAGCGTTCCGCCCAGGCCGGGCTGGACCGGGTCCCACCACGCTCCCGTGGACAGCTGCACGACGCCCGGCATGACGTCGTCCGACAGGACCGCGCCCGCGAGGCAGCTGCCCCGGTCGTTGTGGACGCGCACGACCGTGCCGCTCTCGATGCCGCGTGCCGCGGCGTCCGACGGGTTCATCGTCAAGGGCTCACGACCGCGGATCTTCGAGCCGAGGCTGTGGCCGCCGTTGTCGTACTGGCTGTGCAGGCGTGAGGCGGGCTGGTTCGAGATCAGGTGCAGCGGGAACCGGTTCGACAGGTCGGCGCGGAGCCACTCGGCCGGTTCGAACCACTTCGGGTGCCCGGCGCAGTTCTCGTAGCCGAACGAGTCGATCTCCTCGGAGAAGATCTCGATCCGGCCCGAGGGCGTCGACAGGGGGAAGCGCCGCGGGTCCGAGCGGAGGTCCTCGAAACTGCCGGGGAACGGTCCGGTCACCGCCGGCAGCTCAGCGGTGGAGCTCCGCCAGAAGTCGTCGAAGTCCGGCAAGGCGCTGTCGCCACCGAGCCCGGCCCTCGTCTGCTCGTAGAGGTGCCGGACCCACTCGATCTCGGAGCGCGACTCCGTGAACTCCCGCTCGAACCCGAGCCGGGAGGCCAGGGCGGCGAAGATGTGGTGGTCGGTGCGCGACTCGCCCGCCGGTTCGCGGACCTTCGGCATCGCGACGAGGTGGGGGTCCGAGAACCCGGCGGCGAAGTCGTCGCGCTCCAGGCCGGTGGCGACGGGGAGGACGATGTCCGCGAACTTGGCCGTCGTGTTCCACCAGGCTTCGTGGACCACCACCGTGTCGGGGGTCTGCCAGGCGCGGGCCAACCGGTGGAGGTCCTGGTGGTGGTGGAACGGGTTCCCCCCGCACCAGTAGACGAGGCGGAGCTCGGGCAACGTGAGGCGCCCGCCGTCGTAGTCGATGACCTCGCCCGGGTGCAGCAGGGTGTCGGCGATCCTCGCGACGGGGATGAAGTCCGGAACCGGGTTGGGGACCTCCGGTAACGCCGCCACTGAGGCGCGGCCCTCGGCGACGCCCGTCCCGTCCATCGTCGCGTAACCCGCGCCCCACCCGCAGCCGGGCCGACCCATCGAGCCCGCCATGGCGGCCAGCACGACGGACATCCAGATCGGTTGTTCGCCGTGGTCCGCCCGCTGCACCGCGTAGTTGACCATGATGAGTGACCGCCGGGTGGTGAGGCGGCGGGCGAGGTCGGTGATCGCGTCGCGACCGATGCCCGTGATCTTCGCGGCCCAGTCGGCGTCCTTCCGGATGCCGTCGAGCTCGCCCACCAGGTAGGAGGCGAAGCGGTCGAACCCGACGCAGCACCGGCGCAGGAAGTCCTCGTCGTGCCACCCGTTGACCAGCATCGTGTGGGCGATGCCGAGCATCGCGGCGGTGTCGGTGTTGGGGACGACGGGCAGCCACTCGGCGTCGAGGAAGTCGGCGACGTCGTTGCGGATGGGGCTGATGTTCACGAACCGCACCCCGGCCTCACGGCACCGGCGTTGCAGGTCCCTCGTCCGGTGCCTGGCCAGCCCACCGGGGTTGATCTGGCTGTTCTTGAGGGCCAGCCCCCCGAACGCCACCACGAGCTCGCAGTGCTCGGCTATCGCGTCCCACATCGGCATCCGGCTCTGGTAGCTCCACGGGTGACCGCCGATCACGTGGGGGAGGACGACCTCCAGGGCGGCGGTGCTGTAGGTGTTGCGGGAGTCGGTGTACCCGCCGTCCAGCGCCAGGAACCGGTGGAGCTGTTCCTGCGCGTTGTGGAACCTGCCCGCACTGGCCCAACCGTAGGACCCGCCGAACACCGCGCTGTCCCCGTGCTGCGAACGAACGCGACGGAGTTCATCGCTCACCAGCGTGATCGCGTGGTCCCAGCTCACCTCCACGAAGGCGTCCGAGCCCCTGGCCGTGCCGTGGGCGCGGGGCTCGCCGTTCAGCCAACCCCTGCGCACCGCGGGGCGCAGCACGCGAGCGCTGTCGTCGGCGGCTGTCACCATCCCGGGGCCGATGGGCGAGGGCGCGGGGTCGTCGTGCCTCGGCTCGATCCGCACCAACCGGCCTGAATCGACCACCGCGACGAAACTGCCCCAGTGCGTCGCAACCGACACGCGTCGTTCCACCACGCATCAACTCCACCTCTGAAGGATTCGACCTCGGACAACGGGTACCCGCGCCGCCGTGGGTGAGGTGTCGCGACGGGGCCCGTCGCCGACGCCGCCCGACTCGCGGGAAGGAGCCGGTGCCCGGCTGCGCGAGCCGGGAGGCCCCACGCGGGAGTCGCTCATCAGCGGAGTCTCCGTCCCGCCCTCCGGCGTGCCACGCGGTGCGGCTCTCGGCCGGCGACGTGGCACCCACGGTAGCCCCGTCCGGGCGCACCTCGCCGCGGACCGGGGACGAGCCGGGGCACCTCTCCACCACGCCCCGGCAACCGTCCGGTTCGACGGGGAGCACGTCCACCGGGTCCCGACCGGCGAACGAGGTGAACGACGCGGCGGCGTCCGACAACCGCGCCAGGTCGGCGGGCCCCGCACCGGCGCGGCCTCGGCGGCGCACGGACGTGTCCGCCTCGTCGGGGTTGCTGCGGAAGGGTTGCTGCGGAAGGGTGGTGTGGAGGGTGGATGAATGCTCCGTTCGGGTGAAACGGGGCGGAATCGTTCAAGTCGGTCGAGGTGCCTGCCGATGCGGTGGAGGAGAAGCGCCGGACCTGCCGCAGCCCGGTGGGGAGGCCGAGGTCCGCGGCCGGTGCCTATGCGGGGCTCTCGGCAACGGCGAGGTGGCGGGCGGAGGCCACGTCCGGGCAGCCCGCCAGGCGCAGCGCCGTCTCGAACTCGGCCCGCAGCACGTCCAGCACCGCCGTCACGCCCCGCTCACCGCCCGCCGCGAGCCCCCACAGCACGGGCCTGCCGACCAGGACCGCCGCGGCCCCGAGCGCCAACGCCCGCAGGACGTCCACCCCGCTGCGGACCCCGCTGTCCAGCAGCACCGGGCACCGCCCGCCCACCGCGGCGACGACCTCCGGCAGCGCGACCGCGCTCGGCACCGCACCGTCCAACTGCCGCCCACCGTGGTTGGACACCACCACACCCCGCACCCCGAGGTCGACGGCCCGCGCCGCGTCCCGCGCGTCGAGCACCCCCTTGACCACCAGCGGCAGGTTCGTGTGCGCCCGTATCCACTCCAGGTCGCGCCAGCTCAACGACGGGTCGAACACCGCACTGGTGTGCCGGGCGATCGCCGAGTCGCCGGGCACCCGTTCGCCGACCTCGCCGTCGGTGTTCACCGGCTTGACCCACGACGGCAGCGCGAACCCGTTGCGCAGGTCCCGCAGCCGCCGCCCGAGCACCGGCACGTCGACCGTCAGCACCACCGCGGCGCACCCCGCCTCCTCGGCACGGCGCAGCAGCTTCACCACCACCTCGCGGTCGCGCAGCCAGTACAGCTGGAACCACGTCGTGCCGCCCACCGCGGCCACGTCCTCGATCGGGTCGGAGCTGAGCGTGCTCACGACGTACGGCACACCGGCCGCCGCCGCGGCGGCCGCGGCCGCCCGCTCGCCACCGTCGTGGACCAGCCGCTGGTAGGCCATCGGGGCCACGGCCAGCGGCAGCGCCGACGGGACGCCGAACAGCTCGCAGCCCGTGTCGCAGGCCGAGACGTCCACCAGTGCCCGCGGCACGACCGCGACCCGGTCCAGCGCGGCCCGGTTCGCGGCGAGCGTGACCTCCTCACCGCTGCCGCCCGCGATGTAGTCCCACACGTCCGGCGCCGACCGCTCGGCGGCCAACCGCTCGACATCGGCCGTCGACCACACCTCACGCATACGCCGCCGCCTGCATCGAGTAGAGCTCGGCGTACAGGCCGTTCGCGGCCATGAGCTGCTCGTGCGAACCGTGTTCCCGGACGTGCCCGTCGGCCACCACCACGATGAGGTCGGCCATGCGCACGGTGGAGAAGCGGTGCGAGACGAGCAGGGTGATCGCGCCGGTGCGCCTGCCGACCTGTCGCGCACTGGCCGCGTACCGCTCGAACAGCCGGTGCTCGGCCTGCGCGTCGAGCGCCGAGGTCGGCTCGTCGAGGACGAGCAGCAACGGTTCCCCGCGCATCATGGCCCGGCCGAGGGCGAGTTTCTGCCACTGCCCGCCGGACAGCTCCGCGCCGTCGGCGTAGGTCTTGCCGAGCCGGGTCTCGATACCGTCCTCCAGGCGGTCCAGGACGTCTTCGGCGCGGGCCCGGCGCAGGGCGCCGTGCACGGCGTCGGCCGATTCGACCTCGGCCAGCTCGCCGACACCGACGGTCTCGCGGGCGAGCAGCTCGAAGCGGGCGAAGTCCTGGAACCCGACGGTGATCCGGCGGCGCCAGGCGTCCACGGGGAAGCGGGTGAAGTCCGTGCCGTCCAGCGCGACCGTGCCGGTGGTGACCGGGTAGAACCGGCACAGCAGCTTGATCAGGGTGGTCTTCCCGGCGCCGTTCTCACCGACGAACGCGACCGTGCCGCCCGCGGGCAGGGTGAGGTCGACGTCGGCGATGACCGGCCGGTCGGTGCCCGGGTAGGTGAAGGACACGCCGCGCAGCTCGATGCCGTCCCGGATGCGCCGGGGCACGTCCCGGTCGGGCGGTGGCGGCGCCTGGCCCGCCACCAGCGCCCGGACCCAGCGCAGGTTGCCCATGACCCGCCCGGTGCGCTGCATCTCCTGCAACGTGGCCACGGACGAGGTCACCTGGAGGTTCACCTGGGACGCCAGGGTCAGCACGAGCAGGACGTCACCCACGCCGCGGCGGCCGGCCACCGCGTCGCGCAGCACCAGCAGCGTGCCCAGCACGTAGGCCACGGCGAAGAACAGCTCACCGCCGGTGCGCAGCACCACGGCCCGGCGCTCACCGCGCCACAGCTGTGCCGACGCGTCGTCCCAGGCCCGGCGCTGGCGCGAGCGCAGCTCCGACTTCAGCCCGCTGACGCGCAGCTCCTTGGCCGACGCCGCGTTCGCCACGAGCCCGAAGAGGTGCTTGGCGTGCCGGGACGGCAGTGCCGAACGCTCGCGCGCGCCGTTGACGATCGACTCGGCCCGCCGCCCGAGCAGCAACGGCGGCACGGCCGCGAGGGGCAGCAGCAACAGCAGCGGGTTGAGCCGGGCCAGCAGGACTGCGGTGATCGAGATGGCCACCAGCAGGCCCAGGCTGTTCAGCAGGCCCTCCATCGAACCCCACCCGGCCCGGTGCAGTTCCTGGCGCAGCACCTGGAGCTTGTCGGCGTACTCGGGCCGCTCGTGGTGCTCCAGCCCGGCCGAGCCGTTGGTCATCTCGATCAGCTCGCGCTCCAGGCGCGGCACCGCGCGGTCGCCGAGCTCGAAGTAGAAGATGTGGGCGAAGTGCCCGGCGGTCAGCGCGGCGATCACCGCGACCACGACCAGCACCGCCGCGGTGGTCGCCCCCCGGACGTCCCCGGCCAGCGCCGCGTCGGTCAGCGCGGCCAGCGCGGGCGCGGCCAGCGGCATCGCCGACGCCTGGGCGATCATGAGCACGACGGCGAGCACCAACCGGTACCGGCTCTCCTGCCAGGCGATGACGAGCAGCTCCCAGCCACCGCGGACGACCTCGATCACCGGCTGACCCCCTCCGCCACCGCGGCCGTGTCCTCGGTGTCGTCGTCCTCGGCTTCGTCGTCCTCGGCGTCCAACCCCCGGGCGAACCGCTTCGCCTGGAGGGTGAACAGGCGCGCGTAGTGGCCGCCCGCCGCGATCAGCTCGTCGTGCGAACCCCGCTCCACCACGTGCCCGCCGTCCACCACCACGATGTGGTCGGCCCGCCGGACGCTGGAGAACCGGTGCGAGATCAGCAGCGAGGTCACCCCGCGGGTCAGCTCCACGAACCGGTCGAAGAACGCCACCTCGGCGCGGACGTCCAGCGCCGCGGTGGGCTCGTCCAGCACCAGGACGGTGGCGCCCGCCTCCAGCGCGTAGAACGCCCGCGCGATGGCGATCCGCTGCCACTGGCCGCCGGACAGGTCCGTCCCGCCGGGGTAGGCCCGCGAGAGCGGCGTGTCCAGGCCGTCGGGCAGGGCGAGCAGCGCTTCGGCGATCCCGGCGCGTTCGGCGGCGCGCAGCACCACCGCGCGGTCGACCGGCACGTGCGCCGCGCCCAGCGCGATGTTCTCCGCCGCGGTCAGCTCGTAGCGCACGAAGTCCTGGAAGATCACGCCGACCTGGCGCCGCCAGAGCACCGGGTCGAACTCCGCGATGTCCACGCCGTCGGCGCGCACCGCGCCCGACGTCGGCTCGTACAGCCGCGCCAGCAGCTTCACCAGCGTGGTCTTGCCCGCGCCGTTGACGCCGACCACGGCCGTGCACCGCCCGGCGGGCAGGACCAGCTCGATGCCGTCGAGCACGGTGCGGTCCGAGTCGGGGTAGTGGAAGCCGACGCGGTCGAACGCGAGCGACGCGGCCGGCGTGCCCGGGGGAACCCCGGCCCTGCCCGGCGTGGGCTGCCCCTCGTCCAGCTCGTCCAGCCGGTCGCGCAACCGTTGCAGGGCCGTCAGCGACAGCATCGCGTACTGGGTGCTGGTGTCCGCCTCGGGGTAGTAGCCGCCCAGCGAGATCGCCAGCACGATCGCCTGCACCCCGAGCGCCAACGCGGTCAGGCTCACCCGCCCGGTCGCGGCGAGCTGGGCGGCGTACACCATCGCGCCGCCCGCGAGCAGCAGGCCCAGCAGCGTCAGCACCAGGTACGGGGTCAGGTAGACGCGGCGGCGTGCCCGTTCGAAGGTGTTGCGCACGGTCTCCCACACGGCCGCGTAGCGATCCGCGAGCCAGCCGGTGAGGCCGAACACCCGGATCTCCTTCGCCGCCACGTCGGTCATCGTGAGTTCGTGGAGGTAGCCGATCTCGCGCATCCTGCCGATGAGGTCGCGCCCCACCCGCGAGTACTTGCGCAACCCGCCGCGCTGCCCGTAGCGGAACGCCAGCACCGCCGCGCCGACCCCGAGCGCCGAGGGCCACCCGATCGCCAGCCCGATGGCCACCACCAGCGCCACCAGGCGGGTGTAGCGGGCGACCAGCGCCACCATGCCGAAGCACGCCTGCCCCGGTGTGCCCCAGTCGCGGTCGAAGGCGCGCACGGCCTCGTTCAGCTCGTCCAGCGTGCGCTGGTCCTCCAACGGCCCGATGCCGACCGGGCGCAGCATCAACGCCATCGCGTCGTCCCGCAGCGCGCTGTCCACCCGTCGCCGCAGCTGCTGGCCCAGGGCGTTGCCCACGGGGGTGAGGACCTGGGTGAGCAGGAACGCGGCGGCGGCGAGCAGGAAGATCGAGGTCAGCCGGTCCCACGCCGCGCTGCCGACCCCGCCGCCGACCGCGGCGGGCACCTCGCCGACCAGGGTGCTCGTCGCGACCACGAAGGCCACCGGCAACAGGCCGAGCACGAGGTTGAGCACGGCCAGGAACACGACCAGGCCCACGCCCCCGGACGGCAGCAACCGCGCGATCCGCAACCGCGGCCGCACCGCCTCCTCCACCCAGTTCGCCCACGTGGCGCGCAACCCGGCCGTCGCGGACCCCGCCGAGGGAGGTGTTCCGGTCGTCATGGCGCTCCCGCGGGTCCTCCGGTGGTGCGGTTCGTCGACCGACCGCTCGTCGAATTGACCGCGGGCGCATTGCCGCGGTTTTCGTGATGTCGGGTGGACGCCAATCCTCAATCGGCCGGCCGGGCGTCCCAGGGCATCCAAGCACAGGGGCGCGAGCACCTTCAACAAGGTGATTTCGTGAATCCGCACGATTTTTTCGCGCCACTCGTCGGACGTTGCTCCGGTCGGTCCAGCGGCCTGCCGCCACGGCCCTGGCACGACGGCGTGAGCGCTGGGTGCCGGGTATTTCCCGTAAGTTTTTCGGCCGCGACGAACGAATTCTTCCGGGAGCCCCCGTCGGCCGTGCCTGCCGAAGATCGTGCGGCCGAACGTGCCGATGAGCCGTAGTGCCGGGACGAAGTCCCCTCCCCGGCGTCGTCGCGAAAGGCTACGGTCGTCGCGCGACAGGCGGCGTGCGGGCGGATGGGATGAGGTGGAGGCGAATGGCCACCGGTGGCTTCTCGTCGAAACGGCTGGTTCGGGTGCGAGAGCTGCTGGAGCACCGCGTCGAGTCCGGTTTCGTGCCCGGTGCGGTGGCCGTTCTCGCCCGCCGCGGCGAGGTGCGCGTCCAAGCGGTGGGCACCCTCGCCTTCGAGGGCCCGGGTTCGGGGACACCGATGGCGGCGGACACGATCTGCCGCACGGCCTCGATGACCAAGCCGATGGTCGCCGCGTGCGCCTTGACACTCGTCGAGGACCGCACCCTGCGCCTCGACGACCCGGTGGACGACCTCATCCCGGAACTGGCGGACATGACCGTGCTGGTCGATCCCCACGGGCCGCTGGACGACACCGTCGCGGCGCAACGCCCGATCACGCTGCGGGACCTGCTGACGTACACCTGCGGCATCGGCGTGCTCCCGACCAAGCCGGGGAAGGTCCCGATCGTCGACGCGGTGAACGCGCTCGACTACACGTCGCCGGACGCGTGGGTGCGCGGGCTGGGCAGGCTCCCGCTCGTCCACCAGCCGGGTGAGCGCTGGATGTACGACACCGCCTCCAACGTGACCGGCGTGCTCATCGCCAGGGCCACCGGCACGTCCTTCGGGGACGCCTTCCGCGAGCGGATCTGCGAGCCGCTCGGCATGGCGGACACCGCCTTCAGCGTGAGCGGCGAGGACATCGCCCGGGTGGCGACGGCGTACCACCGCGACGACGCCGCCACCGGCGAGCCGGTCGTGGAGGACGGCCCCGACGGGCGGTGGAGCCGACCGCCGTCGTTCGAGTCGGGTGGCGGCGGACTCGTCTCGACCGCCCAGGACTACTGCGCCTTCGCGTCGACCCTGCTGGCCGGCGGCTCCCACCGCGGCCGGCGGGTGCTCTCCCCACCGCTGGTCGCGCTGATGACCAGCGACCGCCTGACCCCGGAGCAGAGGGCGGTCTCCGGGTTCTGGCCGGGGTTCTTCAACGAGATGGGGTGGGGTTTCGGGATGTCGGTCCTGACCCGCCCCAGCCCGCTCGGCCCGTCGGCCGGCAGCTACGGGTGGTCCGGCTTCTACGGCACCGCCTGGTACAACGATCCCGCCGAGGACCTGACGGCGATCTTCTTCATGCAGCGGGGGCACACGGGCGACCAGAGGTTGCCGATGTGGCACGACCTCTGGACCGCCGCCTACCGGGCGATCGACGACTGACCGCCGACCCCCGACCCCGGTGCCGCCCCGGGCCGGGGACCGGTGGTCAACGCCCGGTGCCGGTGGTGAGGGGCGCCGGCCACGCGGCGGGGTCCGTCGGATCGGCCGGGGCGGTGGGGCACAGGACGTAGTGGCGCGGGGCGAGGGCGTTGAGGTGGTCGGGCAGCGCGGCCAGGCAACGGGCGTGGGCCTGTTCGGGTGTCCGCACGGCGTCGGTCGCGGTCAGGTGGGCGACCAGGTCGCGGCCGTCGACCGAGCGGAAGACGCGGGCCGTCGAAGGCGCCAGGGCCTCGTCCAGCAGCTGTTGCACCTCGGCGAGGTCGACCCAGCACGAGTCGACCAGCACCCAGTCGGGCGTGCGGGCGACGGGGTCCAGGCCGATGACCTCGCGGACGCGCGGGGCGTCGAGGTCACCCGCGGCCGCACCGACCAGCAGGCGCTCGACGGCCAGCAGCAACGACTCCATCTCGGCCCGGGGCACCAGCCCGGTGTCCGCGCTCCACAGGTCGAGCCGGACCCGGCCGTCCACCTCGTTCAGGCCGAACCGCAGCGGCGTCCCGTTGTGGGGCACCGGGCGCCACCGCAGCTCCGTCTGCCGCAGCGCGGCGGTGATCTCCTCCGGCCGGTGCTTGACGCCCGCGGTGACCCCGGACCACGACTCGGGCACGAGGCTGTTGAACAACGGGTCGTAGAGGAAGTGCGCACCCCGTTCGTGCTGGATCCGCTCGTCCGCCGCGCCGCGCTCGACGCCGTCGTACCTGGAGTGCCTGCTCGCCTCCAGCACCGCGGCCCACGTGTGCTTGACCAGCGCGTCGAAGCTCCGGTCACCGACCTCGACGGCGACGAGGTTGCCCTGCGCCAGGGAACCGACGAAGTCGACCAGGTGGCGGTCGAACCGGTTGCTCGACAGCGACGGGAACACCAGCTCGCGGTAGCCGGTGCGCCGCGCCAGCACCGCGCACGTCGCGGCGAGCACGACGGAGGACCGGCTGGACCGGGTGCGCGCCGCCACCTGCCGCACCGCCATCGCGGCGGCCGGGGACGACAGCTCCACCGCCAGCGACTCGCCGGACCGCGTGGCCCGGGGCAGCACGAGCAGGCAGCGGGGCTGCCGCCGCGCCAGCTCCCGGACGTGGTCGTTCGCCGCCCGGGTCCGGCGTCGCTCGGCGGGCGTCGCCTCCAGCTCGGCCTGGTCCAGCGGCTGGTGGCGGGGTCCGCCCACCTGTCGGCGGTCCGGGTGCGCGAGCATCTCGGCGAACTCGCGCTTGAGCACCTCGATGGAGCCGAAGTCGACGGCCAGGTGCGAGAACCCCGCGACGCAGGCGATGACCGCGCCGTGCTCGTCGGTGGCGACCGCCATCCGCAGCGTGGTGGCCGACGTGTCGCCCCGTTCCCCCAACCACGCGAGCAGCCGCCCGGCCACCGCCGGGCGGTCGCGGGGCCCCCACGGACCCTCGCCGAGGGCGCACACGTGGAGCGTGAACGCGACGGTCGCCGCGACCACCTGACGCGGGTCCCCGCCCCGGACGTAGGTGGTCCGCAGGGACTCGTGCCTGGCCACCAGCACGGCCGCCACCTCGGCCACGTCGGCCGCGGACCTCCCGTCGGGCACGGGCAGTTCGACGCGCAGGACCGCGGCCAGGTGGTCGTCGTCGGGCCCCAACCACTGGAGGGTGTTGAGCTGGCCGAGGGTGACGGGTCCCTCGGCCGCACGCGCTTCGGTGGAGCTGACCTGGATGGCGTCGACGGGCGTGAGCCGCACGCGCCGCCTGCGCCGGCCGGTGTCGGTCGAGGTGCTCATCCCGGTCAGCCGATCAACCCGCGCAGCGCGCCGGCCACGTCCCCGTCCGGCGGCGTGTGCTCGCGCGTCACCGCCGACGGCCAGTCCGCGAACGCCGGCCGGTCGTCCGAGGGGCCGGTGAAGACGTCGAGCGGACCCGGGTACGGCCGGGGTTCCCAGTCGCGGACGGCGTCTTCGTTCGCCTGCCACACGCGCGCCGAACGCTCGACGAATTCCGGGGTCGCGTCCGACGGCACGAGGTCGAGTTCCCTCCACCGGTCCAGGACCGCGACCAGGTCACCGGGCGGCTGGTCGAACCGGGGGCCGACGTCGAGCAGCTCGGCGTCGACCAGGGCCAGCAGCCGCACCTCGGCGTCGTCCCCGGTGAGCAGGGCGGCCATCTCGTGGGCGACCGCCGCGCCGGTCGAACAGCCGCCGAGCAGGTAGGGGCCGGTCGGCCGCGCCGCGCGGACGGCCTCGACGTAGGTGCGCGCCATGGCCCGCACCGAGGCGACCGGGTCGACGTCCGAGTAGAGCCCGGCCGCCTGGAGCCCGAACACGGTGAAGTCCTCGCCCAGCGCCTGGGCGAGCCCGGCGTATGGGCCGACCTGCCCGTTGGCCGGGTGGACCAGGAACAGCGGGGGAGCGGCCCCGTCGCCGCGCTGGACCAGGACCAGCGGGCCGGCCAGCCGCCCGTTGTGGTCGCGCAACAGGGCGGCGAGGCTCTCCACGGTGGGGTGCTCGGTCATCGTGTTGAGGGGCAGTCGCACGCCCAGTTCCTCGAGGACGGAGTTGACGACCCGGGCCGCGTCCAGGGAGTTGCCGCCCAGCTCGAAGAAGTTCTCCCGGATGCCGACGGCGAACCCGATGACCTCCTGCCACTGCCGTGCCAGCCACAGCTCCACCGGGTCGCGGGGGTGCCGGTAGCCGGTGTCGAGCACGTCGTCCACGGTCGGGTTCATGGTGTGGGCGCACCGCCTTCGTGATCGGCGGCGAGCCGCCAGCGCTGGATCTTCCCGGCCGCGGAGCGGGGGAGTCGGTCGACGAACGCGAAGTGCTTCGGGATCTTGAAGCCGGCCAGCCGCCGGCCGCAGTGCGCGGCGAGGTCGGCCTTGCGGACGCTCACCTCGGGGCGCAGCACCACCTGCACGCCGACCACCGACCCGAGGGTCCGGTGCGGCACGGCCAGCGCGACGGCGTCGACCACCGCGGGGTGGGCCAGCAACGCGGCCTCGACCTCGCTCGGGTCGACCTTCTCGCCGCCCACGTTGATCGTGCCGTGGTCGCGGGGTGCGAGGTAGAGGTAGCCGTCGCGGTCGAGCCTGCCGCGGTCGCCCACCGTGGCGAACCCGTCCGGGGTGGTGCGGACGACCTGGTCATTGACGTAGTCGGACCGGGCCACCCGCCGGGGGGTGCGCATGAACACGGTGCCGACCTCGCCGGGCGCGACCGGTGCGCCGTCGTCGTCCAGGACGCGGAGCTGGGTCAGGACCCCGCGCCCGACCGTGCCCGGCCGGGCCAGCCACTCGTCGCCGCGGGCCAGCGTCACGCCGATGCCCTCGGTCGCGCCGTACAGCTCGAAGACCCGCTCGGGGCCGAGCAGGTCGATCCACCCGCGCTTGGTGTCCGCGTCGCAGGCGGCCGCGGTGTGCAGGAGCGCGCGCAGGCTGTCGAAGGCCCCCGGGTCCGCGTCGGCGAGCGCCAGGATCTCGCGCATGTGCGTCGGCGTCAGCTGCACCCACTCGATGCGGTGCTGCCGCACCAGGTCGACGGTCCACCGCGCGGAGAAGAACGGTTGCAGCACGACGGTGTTCAGGTCCAGCAGCGCGTCCACGAACGCGGTGAACGGTGCCGCGTGGTACAGCGGACCGACGATGAGTTGCCGCTGGCCGGTTCGCCAACCGGTCTGCCGGATCACCAGCGACGGCGTCAGCGCGGGGTCGTAGCGCAGCGGCCCCGGTCGCGCGGAGACCTTCGGCACGCCCGAGCTCGCGCCGGTCGCCAGCAGGTAGGCCACGGCGCCGTTCCCGGCCGGTGGTCGCGTGGTCGACGGCAGCGTGGTCGACGGCAGCGTGGTCGACGGCAGCGCGGCCGACACGATCGCCGGCCCCGGCCGGTTCCCGACGTCCACCAGGTGCACGTGCCGGTACCGGCGGCCGAGCAGCCCGAGCAGGACGTCCCGCTCGGCCGCGGGTGTGGCCGGGTTCAGCGGGAAGACGGGCACCTCGGCCGCGAGCGCCGCCGCGAGGCCGGTCGCCGCGGCGAGGGTGTTGGCCGCCTCCACGACGACGCACGACGGCACGTCCGGGTCGAGCGCCGCCCGCAGCGCGGCCACCGCCTCCTCCACCGACCCGGCGAGTTCCCCCCACGTGAGGGTCTGCTCGGCCAGGTCGGCGTCGAACCCGATCAGGGCCGGCCGACCGGGTTCGGCGCGGGCGATGTCGGCGATCCGCCGGTGCACGGGGAGGACCACCGCTACCGCAGCATCTCGGCCAGCCGCCGGACGCTGGACGCGCTCATGAACTCGTACACGTCCAGCGACCGGTCGAACTCCGCTTCGAGCGCGGCGATGATGCCGAGCGCGGACAGCGAATCGCCGCCCAGCTCCAGGAAATCGTCGGTCACGCCGACCGGCCGCACGTCCATCAGCGCCGACCAGATCGCCGCCACCCGCCGCTCGACGTCGTCGCGCGGGTCCTCGAACGTGGTGCACCGGCCGTCCGCGACGGCCGCCGCCAACTGCCCGGCGTCCACCGCGCCGTCCGCCATCGGCAGCCGGTCCACGACGAGCACGCCGCCCAGCCCGCAGTCCTCGCCGAGCCGGTGCCGCACGTGGTTGCGCAGCACCGGCCCGCTCAGGTACTCGGTCAGCTCGACGGCGGCGATCGTGACGTCACGTCCCTCGTGGCGCACGACGGCGACCCCGGCCCGGCTCACACCGGGGTGCGCGGAGAGGACGTCGGCTATCTCGGCCACGTTCACCACGGGCGCTCTCCTATCAGCAGTTCGGCGACGAGGTCGTGCACCGCGGGCTCGCGCAGCAGGTCGGGGTGGTCGAAGTCCAGCGCGAGGCGCCGGGCGTCGTCCACGGGCGGCTCGTGCTCCCTGGAGGACAGGAACAGCGGCGTCCCGGAGCGCGTGTCGAACCGGCCCTGGGCGGCCAGGAGCAGGTACTCCACGTAGGCGGTGAACCCGCCGGTGAGCTGCTGCCGGAAGAACTGGTTGAGCGACAGCCGGGCGGCGACCTCGCCCATCAACGCGTCGTACCGGTCGACCAGGGCCGCGGCGATGCGGGGCAGGTCGTCCGGGTGCGCCTCGACCAGCTCGTCCGCCAGGGCCCGCGCGTCGTCCAGCTCCCCGGCGGTCAGGTGGTCCGCGGAGGTCTCGATGGTGGACGTGAACTGGTGGCCCAACGAGCCGGCGCCGGTCGCCGCGGCGTCGAAGAGGAGGGTCACCGGCGTGGGCGCGAACTCGGCGAGGGCGTCGGCGACGCAGGTGGCCAGCGACGACCCGGCGCAGTACCCCAGCACCGCGCGCACCGGGCGGCCGGTGGCCGTCGCGTCCGCCACCCAGCGGTCGACGCACGCGTCGAGCGGCCCCGAGCCCGGCTGGGCGAGGTGCAGGAAGCAGGCGTCCACGGGAACACCGGACGCCAGGTCCGCGAACCCCGCCGCGGCCCGTGCGCCGGGGAAGTCGAGGCACAGCACGAGGTCCGGTCCGCGGTCGGACAGCCGCCGCCAGTGCGTCAGTTCCACCGGCCGACCTCCCGGGTGTCCACGGCCGCCGCCAGCGCCCGGTAGTCGACCTTGCCGCCGGGCGTCCGGGGCAGGTGGTCGACGTGGCGGACCGCCACGTGCCGGCTCGGCACCCCCAGCACCTCGGCCAACCGCCGCCGCTGCCGCTCGTGCACGTCCGGGTCGCCCGCGCCGAACAGGTACACCACGTCGTCGTCGCAGACCACGGCGGACGGGTGGTCGGCCCGCTCGACCACGCGCTCCAGGTCGTCCAGGCTCGTGCGGACGCCGAGCACCTTGGCGATCCGCTTGGTGCGGCCGGTCAGGTACAGGTAGCCGTCGCGCAGGTACCCGAGGTCGCCCGTGTCCAGGACGTCCACCTCGGGACCCCGGCCGAGGTCGTCGCGACCGGTCGCGTAGCCGAGCATCACGCCCGGACCGCGGTAGTGCACGGCGCCCTCGCCGGGGGCGGCCCGGTCGTGAACTTCGGCGGGCGCGATGGTGATGACGCCGCCGGGCACCGCCGTCCCGACCGAGCCGAGGCGGTCCGGGAGGGCCGCCGGGTCGAGGCACGTGATCCGCGAGGTGGCCTCCGTCTGGCCGTACATGGGGAAGAACCGGCCCCGTCGCCGCTCCATCATGCGCACCAGCCGCATCGTCAGCTCGTCGCCGAGACGGGCGCCCGACTGGGTCATCGTGCGGATCTCGCTGCGTTCCAACAGGTCCGCGTGCGCCGGGCCGAACGCCGCGTAGGTCGTCGGCACCGCGGCGAACGAGGTGGCGCCCGCCCTGGTCGCGTGGTCCCACATCGCCAACGACAACGGCGACCGGTCGGTCAGCACGACACCCGCGCCCGCGCTCAGGTGGCTGTTCACCACCGAGAGGCCGTAGGCGTGGGTGATCGGCAACGTGGTCGGCGCGCGTTCCGCGGCGGTGACGCCCAACGCGCGGACGATGGCGGCGGCGTTGTCGGCCAACCCGTCGTACGACAGCCGCACCGCCTTGGGGCTCCCGGTCGTCCCGGAGGTCGAGAGCAGCAGCGCCAGGTCCGGGAAGATGTCGCCCGCCGGCCGCGCCGAACGCCCGCGGAAGACGTGCGGACCTCCCACGTCTGCTCCGGGCACGTGTTCCCCGGCCACGTCTTCCACGGGCGCGTAGCCGAGGTCGGCCAGGTCCGACCCGCCACCGGGGGCCGGGACCACGAACTCCGGTCGGTACGCCGCGAGCACCTCGGCCGAGGCGGGCAGGAACGCGACCGAGTGGCCGAGTCGCAGCGCGGCCAGGTAGGCCGTCAGCGTGGACAGGTCGCGGTCCCCGGCGCACAGCACCAACGCCTTGGTGTCGTGGCGCAGGGACCGCTCGACCTCGCGGACCAGTGCGGCCAACTCGCCGTAGGACAGCGCCCGCCCGCCGACGAGGTGGACGGCGGGGGACCGCGGCGACGCCTCTCCGTGCGTCACGAGATCCAGCATCGCCGAGGGCATGGCGCACATTCTGCGGCCGTTCCCGACCGCGGTCCATAGCCCGTATTCGGTACGGGCCCGCGCTTGACGGCCTCGACCCCGGTGAGGCAGATTCCCGTTGACCTCCCGGAGAGGGGAAGCACCGTCATGAATTCCGAGATCCGCCAGTTCCTTTTCGACTCGTTGACGGTCATGAAGTACAGCACCGCCGACATGGACGACGACACGGTGCTGGGCCCGGCGGGCGCCGACCTCGAATCGCTCGCCCTGGCCGAGCTCTCGCTGCGGGTGGAGGAACACTTCGGCGTCCGGTTCGACGAGGACGAGGCCGAGCGGTTCGCCGCCATGACGGTCGGGGAGTTCTGCGCCGAGGTGGCCCGACGCTCGCAGACCGCAACGGCGACGTGAGCACGAGCGTTGCCGTGACGGGGATCGGGCTGGTCAGCCCGGTCGGCACCGCGGTCGACGAGGTCTTCGCGGCGGTCTGCGCCGGTCGGTCCGGGGTCGTGCGCCCGCCGGCGGGCCACCCGCTGCACGGCGTGGTCGACGTGGCCGCGATCGGACCGTTCATCGACCCGGAAAGCGTTATACCGCCCAAGGAAGCGCGCGTGGTCGACCGCTCGGTCGTGATGGCCGCGCGGGCCGCGGACGACGCCCTGGCCGACGCCGGGATCGAGGTCGGCCGGGACGTCGACCCGTACCGCGTCGCGGTCGTGCTCTCCGGGGTCGGCGGGCTCGGGACGCTCGCGGACCAGGCGGTGGAGCGGTCCCGGCGCGGTCGCCTGGGCGTCAGCCCGTTCCTGCTGCCCGGTGTGCTGCCCAACATGGCGGCGGCCCGGGTCGCCATCAAGTTCGGCATCCGGGGGTACACGTCGTCGTCCGGCACGGCGTGCGCCGCCGGCGGGCAGTCCATCGGCGAGGCGATGCGCATCCTCCGGTCGGGCGAAGCGGACGTGGTGGTGTGCGGGTGCACCGAAGCGCCGCTGTTCCCGACCTTCGCCGACGCCTTCGGCAACGCGCTCGCCCTCGCCCGCGGCTGGTCCGACCCGACCACCGCGAGCCGCCCGTTCGACCGGCGCCGCAACGGTTTCGTGCTCGGCGAGGGCGCCGGTGTGCTGGTGCTGGAGCGGCTCGACTTCGCGCGGGCGCGCGGCGCGGCGGTCCACGCCGGCGTGCTCGGCTGGGGTGCGACGAGCGACGCGCACCACCCGACCACACCCCGGCCGGACGGCTCCAGCGCGGCGGAGAGCATGCGGATCGCACTTCGGGATGCCGGACTGTCGACCGGCGACATCGACTACCTCAACGCGCACGGCACCGGCACGAAGGCGGGCGACACCGCCGAGGCCGCGGCGATCCGGGGCGTGTACGGCGACGCCATGCCGCCGGTCAGCTCGACCAAGGGGGTGACCGGGCACATGCTCGGCGCGTCCGGTGTGGTCGAAGCGGCGGTCGGCATCGCGGCCATGCGCAAGGGGCTGCTCCCACCGACCCACAACCTGGACGATCCCGACCCGGCCTGCGACCTCAACCACGTCCGCGGCGAGGCGCTGCCCGCCGCGGTGGGCGCGGTCATGTCCAACTCGTTCGGCTTCGGCGGCCACAACGTGAGCGTGATCTTCGGGAGTGCCGGTGGATGAACCGATCGTCCACGACCGCGTCACCGTGCCGTTCTCCGGGCCCGGCGCGGGGACCGCGCCGCTGACCTGGGGTCAGAAGAGCATCCTCCAGGACATGCGCAACAGCGACTGGACCTACAACATCAGCGGTGCGCACCACCTGCCGGAGGGCCTCACCGTCGCCGACGTCGCCGAACGCCTGGGCCGGCTGATGGGCAAGCACCCCGCGCTGCGGACGCGGTTCGGCACCGACGACGAGGGGAAGCCGTGCCAGGTGGTGCACGGGTCCGGGGAGATCGACCTGGAGGTCATGACCTTCGCCGACCACCTCGACCGCGCCGCCGCCGTCGACCACGGCAACAAGCTGTGGCTCAAGTGGATGGCGGCCCCGCTGGCGGAGCACACCCCGTGGTCGCTGCGCATGGGCGTGATGCGGCACCGGGGCGAAGCCGTGTACGCGGTGCTCACCATCGGCCACCTGGTCGCCGACGGCGTGGGCGCGTTGCTGCTCATGACCGACCTCGGCCTGGGCGAGCTGGTCGGCCGCCCGGTGGACCCGGACGCGGTGCTGCTCGCCGACCTGGGCCGCCGGGAGTCGGCACCGGAGCTGCGGCGGGTCAGCGACCGGGCCATGCGCTACTGGGAGGGCCACCTCCGCGACCTGCCGCCGCTGACGTTCGGCGGGTCGGGCGCGCCGGACTACGAGGCGGGGCGGCGGTGCCGGAACGTGCGGTTCAGCTCGCGGGCCGCCTACCTGGCCGTGGTCGAGATCGCCCGGCGGACCCGCACGGACACCGGGCGGGTGCTGCTCGCGGTGATCGCCACCGCGATCGCCCGGACCACCGGCGTCGACCCGCTGACCCTGCACGTGGCAGCGGGCAACCGGTACCGACCCGGGTTGGCCGACGTCATCGGCACGGTGGTCCAGAACGCCGTGCTCACCCTCGACCTCGACGGCACGGTGGACGACGTGATCGCGCAGGCGCGCCGGGCCACGACCGCGGCCCTGATGAACTCCTACTACGACCCCGACCGGCTGGCGGAGCTGACCGCGCGCCTGGACGCCGAACGCGGCCACCCCGCCCGGATCACCTGCCGGGTCAACGACCGGCGGTTCAGCACCAGGACCCGTGCCGACGCGGTGGCGGACGCCGCGCCCCTCACCGAGGACGAGATCAGGTCCAGGCTGCCCGAGACGTACCTCAGGTGGAACAAGTTCGTCTACCGGTGGACCGACCAGCTGTTCGTCAACATCGAGGACCACCCGGACACCGTGTACCTCCAGGTGGTCGGCGACACCGAGATCTTCTCCGCCGAGCAGGTGGAGGCGATGCTGCGCGCGGTGGAGGAGGTGGCCGTCGAGGCCGCGTTCCACCCGGACGTGCCGACCGGCGCACGACCCCGACCGGCCGTCTCCGGTGGCGGACCGAGGTAGCCGGGGGCGGCACCGCGCGGCTCGCGGCCAGGGCGGGACCCGCTACGCCCCGGCCGACCGGTCTGGTCCGTCCACCGAGGACGGAGCGGCCGCGACCACGGCGAAGCAGAGGTAGCGCAGCTCCCGGTCGTAGTCGCCGACCAGCACCGCGCCCTCGCGCGCACCGGCCAGGTGCCACCACACCCCCGTCGTGGGCTGCCCGGCCGGCGCGCGGGTGTGGTCGGGGCGGTCCGGCCACACCGCGGCGAGCGAGTCGCTCAGCACGACCCGCGTGCCGGGCCGGCCGGCCGACAGCTCGGCCATCCCGAGGCGGGCCACCTCCGGCACGGCCCCCGGCTCCACGTCGGGGTACTGGCGGACCCCCGTCACCCCGGTGCCCGCCCCCTCCTCGTACAGCATGGCCACGCCCCGGTGCGCCAGCGGTGTCGCGGCGGCCGACCGGTAGGGCAGCGCGGCCTGCTCGACCACGACCAGCAGCGCCCGCCGCACGCCGTGGTCGCCGAGGACGCGCAGACCGGTGAACGGCGACGCGCTGCCCTGGTCGCAGATGGCGAACGACATCGGCGTGCCGGGGCAGACGTGGCTGAGGTAGGTCGCGGTCGCCCGGCCCGGCCACACGTCGTGGATCGAGAACGCCAGCACCAGCAGGTCGACCGGCTCGGTCGCGGGCACGACCTCCGCCACCAACGCCTTCGCCATCTCGCCGTAGGACTGGCCGGACAGGTCGGTGACGGGTCCTGCGCCGAAGGGCCGGACCAGGTCCGCGAGGTACTCGGTCACCTGCGCGCGGTGGTCGTCGTCGGCCAGGACGGCGGCGTCACCGGTGAAACCCCGGCGCCCGGCGCGGACCAGGCGCATCACCAGGGCCGGCTGTGACCGGCGATGAACGTGGCCAGCTGGCCGACGGTCAGCAGCTCGTCCGGGCGCATCCGCTCCACGTCGATCTGGACGCCGAGCTGCTCCTCCACCTCCAGCAGCAGCTCCAACCCCATCGACGAGCTGACCCCCAGCTCGTCGACCATGTGCATGTCCTCGGTGATCGGCTCCTCGCGCTCGACCAGCCGCTTGAGCACGGTCGTCATGGCCTGGACCACGCGGTCCCGCGATGCGTTGTCGACCTGGGCGTCGGGTGCGGTCATGTCGGCCTCCTGGGTGGGACGGGGTGTCAGTGCTGGAACACCATCGCGGAGAACGTCGCCCCGGCTCCGGCGCCGACGGTCGCGACGAGGTAGTGGTCGCCCTCGCGGAGCAGGTCGCGCTCCCGGGCGGTCCGGTAGTTGGCGAACGCGTCGGTGCAGAACAGGTGGCCGTTGTCGGGCACGTTCGACAGCAGCACGCGCCGCACCGGGAAGTCCATGAGCGAGCACAGGCGTTGCCAGGTCACGACGTTCACGTTGTGCGGCAGGACCAACCGGATGTCGTCCAGGACGAGCCCGGCCTCGGCGACCGCCCGGTTGATCACCTCGGCCAGCGACGGGCGGTACCGGCGCTGGAACTCGTCCTCCCGGTCGCCGAACTCGCCGTCGAACTCACCGCGTTGCGCGCACACGAAGGACAGCACCCGGTCGCGCCGCCCGTTGGCGCTCACCAGGCACGCGGACGCGCCCTCGCCGAAGAGGGACGTGCCCGGCAGCAGCCGCGCGTGACGGGTGAACGCCTTCTCTCCCGTCAGCACCAGCGCCAGCGCGTCCCCGTCCGGGTCGCCGGCGAGCAGCCGGCCGGCCAGCCCGACCGCCAGCAGCCCGCTCGCGCAACTCTGCTGCGTGACGGTGAAAGCCAGCGCGTGACCGAGCCCCAGCGCCCGGCAGACCTCGTGCAGCGGGTTGTGCGGGTACGGCACGACGACCGGCATCGCCCGGCCGTGGACCACGTACCGGACCCGGTGCTCCTGACCGCGCAGCTCGGTGAGCCCTTCGACGGCGGCGCGCAACAGCCCGGCAGGCGACCGGTCCGGGTCGAACCGGACCTGGTCGAGCCCGTGGAACCGCCGGAAGAGCCTGACCTGGATGCCGGTCAGGCCGAGCGGGTCGGCCAGGTCCTCGATGGGGACGCGAAAAGCCGGTGTGTACACCGACACCGCGTCGAGAGCGGTCACACTTCGGGATCCCACCACGTCGTTCCGGGGATCGTCAATGTGTGCCACGATGGTGCGGTGTCGCGGTTCCTGCTGGTCGTGCTGCCGCTGCAAGGTCACCTCTACCCCATGCTCGCGATCGGGCAGGAGCTCGCCCGCGCGGGTCACGAAGTCGTCTGGTGCGGTCCGGAGAACGTGCTGCGCCCACTGGTCGGTCCGGGTGCGACGGTGCACCCCACCGGCACCCGGGCCTACCGCCGCTACGACGAGACGGGCATGGCCGGCGTGCGGGCGATGTGGGACGGGTACCTGATCCCGTTCACCCGCTTCACCCTCGGCCCCGTCGACGAGGCGGTGCTGGAGCACCGGCCGGACGTCGTGGTCACCGAGCAGTACGCGCTGGCCGGCGCGTTGGTGGCGCACCGGCACGGCGTGCCGTGGGCGACCCTGTGCACCGGCACGCTGGAGCTGACCCCGCCGGCCGACCTCGTCGGGTTCGACGACTACCTGGCCGACAAGGTGGCGCAGGCGTTGGCGATGGCGGGCCTGTCCGGCGAGCCGATCGACCCCCGGTTCTCGCCGCACCTGGTGATCGCCCTGATGACGCCCGGACTCGTGGGCGACGCCGTGCTGCCGGACCGCTGCGTGCTCACCGGCGCGGCGCTGGGCGCCAGGCCGAACGCACCCGATTTCCCCTGGCACCTCTGGGACCCGGACCGCAGGCACGTGCTGGTCACGGTCGGCACGCTGGTCGGCCACATGGTCGGCGACTTCTACGACCGGGCCGCGGCGGTGCTCGCACCCATGGCGGACGAGGTGCAGGCGATCTTCGTGACCTCCGGCGTGGCCGCGGAGTCGTTCCCGGACAACGCCATCACCGCCGAGCTGGTGCCGATGCTCGACCTGATGCCGAAGCTGGACGCGGTGGTGTGCCACGCGGGGGGCGCGGTCAACGAGGCGCTCACCTTCGGGGTCCCGATGGTCGTCGCGCCGGTCCGGGCCGAGCAGGCGGCGCTGGCGCGGCAGGTCGCCCGGTCGGGCGCGGGCGTCGAGGTGTCGATCCTCGACGTCACGGTGGCCGAACTGGGCACCGCGGTGCGGGCGGTGCTCGACGAGCCGGACTACCGGCGCCACGCCCGTCGGATCGGGGCGGAGTTCGCCGCCGCCGGTGGCGCGTCGGCGGCTGCCGCGCACCTGGTCGGGTTGGCGTCCGGCACGTGAGCACGCGCGAGCGGGAGGGTGGTCCGGTGGACGGGTCCGCGGTGAAGGCGTTGCCGGCGGCCGAGGAGTTCGCGTGGGCGAGGCAGCGGCGGGCCGACATCCGCCGCGCGGGTGGCGTCCTCGACCTGGTGCTGCCGCTGAGGGAGGGCGGTGACGGCCCCGCGCTGTTCTGCGCGCCGCCGTTGATCGGTGCGAGCTGGTGCTACCTCGCGCTGCTGCCGCACCTCCCGCCCGAGCACCCGGTGTACGGCCTGCAACTGCGCGGGCTGCGCAGGCCCGAGCCGCTGCCGGTCGACATGGCCGAGCTGGCGCGGGACTTCGCCGACCAGATCAGGCTCACCCGGCCCCACGGCCCGTACCACTTGTTCGGGTGGTCGATCGGCGGCAACACGGCGCACGCGATCGCCGAGGAGCTGGAGCGGCGCGGCCACGAGGTCGGACTGCTCGTCATCGGCGACACGGTGCCCGGCCTGCCGAACAGCCTCAGCGTGGCCGACGACAACCTGTGGCTGGTGTGCGACTTCGTGCTCCGCGAGCTCGGCTACCAGCCGGTGGTCGAGCCGGACGACCCCGACCCGGTGCACCGGATGCTGGAGGTGGTCCGCGGCCGGCCGGGCTTGGGGCTGCACGAGTGGCCGGATCGCCAGCTGCTCGCCCTGCCGCACGTGATCAGGAACAACCTCGCGGTGGCGCAACGGCACCGCCCCGGTCGGGTCCGCTGCCCGGTGCTGTTCCTCTCGGCCACCGGGGACGAGCGGACCACCGGGGCGAAGGTGGCCTCCTGGGACGACTGCGTGAGCGGGCCGGTCGACGTCGTCGAAGTGGACTGTTCGCACGAGCACATGCTGCTGCCGGCGCCGGTCGCGCGGATCGGCGCCGCGATCGCGGCCCGGCTCGCCGGGAACCCGGAGTCGCCTGCCCCGGAGTCGCCTGCCCCGAAGTCGCCCGTGCCGACGGCGGACGCGTCCGAAAGCCCGATTGCCACAGGGGAATCGCGAACCTAGTCTCGGACCACACGTCCGCGCCCGCGGCCGCCAGGTCCACAAGACCGGCGGGCGGCGCCGCAGTCCGCGAAGCGCCGCACCCCGCCGCTGTCGATGCGGGAACCCGACTCGGTGATGTCCGTTCGGTAGTCCATTGTTCTCCGCAAACGGGAGGTCTGATGAGTCGGGCGAACCTGCGCACCGCGCTGGCGCGGGACATGCGGGTCGGCGCGGGCAACGTGCTGCCCATGCTGCTGGAGCACGGCGCCGACCTGGACGCCCCGCGGATGACCTTCGACGTCGAGGTGGACGGCACACCCGCGTGGACGCCGCTGTCGCTCCGCGACCTGACCGAACGGGTCGCGGCGCGCGCGGACTGGTTCGCCCGCAAGGGGATCGGCCGACGCGACCCCGTCGCCGTGTTCGTCACGTCGGCGGCCGACGTGTTCCTCAACTTCTTCGCGCTCAACCACCTCGGCGCGATCCCGGCGTTGATGAACGGGTCCATGCCGATCGAGGTGGCCGCGGAGTTCGTCCGCCGGCTGCGCGGCGTCGGCGTGCTGGTCGACGCCGACCACGCGGCGCTGCGGGACCACGAACTCGGCGTGCCGGTCCTGGGCGACGCCGCGGAGACCGGCACCGGCGACCCGACCCAGGCGCCCCCTCCCTACCGCCACCACGACGACGACCCCGTGGCGATCACGCACTCGTCGGGCACCACCCGGACGCCGACGCCGGTCGTGCACTCGCACCACAGCCTGTTCGCCGCGGTGCGGGCGGTGCGGCTCACCGAAGCCAGGCCGTACGGGCAGGTGCGCGAGCTGTCCGTGCTGCCCGCCGCGCACGCCGCCGGGATCATCGTGGTGAACCAGGCGCTGTGCAACGGCTACGAGCTGCTGTGCCTGTCCGGGCAGGGAGGGCCGTTCCGGCACAGCGGCGAGGTGGTCCTGGACGCCATCGAGCGGTGGCGGCCGACCGGGGTGTTCGGTTTCGCGGTGACCTGGGCGGAGCTGGCGCGGTTCGACCTGACCCGGCGCGACCTGAGCTCGGTGCGCAACTGGTCCAGCACCGGCGACTGCGCGCACGAGGCGCACATCCGCAAGCTCGTCGCGGTCGGTAGCCACCCCGTGTGGACGCCGGACGGCGTGGTCGACGTGCCGGGCTCGAAGTTCATCGACACGCTCGGCTCGACCGAGATGGGCCACAGCGCGTTCGCCATCAGCCACCGGCTCGACAGCGACCGCTACGACCGCTGCGTCGGCAAGCCCTACCCGTTCGCGGAGGTGGCGCTGCTGGACGTGGAGACGGGGGAGGAGGTGCCGGTGGGCCAGGTCGGTCAGTGCGGGCTCAGGTCACCGACGCTCGCGCCCGGCTACTGGAACGACTCGACCGCCACCTACCGCAACCGCCTCAACGGCTACTACCTGACCGGCGACCTGATGTACCGGGACGAGGAGGGCTACTACTACCACCTCGACCGGGCCGGCGACGCGGTCGACCTCGGCGACGGGAACCGGCTCTACACCGCGTTGACCGAGGAGCGCATCCTCGCCCGGTGCCCGGACGTCCGCGACTGCACGGTCCTCGCGACCGGGCGGGAGGACGGTCCGCCGATCACCGACGTGCTCCTGGTGCTGCACGAGGGCGCCGACCCCGCGCAGGACCGGGGTGAGGAGGTCCGCGCCGCGGTCGGTGAGGCGGTGGCGCGCACCGTCCGCCGGGTCGACGTCGTGCCCGACGCGCAGCTGACGGTCGGGCCGACCGGGAAGGTCCGCAAGTTCCTCATGCGGCAACGGGTCCTGGCGGACGCGCCCCACGGGAGGTAGTTCGTGCGGTACCCGCTGTCGTTCGCGCAGGCGCACGCGCTGTCCCTGCCCGAGCCGCTGTCCCACGCGACCTGGCTGGACGGTCCGGTCGACCCCGTCGCGCTGCAACGGGCCGTGGACGTCGTGGTCGCGCGGCACTCGACGCTCCGGACGGGCGTCACGGCCTCCGGCGAGCAGGTCGTCTCGGAGGCGGGTGGTGTGGTGGTCGAGCACGTCGTCCTGCCCGGCGACGTCGAGCGGGCCGAGTCGATCGCCGCGGCGCTGGCGGAACGGCCCTTCGACCTCTCCTCCGACCCCCTGCTGAGGGTCGCGGTGGTCGAGGTCGGCGCGGACCGGTGCCTGTTCGTGCTGGTGGCGCACCGGGTCGTCGCCGACGGCTCCGCACTGGCGGTGCTGCTCGCCGACCTGTCCACGGCGTACCGCGGAGGGCTGTCCGAGCTGCCGGGGTCGTGGATGGACTACGGGGACTACGCCGTGTGGCAACGCGAGCGGTTGGGCGGCGAGGAGCTGGCGCGTCAGCTGGAGCACTGGCGCGAGGTGCGCGACGTGCCCGCGCCGTCGCCGCTCCCGGCCGGGCACCCCGCCGCGCGGTCGACGGCGGTGGTGGACCCCGCCGCGGTCCGACGCCTGGTCGACGTGGCGGAGGGCGTCGGAGCCACCCTGCCCACGGCGTTCCTCGCCGCGTACGCCGTGGTGCTGTCCCGGTACGCCCGGCGGGCCGACCTCGTGATCGCGGTCCCGGTGAGCGGTCGCGTGCGGGTGGAGCTGGAGCCGATCGCGGGCCCGTTCGCCGACGCGGTCCCCGTCCTGGTCTCCCTGGCGGGTGAACCGTCGTTCGGCGACCTGCTCGTCCGGGTGCGGGACGCCACGGCGCACGCGCTGTCGCACGACGAGGTCCCGCTGACGAAGCTCGCCGAGGAACTGGGGGTCGACCTGTCCGCCGCGCCGCGGTTCACCCCCGGGCCGCCGGCCGCGCCGGCGCTGGACCTCCCCGGCGTCACCGTGCGGAGCCACGTCGTCCTGACGGGCGCCGCCGAAGCCGACCTCGACCTGCGCGGGGACGAGAGCGGCGCGCTGACCCTGGAGCACCGCGCCGACCCGGGGTTCGCCGGCTGGGTGCTGCGGTCGGTGGTGGCCGTGCTGGAGCACGCGGCCGCGGACACCGCGGTGGCGGAGCTGCCGGTGCCCACTCCCGACGGGGACTGGTCCGCGGTGACCGGGCCGCCGGCGAACGGCGTGGTCGGGCGCGCCACCGCGGAGCCGGAGCCCGAGGCGGACGGGGGCCCGGTGCCGTCGCGTGACCGGATCGAGGGGACCATGGCCCGGATCTGGGCCGAGCTCCTGCGCGCCACCGAGCCGATCGGCCCGCACGACAACCTGTTCGGCCTCGGCGGCGGGTCGTTGACCGCGGTCCGGTTCGCCGCCCGGATCGCCGACCTCTACGGCGTCGTCCTGCCCATGGACCGCATCATCGCCTCGCCCACGATCGCGGCCCTCGCCGAGGTCGTGTCGGCCGAACTCGCCCCCGACCCGCCCGACGACGCCGCCCGCGACGCCGCGCTGGCCGACCTCTCCGACGCCGAGCTGGACGACCTGCTGCGCGCGGTCGTGGCCGCTCGCGAGCGGCGTCGGAGAAGTCGAGGGGGACCTCCGGTGAGCACATCGCCGGTGAACGCGGAGAACATCGCCGAGCTGACCACCGGAACGTTGTTCGGCGCGCTGGAGGACCCGGCGCTCAACTCGATGAATTTCCTCAACGAGGTCGCGATCCACTACCCGGACGCGATACCGCTGGCGGCCGGCAGGCCGAGCGAGGAGTTCTTCGACCTGGAGGACGTGCACCGATATCTGCGCGAGTTCTGCCGGTATCTCGCCGAAGACCTCGGGCGCACCGGAGAACAGGTGCGGCGCACCGTATTGCAGTACGGCCGGACCAAGGGGATCATCCACGACCTGGTCGCGGAAAACCTGCGGCTCGACGAGGGCATCGCGATCGACCCGGGGTCGGTGGTGGTCACCGCGGGGTGCCAGGAGGCGATGTTCCTCGTGCTCCGCGCGCTGCGCGCCGACGAGCGGGACGTCCTGCTCGCGGTGTCGCCGACGTACGTCGGGCTGACCGGCGCGGCGCGGCTGGTCGACCTGCCCGTGCGCCCGGTGCGCACCGGCGGGCACGGGATCGACCTCGACGACCTGGTCTCCGTGATCCGGCGGGAGCGCGCCGCCGGCCGCCGGCCGCGCGCGTGCTACGTGGTGCCCGACTTCGCCAACCCGTCGGGGCTGAGCCTGGACGTGCCGACCCGGCGGCGGCTGCTGGAGGAGGCCCCCGCCGAGGACGTGCTGCTGATCGAGGACAACCCCTACGGGCTGTTCCACGGCGACTCGGGCCGGATGCCCACGCTCAAGGCCCTGGACGAGGGTCGGCGGGTCGTCTACCTGGGCTCGTTCGCCAAGTCCGTGCTGCCCGGCGCGCGGGTGGGCTACGCGGTCGCCGACCAGCGGGTGGTCGGCGCCGACGGCGTGGTGGGCCTGTTCGCGGACCAGCTGTCCAAGATCAAGAGCATGCTGACGGTGAACACGTCGCCGATCGCGCAGGCCGTCGTCGGCGGGAAGCTGCTGACGCACGGCTGCCGGCTCACCGGGGCGACCGCGCCGGAGCGGCGGCTCTACGACCGGAACCTGCGGCACCTCGTGGCCGGGCTGGCCGAGCGCTTCCCGGTCGGGACGGGCGTCACCTGGACCGTGCCGACCGGTGGGTTCTTCGTCGTGGTCACCGTCCCGTTCGTGGTCGACGACGCGCTCCTGGAACGCTCCGCCCGCGACTACGGCGTGTTGTGGACGCCAATGGGGCATTTCTACGGCGACGGTTCGGAAGTCCGCGCCCTGCGCCTTTCCTCCAGCGTTGTCCCGATCGACCGGATCGACCACGGCCTTGATCGGCTGGCCGCATTGATCAATGACCGGTCGGGTCGATCGGAGAACCCGGTGGTTCGTCACGGCCGATTGGCCGATGGTGCGTCGGCCGAACCCTGACGTACGATTCGGATCACTCGTTCCGCGGGTGAGCCGGAAGTTCGGCGCAACTTTTTCGAAATGACTTTCGGACCAGGCGGGAGAACTGATGGAAAAGGTTCTGGCGTCGGCCGGATCGGCATTCGCGGCAAGCCCGGAATGGGTCGACGAGATCCTGCTGCGCGGCGCGGACGACGACATCTGCCTCCACGTGGGCGGCCCGGTCGACCGGGCCGCGCTGCGCCGGCTGGTCGCGCAACGGCAGGCACGCCTGGCGGAGGCGGGACTGCGCGCGGGCGGGTCGCTCGCGCTGCGCCTGCCGCCCTCGGTCGCGTACGTGGCCAACCTGCTCGCCGGGTGGCGCATCGGCGCCCAGGTGAGCCTGCTCGACCACCGGCTCACCGCGTTCGAGGTCGACGCCGCGCTCGGCAGGCTCGCACCGCAGGTGCTGGTCGAGGCGGGACGGATCACGAGCAGCCCGCTGAGCCCGTTCGCGGACGTGGAGGAGACCGTCACGGCCCGCCCCGGCCGTCCGGCGGCGACCCCGCACGCGGTGATCCAGTTCAGCTCCGGCTCCACCGGCCCGTCCAAGGTGATCGGCCGCACGGCCGCCGACCTGGTCGCCGAGGTCGAGCGGTACACCCGGATCGACGGCGTGCCGCTGCCGGGTGAGCGGATCATCGTGCTGGCCTCGGTGGTGCACGTCCTGGGGCTGGTCGGCGCCCTGCTGTACGGCCTGCACGCGGGCGTGCAGATCAGACCGCCGGAACGGCTCACCGGTGACAGCGTGCTCGACGCGGTGGCGGCCGAACCCACCCCCGCGACCGTGCTGGGCGTGCCGTTCCACATCGGACTGCTCGCGTCCGTCGTGGACCCCCCGCGACTGCCGAACCTCAAGCGGATGACCACCGGCGGTGAGGCGGTGCCGGTCGCGACCGCCACCGCCTTCACCGACAGGTACGGCGTTCCGCTCGGCAACATGTGGGGGATGACCGAGGTCGGTGTGATCGCGACCGACCTGTTCGGCGCGCACCGGCCCGCGCTCGCGCCCGCGCCGGGCCTCGCGGTCGTCGAACGCGGCGGCGAGCTGTGGGTGAGCCGCCCCGAATCGCCGTACGTCGGTCCGTCCGACCCGGACCGCTGGGCGGACGGCTGGCTGCACACGAGGGACGCGGGCGCGGTCGACCCGGGCACCGGCCTCGTCACGGTCAAGGGACGCCTCGACTCGCAGGTGTCGGTCGGCGGCCTGAAGGTCGACCTGACCGAGGTGGAGGCCACGCTGGCCGGGCTGCCGGGCGTGGTGGCGGCCGTGGTGCTGCACGACGACGTCATCACGGCCTACGCGCAGCTCGACGCGCCGGCCACGGCGGCGTCCGTCCAGGCGGGTCTGACCGAACGGCTCGCCCCCTACAAGAGACCACGCCGGGTGCACGTGCTCGACGCGATGCCCCGCACCACGACGGGGAAGCTGGTGCGCGACCGCTCGGTGCTCCGCGCGGTCGCGACCGGGAACGGGGTGCCGGGGTGACCCGGGGCGGCGCACCCGACCGGGACGACGTCCTGGCGATGCTCGCGAGCCTCGACGGCAGACCGGCGCAGGACGTCCCCGAGCTGATCGAGTCGATGGAGCTGGCCTGGCTCGTGCACCAGGTGGAACAGCGCTACGGCGTGCGCATGGAACTCGACAGCGGCCAGTACGGCCGCATGACCACCGTCTCAGGAGCCGCTGACGTGCTCCGGGAAGTGATCCGGATGCCTGATGAACCTCTCCAGGATTGACCACATCGAGATGTACGTCGGCGACGCGAGGCAGGCGGCGTTCTACCTCTGCACCGCCTTCGGGTTCACGACCTGCGGTCAGGGCGGACCCGAGACCGGGCTGGAGGGCGCGCGCTCGTTGCTGCTGCGGCAGGGCGACATCCAGGTCGTCCTGACCACGGGCCTGGTCCCCGACCACCCCGCGACCGAGTACGTGCGCAGGCACGGCGACGGCGTGGCGGTCGTGGGGATCGGCGTGGACGACGTCGAGGCCGCCTACCGCGGCCTCACCGAGCGCGGCGCCGAGCCGGTGTCGCCGCCGCGCGAGTACGTGGCCGGGGGACCGGGCGGGCGGGTCGTCGTGGCCGAGGTCTCCGGCTTCTCCGACGTGACGCACCGGCTGGTCGAGCGGCACGGCTCACCGAGGGAGTTCCTGCCCGGCGCGATCGAGGTGACCGACCCCGAGCCGCACACCGACGACAAGCTGCTGCGCGCGATCGACCACCTGGCGATCTGCGTGCCCGCGGGTGGCCTCGCCGCGACCGTCCGGTACTACGTGGACGTGTTCGGGTTCACGCAGATCTTCGAGGAGTACGTGGAGGTCGGCGGCCAGGGCATGGACTCCAAGGTGGTGCAGAGCCCGTCCGGGCACGTCACCTTCACGTTGATCGAGCCGGACCCGGAGCGCCGGCCCGGTCAGATCGACGACTTCCTGACCTGGCACGCGGGCGCGGGCGTCCAGCACGTCGCGTTCGGCACCGACGACATCGTCAAGGCGGTGAGCACGCTCGGCGAGAGGGGTGTGCGGTTCCTCGGCACGCCGAGCGCCTACTACGACACGCTCGAAGAGCGGGTCGGCCACCTGGACGAGCCGGTGGACGAGCTGCGCCGGCTCGGCGTGCTGGTCGACCGGGACCACTGGGGCCGGCTGCTCCAGATCTTCACCGAGTCGATGCACGTGCGCCGGACGCTCTTCCTGGAGATCATCGAGCGGCGGGGCGCGTTGACCTTCGGCAGCGGGAACATCAAGGCGCTGTACGAGGCGAAGCGGGACGAGCTGTCCGGCACGACGGCCGGCTGAGGGGGAACCACCGTGAACGGGTTCACGCTGACCGAGCGGGAGCGCGCCCTGCTCCCGACCGACGACGAGGTCCGGTTCTACGCCGAGCACGGCTGGTACCTGTCGAAGAAGCTGTTCTCCGACGACGAGGTCGACGAGCTGGCCGCGGCGGTCGACCGGTACTACGCGGGCGAGCGGAGCCGCAGGCTGCCGACGCGGCCGCCCCGGTTGGCCTACTGGGAGCCCGAGCACGGCGACGTCCAGCGCCACAACGACTACGCGCACCACGAGAGCGACCCGATCGCCAAGGCGCTGCTCAAGCCGCTGGTCGGCGCGGTGGCCGCGCGCCTGGCCGGTGCGGAGGAGATCCGGGTGTTCCAGTCGACCCTGATCTACAAGCCGCCGATCGCCGAGGAGCCGTCGAACGTCGTGCCCTGGCACTTCGACAAGCACTACTGGTCGTCGTCCTCGTCGGACCGGATGCTCACCGCGTTCATCCCGTTCCACGACTGCGACGAGGAGCTGGGCACCATCACGATGGTCGACGGCAGCCACCTCTGGGAGGAGGTCGGCTCGGACGACAGCGCCACGAGGCACTTCGCCGAGCGCGACCCCGACCACCTGGAGGACCTGCTCACGGCCAACGCCGAGCACAACGGCACCACGGTCGCCAAGATCCCGATGATCATACCCAAGGGGCACCTGAGCTTCCACCACTGCCGGACCTACCACGGCAGCGGGCCCAACCGCTCGAACCGGCCGCGCCGGGCCATCTCCCTGCACCTCCAGGACGGCGACAACGCCTACCGCGAGTTCCCCCTGTCAGACGGCGACCTCGCCTTCTACAACCACGACTCCCTCGTGCGGCGCACCCCGGACGGCAGGCCGGACTACGCCGACCCGGAGTTCTGCCCGACCGTGTGGCGGTCCTGACCGCCGTGGGGGCACACGCGCCGGACTCCGACATCGGCCTGTACCGCACGGTGCGGCTGATCCGCCGCTTCGAGGAGCGGGCGGTCGAACTCGTCCACTCCGGTGACGTCGTCGGCGGTATCCACCCGTACACGGGCCAGGAGGCCATCGCCGCCGGGGTGTGCGCGGCACTGCGCGTGGACGACATGATCACCAGCACCCACCGCGGGCACGGGCACGTGCTCGCCAAGGGCGCCGACCCCGCCCGGGTGCTCGCCGAGCTGGCCGGTCGCGCCACCGGGCTGAACAAGGGGCGCGGCGGGTCGATGCACGCCGCGGACTTCACGCTGGGCATCCTCGGCGCGAACGCGATCGTCGGCGCCAACGGCGCGATCACCGCGGGCGCGGCCTGGGCCGCCCGGCAGGACGGGGACGACCGGGTCGCGGTGAGCTTCTTCGGCGACGGCGCGGTCAACCAGGGCGTGCTGCTGGAGGCCATGAACCTGGCCGCCCTGTGGCGGCTGCCGGTGCTGTTCGTCTGCGAGAACAACGGCTACGCCACGACCCTGACCGTCGGCGACGCCGTCGCCGGTACGATCACCGGGCGTGGCGCGGCGTTCGGCATCCCGTCGGTGGCGGTGGACGGGATGGACCCGCGGACGGTGCTCGCCGCGGCCGGCGAGGCGGTGGACCGCGCCCGCGCGGGCGGCGGGCCGTCGCTGGTCGAGTGCCTGACCTACCGGTTCGACGCGCACCACACGTGGGAGCACAAGGCCCGGGTCCGCTACCGCGAGGACGACGAGGTCCGGAGCGGACGGGAGAGGGACCCGGTGGAGATCCAGGGCGCGCGGCTGGCCGGCGGTGAGCGGGAACGGGTGGACGCGGAGGTCGAGTCCGTCGTGGACGCGGCGGTCGCGTTCGCGCTCGACAGCCCGCACCCCGACCCCGCCGGCGCGCTCGACCACCTGTACGCCACCGGGATGCGGGCGCGTCCGGGCGGTGGTGGGTGATGCCGTGGCTGTCCTACCGGAAGGCGCTGAACCGCGCGCTGGGCGACGAACTGGCCCGCGATCCGGCGGTGTTCGTGCTGGGCGAGGACGTCCGGGTCGCGGTCTCCAACGTGACCGCGGGCCTGCTCAAGCGGTTCGGGCCGGACCGGGTGCTGGACACGCCGCTGTCGGAGCAGGCGTTCACGAGCTTCGCCACCGGGGCGGCGCTGGGCGGGCGGCGGCCGGTGATCGAGTTCCAGATCCCGGCGCTGCTGTACCTGGCGTTCGAGCAGATCGTCAACCAGGCGCACAAGTTCTCCCTGATGACCGGGGGTCAGGCCCGCGTGCCCGTGACGTACCTGGTGCCCGGCTCCGGGTCGAAGACGGGCTGGGCCGGGCAGCACTCCGACCACCCGTACGCCCTGTTCGTCCACGCCGGGGTGAAGACGGTGGTGCCGGCCACGCCCGAGGACGCCTACGGCCTGCTGACCACGGCGATCCGGGACGACGACCCGGTGGTGGTGTTCGCGCCGGCGGCGGCGCTCGACGTCCGGGTGGACCTCGACCACGACGGGCTGGCCCCGGTGCCGCTCGGCGTCGGCCGGGTCCACCGCGAGGGCGGGGACGTCACGGTCGTGGCGGTCGGGCACCTCGTGCACGACGCGGTGGCGGTCGCCGAGGAGCTGGCCGCCGACGTCTCGGTCGAGGTGTTCGACCCGCGCACGGTGTACCCCTTCGACTGGGACGGCCTGGCCGCCTCGCTGGCCAAGACCGGTCGGCTGGTCGTGGCCGACGACTCCAACCGCGCGTGCGGCCTCGCGGCCGAGGTCATCGCCACCGCGGCCGAGCGGTGCGACCTGACCGCGCCGCCCGTCAGGGTGACCAGGCCGGACGGCGCCGTGGTGCCGTTCGCCCCCGGGCTCGACCTCGCCGTGCAACCCGACCGCGCCCAGTTGACCGCCGCGATCCGGAAGGTGCTCGGACAGTGACGACGGAGGCCCCCATGCCGCTGGACCCGAGGCCCGGGGCGGTGCGCGAGGACGCGGCGCCCCCGCCGCTCTACACCCTCTCGGTCGAGGAGGCGCGGGCCGCCGACCTCGCCGCGATCCGGGCGGCGGCGGGTGCGGGCGAGCCGGTGCGCCACGTCACCGATCGGCACCTCCCCGGACCGGGCGGTGATCTGCCGATCCGGGTCTACCGCCCGGTGGACGAGGCGGGGCCCCTGCCCACGGTGGTCTACTTCTTCGGCGGCGGTTGGGCGCTGGGCGGCATCGAGACCTCCGACGAGATCTGCCGCGCCCTGGCCAACGCGGTGCCGTGCCAGGTGATCACCGTCGGCTACCGGCTGGCGCCCGAGCACAGGTTCCCGGCCGCCGTGGACGACTGCCGCGCGGCCGTCGCCTGGATCGCCGCGAACGCGGCCGAACTCGGCGTCGACCCCGACCGCCTCGCCGTGGCGGGCGACAGCGCCGGCGGCAACCTCGCGGCCGTGGTGACCCTCGATAGCGGCGGGCCCGCGCTGGCCGCCCAGGTGCTGGTCTACCCCAACACCGACCACCGCGGCGACACCGCGTCCATGCGCGAGAACGACGACCCGGCCGCGTTCAACCGCCGATCGGTCGCCTGGTACTGGGGGCACTACCTGGCGAGCCCGGACGACGGCCGCGACCCGCGGGCCTCACCCCTGCTCGCCGAGGACCTGACCGGCCTACCGCCGGCACTCGTCATCACCGCCGAGCACGATCCGCTGCGCGACGAGGGCGAGCAGTACGCCGAACGGCTGCGCGAGGCCGGTGTGCCCGTGGTCGCGACGCGGTATCCCGGGGTGGCGCACGGCTTCTTCGCCATGTCGGGCGTGGTGGACGCGGCTCGTGAGGCGCGGGCCGAGGTCGCGGCGTTCCTGCGCGCCCACCTCGGTCGGTGAGGTCCGGGCCGCGCGACGACACCGGGGACCGGGTCGCCGAGTCGGTGACCGGTGCCGTGCCGGGAGCAGCCACCGCCGGCGGAAACGCACGTGGCCACGAAGCGCGGGTGGAGCACTAGGCTTCGAGCCCGTGCGCATCCTCTTCTCCAGCCTCGGTTTGTACGGGCACACCTTCCCCCTGCTGCCGCTCGCCGTCGCCGCGCGGGAGCTCGGCCACGACGTGGACTACTTCACCGGCAAGGGGTTCAAGGACGTCCTGGCCGCACACGGCATCGAGCACGTCGAGGGCGGCATGTCGCCCCGCAAGGCGTTCGAGACCGCGATGGCGGGCGCCGCGCCCGGGACGCCGGGGGACGTCGACGTCGAGCGGGTCGCGTTCACGTTCGCCTCGGTGCTGCCGCGCAGCTTTGCCACCGGGCTCGCGCCGGTCCTCGCCGAGCGCAAGCCGGACCTGGTGGTGCACGAGTTCGGCAACCCGGGCGCGGGCCTGGCCGCGAAGGTCGCGGGCGTGCCCGCGCTGTGCCACTCGTACGGTCGGATGTGGCAGGAGCCCGACTTCGCCGAGCCCGCGCGCGACCACCTCACCGCCCTCGGCGCGGAGCTGGGCGTCGAGGTGCCCCGGACCGACTCCATGGCCCTGGGCCACCCGTACCTCGACATCTGCCCGCCCTCGGTGCAGAACCCGGCGTTCCTGGCCTCGTCGGCGCACCGCATACCGTTGCGGCCGGTGGTGTTCGCCGCACCGGGGGAGCTGCCGTCGTGGGTCGCGGAGCACCGGGAGCCCCTGGTGTACCTGACGTTGGGGACGGCGTTCAGCGAGGCGGCGCTGCTGCGCACCGCCGTCGACGGCCTGGCGGTGGTGGGCGCGAGGGTGCTCGTGTCGGGCGGGCGGAAGGTCGACCCGGCGGCGCTGGGGGAGGTGCCGGACAACGTCGTGGTGCTGCCGTGGGTGCCCCAGGCCGACCTGCTGCCCCACGTGGACCTCGTGGTCCACCACGGCGGCGCGGGCACCACGATGGGCACGTTCGGCGCGGGCGTGCCGCAGCTCGTCCTGCCGCAGGCGGTCGACCAGTTCAACAACGCCGAGGTGGTGACCGAGGCCGGGCTGGGCGACCACCTGCTGGCCGAGGACGCGACCGCCGAGGCGATCGCGACCAGGGCGCGGCGCCTGCTCGCCGACGAGGCCGTGCGCGCCGCGGCCCGCGCGATGGCCGCCGAGGTGGCCGCGATGCCGTCGCCGCGCGACGTGGCCCGCACGCTGCCCGACTACGCCTGAACGGCCACCGGGCCCCGCCGGACTTCCCCGGCCCGGTACGACCGTTCGCCGAGGTCGGGGATGGCGGCGCACCCGCGATCCAAACGCTTCGACACGCCGTGCCCGTCCCGCCGCCCTTGCCTCCGGCGCCACGGCACGTCACAGTGTTCTGGGAGCGCTCCCAAGAACGGCACGGCCCCGCGGGGTCGGACAGCGGTCCCGACAACCACCGGACCACCGCCGCGGTCCGACCGAACGGGTGGAGGCGTCTGTGCCAAGCAGTCGACAACGGCGAGGACCACGATCGTCCACGGCCATCGGGCTGTCGGCGGTCCTGGTCGCGACCACGGTCACGGCCCTGGCGGCGACGAGCGCCGCGGCGGCGACCGCCGGCCCCGGGCTGTCGGTGGACGTGTCCGCCGGCCGGCACGCGATCAGCCCCGACATCTACGGCCTCAACGGCGGCGATCCGGCGTTCAACGCCGAGATCGGCCAATCGGTGGCGCGCTGGGGCGGCAACGCCTCCAGCCGCTACAACTTCAAGAACCGCACCTACAACACCGGCAGTGACTGGTACTTCGAGAACATCGTCGCCGACGAGGCGAAATCCCTGGAGACGATGGTCGGGAGCAACCTGGACCGCGGCATCAAGCCCGTCGTCACCGTGCCCCTGGTCGGCTGGGTGGCCAAGGACTCCCCGTCGCAGCACCCGTTCGCCTGCGGGTTCCCCGCGACCCGGTTCCCGCGGCAGGACGGGTTCGACGAGTGGGACCCCCAGTGCGGCAACGGCCTGCTGAACGGGCAGGAACTCGCCGGTGTGCCCACCGACACCTCGATCCCGGCGGGCCCGGAGTTCGTGGGGGAGATGGTGTCGCACCTGGTGGCGGAGTTCGGCACGGCGGAACAGGGCGGCGTCCCGATCTACGAGCTCGACAACGAGCCGGTGCTGTGGGCGCACACGCACCGCGACGTGCACCCGGAACCGGTCTCGATGGACGAACTGGGCGACAAGGGCACCGCGACCGCCGCGGCGATCAAGGCCGCGGACCCCGGCGCCAAGACCCTCGGCCCGTCGGGCTGGGGGTACTGCGAGTGGGTGGCGTCCGGTGTGGACGGTTGCGGGCCGGGTCCCGACTCGGCCGCGCACGGGGGTCTCAACCTCTCCCAGTGGTACCTGAAGAACATGAAGGACTACAGCGACGCGCACGGCGGCACGCGCCACCTCGACTACTTCGACCAGCACTTCTACCCGCAGATCACCGGTGGTACCGATCCCGCGGCCAACGCCTGGCGGCTGCGGTCCACCCGGTCGCTGTGGGACCCGACCTACGTCGAGGAGTCGTGGATCGGCCCCGGCGGGGTCAACGCACCGCCGTTGCAGTTCATCCGCACGATGAAGTCCTGGGTCGACCGGTACTACCCCGGCACCAAGACCGCCATCACCGAGTACAACTGGGGCGCGCTGGACAACATCAACGGCGCGCTGGCGCAGGCCGACGTCCTGGGCATCTTCGGGCGCGAGGGCCTCGACCTGGCCACGATGTGGGGTGAGCCCAAGCCGACCGACCCGGGCGCGTACGCGTTCCGCGTGTACCGCGACTACGACGGCGCGGGCAGCCGGTTCGGCGACGTCAGCGTGTCGGCAACCTCCGGGGACCAGGACCGGCTGGCGGTCTACGCGGCGGAGCGCTCCTCCGACGAGGCGCTGACCGTGGTGGTCGTCAACAAGACCGCCGAGGACCTGACCTCGCCGCTGTCGGTGGCCGGGTTCGACAGCGCCGGCGCGGCCCGGCGGTTCACCTACAGCTCGGCGGACCTGGGCGCCATCGTGCGCGGCACCGACCTCCCGGTGACCGGGGACCGCGTCGAGGCGACGTACCCCGCGAACTCCATCACGCTGCTGGTCCTGGCCCCTGCCGGGTGCTCGGCGACCCTGCGCGTCGACGGCGACTGGGGCACCGGGCACGTCGCGACGGTCACCGTCACCAACAACCGCCGCACGGCCATCACCGGCTGGCGGGTCGGCTGGACGTGGCCCGCGGGCCGGCGGGTCACCACCTCGTGGAACACCACCCTGACGCAGGACGGCACCGCCGTGACGGCCGCGAACGCCAGGTGGAACGGCTCGATCAGGGCGGGCGGCACCACCACCTTCGGGTTCCACGCCACCGGGGGAGCGGCCTCACCGGCACTGGTCTGCGGCCCCACCTGAGCGAGCGCGGGTTCAGGGCGGGTCCGTTCTCCCGTCCTCGGTCGTGTCCGCCTGCCCGACCGGCGTCGGGTCGAGGTCGGCGAGTTGCCGGAGCACCCGCTCGGTGTCGGTGTCGCGGCCCTGGTCCCGGTACAGCGCCAGCGCTTCCCGCCACGCCTCGCGGGCCTGGTCGTGGTGGCCTAGGGCGGCGTGCGGGTGGCCGAGGCGGTCGAGGGTGTCGGCGGCCGCGGCCGTGTCGCCGAGGGTGCGGTAGAGGGCGACGGCCTCGCGGTAGTGGTGGACGGACCCGGTGTGGTGGCCGGTGCGGTGGTCGATGTACCCCAGGCTGTCCAGGGCGTTCGCCTGACCTTCCGGGTCGTGGTGACGTCGCTGGAGGTCGAGGGCGGCCCGGCAGTGGTCGCGGGCGGTGTCGTGGTCGCCCAGCGCCGCGGCGGCCCAGCCCGCCTGGTTGAGCGCGTCGCCCTCCAGCACCGGCCGGTCGAGGCCGCGGAGGAGGCGCAGGGCGCGCTGGGCGTGGTCCAGGGCCTGCCGGTAGTCCCCCCACAGCTCCCAGGCCCTGAAGAGCGCGTGCTCGGTGTAGGCCGCCTGGAGGGTGTCGTGGTGGCGCTCGGCCGTGGCCAGTGCCCGGTGCAGGTGCTCGACGGCTTCCTCGTGCTGCCCCAGTTCGAAGTGGGCGCGGCCGAGCAGCCGCAGGGCGAGGATGTGCTCGGTCCGGCCGGGCAGGTGGGCGGCGGCGTCCAGCGCGACCCGCCACACGGCCAGCGCGTCGTGGAAGTGCCCGCGCCGCCAGTGGAAGGTGGTCAGGGTCCAGGCCACGTGCAGCGCGGCCTGGTGGCGGTGCTCGCCGGCGGCGGTCCGCTGGGCGGCGACCAGGTGGGAGTGCCGGTCGTCCAGCCACGCCAGCGCGGCGGGCAGGTCGGGGAGCGGCTGGGCGCGGACCCCCGGTGCGGGCGGGTCGAGCCGGACCGGGTCGCGGGTGGGGTCCAGGAGGCGGTCGGCGGTGTGGGCGGTGTGCAGGTAGAAGTCGACCACCCGCGCCAGCGCGGCCCGGCGCACCGGTTCGGGCAGTTCGTCGCGGGCGGTGGTGGCGGCGTAGGCGCGGACCAGGTCGTGCATCGCGTAACGGCCGTGCGGGTGCCGGTCGAGCAGCGAGTGGTCCTCCAGGACGTGCAGGGCCTTGCGCGCCTCGGCCGGGGTCAGGCCGGTGAGGGAGGCGGCGGCGGGCAGGTCGATGTCCGGGCCGGGCGCGATCCCGAGCAGCATGAACACCGCGCGCTGCCGCGCGGTGAGGCGGTGCAGGGACCAGGACAGCACGGCGGGCAGACTGGCGGTGGGGTCGGTCTCGTGGTCGAGCATCTCCAGGCCGACTTCGCGCAGCTCCGCGGCCAGCTCGGTCAGGGGGAGCCGGGGACGGGTGGCGGCGTGCCGCGCGGTGATCGCCAGGGCCAGGGGGTGCCGACCGCACAGCCCGACCAGCTCGTCGACGGCGCCGGGTTCGGCGTCGGTGCGGTTCCGGCCCAGGCGTGCGGCCAGCAGGGCGCGGGATTCGACCGGGGTGAGCACGCCCAGGGGCAGGTGGTGCGCACCGTGCCGGTCGATCAACGACGGCAGGCTGGTGCGGCTGGTGACCAGCACGGTGCAGGTGGGGCTGGCGGGGAGCAGCGGGACGACCTGGTCGGCGGTGGCGGCGTTGTCCAACAGCACCAGCACCCGTCGCCCGGCCACCAGGCCGCGGTACAGGGCGCCGGGGTCGGATCGGCCCCTGTCGGGGGTCACGCCCAGGGCGGTGAGGAAGTCGCGCAGCGCGTCGGCCGGGTCGGTCGGGTTCCCGGTGGGGCTGAACCCGCGCAGGTCCACGAACAGCTGCCCGTCGGGGAACCGGTGCAGGTTGCGGTGCGCCCACGCCAGCGCGAGCCAGGTCTTGCCGATCCCGCCCACGCCGCCGACCGCCGAGATCGCCACCGTCGCGGTCGCCGGGTCCCCTGACGCGTCGGTCCCGTCGCCCGGTGCCGCGAGCAGGGCGCGGTCGAGTTCGGCCAGGTCGGGGACGCGGCCGGTGAACGGCGCGGGCGCGGCGGGCAGTTGGCGGGGCACCACCGGTGACCGGTCCGCTCCGGGAACGGCCAGATCGGGGTCCGCGGCCAGGATCTGCTGGTGGAGTCGTCGCAGGTCCGACCCGGGATCGGTGCCCAGTTCCTCGGCCAGGCCGGCGCGCAGTCGCCGGTACCGCTCCAGGGCCTCGGCCTGGCGACCGGCGCGGTAGAGGGCGAGCACGAGCTGGGCGGCCACGTGCTCGTTCAGCGGGTGCGCGGTGGCGCGGTCGGTCAGTTCGGGCAGCAGCGCGGAGTGCCGCCCGAGCCGCAGCGCCAGGTCCAGGCGGTCGGTGTCGGCGGCGAACCGCTCCCGCTCCAGCCCGTGGCGCACCGCGGTGGCCCACGGTGTGTCCAGCCCGAGCAGCGCCTCGCCGTGCCACAGCCCCGAAGCGCGCTCGGCCAGTTCCAGCGCGCGGACGTGGTCGGTCTCGGCGCGCGCTCGGGCGACCAGTCGGCGGAACCGGTGCACGTCCACCGCGTCGTCCTCGACAACCAGTTCGTACCCGCTCGACCGGTGCACGATGGCGGCCTGGCGGGTGGCCCGCAGTGCCCGGCGAAGGCGCGACAGGTAGCCGTAGAGCGTGTTCCGGCCGCCGGGCGGGATCCGGTCGCCCCAGGCCCGGTCGAGCAGTTGGTCCGCCGACACCCACTGGTTGGCCTCGATCAGCAGCACCGCCAGCACGCACCGCTGGCGGGCGTGACCCAGGTCGAGCGCTCGCCCGCCGAGCCTGGCCTGCACCGGACCCAGCACGCGGAACTCCACCGCCACCGCGGACCCCCTCGCCGGACCGGTACCCCGTCGTTGCCGGTCTAGCAGGGACGTTCGGCGGTTGCAGGTTTACCGCAGGTTTTCGTTCGTTCGGCCGAGCAGGGTGGTGGACGCGGCGGGACCGGAACGGACTGTTCCCCTGCTACCCCGGCACCACCAACCCCTTGAGGAGTTACGTGAACAGGATCGCGCGAAGACGCGTCGCGGTGGTGGCGTGCGCCGTGCTCGTCGGTACACCGGTGCCGGCCACGGCCGAGCCGCTCGTGGGGCCGTCGGCGGCTCCGGCGGTCGGCGTCCCCCCGGCCGACATGATGTCGGCTCTGCAACGCGACCTGGACCTCACCGCCGATGAGGTCCGGGCCCGGCTGGCCAGGGAGGACGCCGCCGCCCGCGTCGAGCAGCAGGTGCGCGCCGAACTCGGCGCCGGCTTCGGCGGCGCCTGGCTGACCGCCCGCGACCAGCGGTTGGTCGTGGCCACCACCGACGCCGGCGCGGCCGACCGGGTCCGCGCACTGGGCGCCCAGCCCCGGCTGGTGGCGCGCGGTGCGCGGCAACTGGACACCGCCAAGGCCCGGCTGGACCTGGGCGAGGCGCCGGCCGGCGTCACCGGCTGGTACATCGACGTCACCACCAACACCGTGGTCGTGCTGGCGGCGGCGTCGGCCGCGGGCGCCGCCGCCGGCTTCGTGGCCCGCAGCGGCGCCGACCCCGGGGCGGTCCGCGTCCAGGCGTCCACCGAACAGCCGCGACCGCTCCACGACCTGCGCGGCGGCGACGCCTACTACCCCGGCAGCACCCGGTGCTCGATCGGGTTCTCCGTCACCGGCGGGTTCGTCACCGCCGGGCACTGCGGCGGCGTGGGCACCACCACCGCCGGCGTCAACGGGGTCGCCCAGGGCACCGTGGCCGGTTCCACCTTCCCCGGCGTCGACCACGGCTGGGTGGCGGTCAACGCCAACTGGACCCCCACCCCGCAGGTCAACGCCTCGGGCGGCACGCCCGTCGAGGGTTCGCAGGAGGCGGTCGTGGGCGCCTCGGTGTGCCGGTCCGGGTCCACCACCGGCACGCGCTGCGGCACCATCCAGGCCAAGGACGCCACCGTCAACTACGTCGAGGGGACGGTGCGGGGTCTGACCCGCACGAACGCCTGCGCCGAAGGTGGCGACTCCGGCGGGTCCTGGCTGTCCGGGTTGCAGGCCCAGGGCGTCACCTCCGGCGGTTCCGGCAACTGCACCAACGGCGGGACCACCTACTTCCAGCCGCTGCCGCCCATCCTGGCCGCCTACGGCTTGACGCTGACCGTCGCCAACGCGGCTCCGCACACCGTCATCCGGTCCGTGACGTCCCAGGGCCAGGCCGGCACCCGCGAGGCCGCGATCGGCAACGGCATCGCGGCCAACAGGGTCGCGCTCCGCGCCGCCGGCATCAACTGCAACCCCTACGACTCATCGACTTCCACGCACGTGTGGACCGCTCCGGACGGCTCTTGGCGCGTCTACGACGTGACCACCAAGGGCTACTGCACCAACTGACCCACAGGAGGATCGCGTGTTGGCAAGAAGGAAAGCGCTACCCACCCTGGTCTTCGCGGTGGCCGCGCTGCTGTCGGCGCCGGGCACCGCCCTGGCCGCCGAGGCCCCGGCGGCATCGGCGGACCAGCTCGCGGCGGCGGTCACCCGGATCGTCGGCAACGAGCACAGCGCCGCCGATCTCGCACTGGTGAAGACCCGGCCCGAACTCGCGCGCCACGTACCGGTGCCGGACGGGCTCACGATCTCCGTCAAAGCCGACGGTTACGCGTTGGCGCGGGACAAGGGGGCGTCGGCCGCCGCGGGTGGCGCGACGCTCCTGGCCGAGAACTGCGCCGGCTCCATCGACGTCGGCCTCCAGCAGAGGTCGATGCTCGGGAACGTCATCTGGCAGTACATACACCACGTCGAGGCGTGCAGCGACAACGTCAACGTCACCCGGTTCCTCGTGCGCCGCGACATGGTGAGGACGGACGGCACCATCGAGATCCTGGAGCAGACGCAGAACGTGGTGGGCACCACGCCGGCCGCGTGGACCACGTCGATGTTCCAGCGGCACCTGAAGCAGTGCCTGCCCATCATCCCGTGCACCAACTGGTACCCGTGGATCCGGATCAAGCTGTACGCCGACCACACCTACACCCCCGAGGGGAGCATCACCACGTGACCGCACCGCGGTTGGTCGGACACCGGTGTCGGTGAGAGCGTCGTTCAGGACGTCCGAGCCGGGTTGACAGCGCAACAGCCCTGTCTGGGAGGGGTCGGTTCACCCTCACCGAAGCGACCACCACAGGACAGGGCTGTCGCGCCACCCACCGCGCCACCCACCGCGCCACCCACGGCGTCAGGCGACTGTGCCGGCTGTTGACCCGCGCGGGGAGCACACCTCCCGCCACATCCGGCAGCACGTCCGCTCCGGAGCACGCGCACGTAGACTTCCGGGGATGCGGATCGGCGAGCTGTCCAAGCGCACGGGCGTGAGTCCGCGCTCACTGCGGTACTACGAGGAGCAGGGCCTGCTGACCAGCTCACGCTCCGACGTCGGGCAGCGCCACTACCCCGATGCCGCGGTCCAGCGCGTGTCGCTCATCCGGCAGCTGTTCGACGCGGGTATGTCCAGCCGGGTGATCGCGACCGTGCTGCCGTGCGTGGACCTCCCCGATGACCTGGGCGTCGCCGACGAGACGTTCACGACGATGACGCGCGAGCGCGCCCGGATCGACGCCGACATCGCGCACCTGATCGAGACCCGGGACGCGCTCGACGTGCTGATCAGGGCCAACAGCCGGCACCGGGCGGAGCTGTCCGCGGTCCCGGAACCGGTGGCGCCGTCGGCCTGATGCTGTGACCCGCGCCTCAGCCGGTTGCCCCTGACACCGGTGTGAGCGGTGAGGATGGCCGCAGGGCCCGGAACCCCCGGGTCGGTCACCCAGGAGGCGGCGGAAGATGGGACAGGCGTGGGGTTTCCGCAGGTACGGCGGGCCCGAGGTGCAGGAGTTCTTCGACCGTCCCGATCCCGTCCCCGGTCGCGGCGAGGTGCTGATCCGGGTCGACGTCGCCGGTGTGAATCCCCTCGACCACCTCCTGCGCTCGGGTCTGGTCCCGGGGCTCGACGGCGGGCGTCCGTTTCCCCTCGTGCTGGGCATGGAGGCGGCGGGAACCGTTCTCGCCCTGGGCGAGGGCGTCGACGGGATCGAGGTGGGTGACGCGGTCTTCGGCTTCGCGCTCACCGGTGGCGGCACCTACGCCGAGACGACGGTGCTGTCCGCGCGGAACACCGCTCGCACCCCGGTGGGCCTGTCCGCGATCGTGGCGGCAACGCTGCCGGTGGCCGGGACGACCGCGGTGGACGCGCTCGACCAACTCGGCCTCCCGGCCGGTGCCGCGATCCTGGTCAACGGGGTCGGGGGAGGGGTCGGCCTCGCCGTCGCCCGGCTGGCCGTCGGGCGCGGGTTGCGGGTGATCGGCACCGGGAGCACCGCCAAGCGCGAGTCCGCCGAGGCCGTCGGGGCGCGGTTCGTCGACTACACCACCGGAGACGTCGCCGCCGCGGCACGCGAGCTGGTCCCGGACGGCTTCGACGGGATCGTCGACCTGGTCGGAGGCACCTCGCTGCGGACGGTCGCCCCCCTGGCCAGGGAGCCCCGCAACGTCATCGCCGTGGGTGACGTGTCCGTGCCCGATCTCGGTGGGCGTGTCGTCGAGCGTCGCCTCGACCGCGAGAACCTGGAGCGGTCCGCCCGGCTGGCCCTCGACGGGGTTCTCACACCGACGATCACCGCGGTCCACCCGCTCTCCGACGCCCCGGCCGCCCTCGCCACCGTCGAGAACGGTCACACCTCGGGCAAGGTCGTCATCGAGGTGGCATGAGGGGGCCCGGCCGCCCGACGCCGTCAACATCCACAAAAGACGGACGAGGGCTCGTGGTCAGGGCATCGCCAACTGGGCACGTTCACCTGTACGGGGCTGAGCACGTCCAGGCGTGCGCCGACACGTGTGGTGCCGTCAGCCGGCTCACCGCTCCTCGTCCCGGGCGCGGGGACGTGTCTCGCGTTGTGCGAGCCGTTCGTCCCTGTTCGCGGTCGTCTTGTCCAGCCGCCCCGACGACCTCACCGGCGGCGCGGCGGCGGCCACCCTGCCCGGCGGCCGGGCAGGGCGACCGCCGCGATGGCCGTCTACCCGACCTCTCCGACGCCGGGGCCTCACGGCACCCGCGGACATCGCCAGGAGCAGGAGCGGCCCGTTCGACGAGCAGCCCGCCGTCGGTGCTGTCACCGCGAGCGCCTACCGGGCTTTGGCGAACTCCCGCACGATGCGCTCGCAGAAGGCCGGCAGGTCGTCGGGCGACCGGCTCGTGGTGATGTTGCCGTCGGTGACGACCGGCTCGTCGACCACCTCGGCCCCGGCGTTGCGCAGGTCGGTGCGCACGCTCGGCCACGAGGTCAGCCGGCGTCCCCGCGCGACGTCGGCCTCGACGAAGTTCCACGGGCCGTGGCAGATCGAGGCGACCGGCTTGCCCGATCGGACGAAGTCCCGGACGAACCGCACGGCGGCGGGCTCCATCCGCAACTTGTCCGGGTTCACCGTCCCGCCCGGCAGGAGCAGCGCCTCGTAGTCGTCGACCGACACCTCGCCGACCAGGCGGTCCACCGTGAAGGTGCCGGCGTCCTCCAGGTCGTGGTCGCGCGCCTGGATCTCGCCGCCGGCGATGGAGACCACGACGGTGCGGGCCCCGGCGTCGTCCAGCGCTTGCCGCGGCTGCTCCAGCTCGACCCGCTCCACCCCGTCGGCGGCGAGGATGGCGATCCGGCGTCCGTTCAGCTCCCCGGCCACGTCAGGCACCCGCCATCGCGGGGTGCAGGACGACCTTCGTCCACCCGTCGTCGCGCTTGTCGAAGTGCTCGTACGCCTCCGGCGCACGGTCGAGGGGCAGTTCGTGGCTGACGATGAAGGACGGTTCGGCCTTGCCCGCGGCGATCAGGTCGCGCAGCCGCCGGTTGTACTTCTTCACCGGGGCCTGACCGCTGCCGATGTGCTGGCCCTTGAACCAGGACGTGCCGTAGTCGAAGGCGAGTTTGCCCTGCTTGGCCAGCTCGTCGCCGGCCCCGGGGTCCTGGGGCACGAAGACGCCGACGCTGCCGATCTTCCCGGTGAAGCGCACCGAGGCGACCAGCCGGTTCATCGTCAGGTTGGCCTGCTCCCGGCCGTCGGGCTCGTGCGCCTGGTAGCCGACGCACTCGCAGCCGTTGTCCGCGCCCAGCCCCATCGTCTCCTCCAGGACGGCCTGCACCGGGTCGACCCGCGAGTCGTCGATGGCGATCGCGCCGATCGATTCGGCCAGTCGCAGCCGGTCGGCGTGCCGGTCGACGACCATCACCTTGCTCGCCCCCCGGATGGTCGCCGAGAGGGCGGCCATCAGCCCGACCGGGCCCGCGCCGTAGACGACCGTCTGGTCGCCGGGCTGCACGCCGGCCATCTCGGTGGCGTGGTAGCCGGTCGGGAAGATGTCGGAGAGCATCACGTAGTCGGTCTGGCGCTCCTCGGCGTCCTCGCCCAACCGCAGGCAGTTGAAGTCGCCCCAGGGCACGCGCAACAGCTCGGCCTGTCCGCCGGCCCACGGGCCCATGTCGGCGAAGCCGTACGCGGCGCCGGCCACCTCCGGCTCGGGCTGGGCGGTCAGGCAGTAGTTCGTCAGCTGGCGCTCGCAGTTCTTGCAGTGCCCGCAGGAGATGTTGAACGGCAGGACGACCCAGTCGCCCACCCGGACCTTGTCGACGCCGTCGCCGACCTCGACCACCTGACCCAGGTTCTCGTGCCCGAACCAGCGTCCGGTCTCGAAGTCGGTCCGACCCTCGTACATGTGCAGGTCCGAACCGCAGATGTTCGCCGACGTGATCCGCACCAGCACGTCGGTCGGCCGCTCGACCCGCGCGTCCGGCACGTCCTTGACGCTGACCTGCCGCGGCCCCTCGTACACCACTGCCTTCACGGCTACCTCCTCGTCGCAGGTGGCCGCCTCCGTCCGGGCGGCCCCTCGCGAGCCGAATACCCTCGGAAAACCACCTGAACCAGCAGTCCACTGCGGATGGTGCCCCAACGGGTACCCACCGTCACGCTGTAGAAGAACCGAAAGAGTGATTCTCCGGCCCCGGTGGAATCGTCGGGCGTGGCGGTGGCCACCAATGTGGGTGGAACTCCCACCGGACACCGGTGCACGAACAGGGCACTTCGCGGACCCGGCTCCCACGGGTCGTTCGGGACGCGCCAAGGCGGTGACCCGCCCCCCGCCGTCGACGAACTACCGGTACTCGTCCCCGGACGGGTCCCGCGTGGCGCGGTCACCGTCCGCGGACCTGCGGTGTTCCCGCCGACGCCGGTTTCGTTCCTGGCGTTCCCGCTCGCGGCGGCCGTAGGTCGCGTTGCGGACGGCCTCCTCGTCTTCCAGGCTCGACCCGAGCGCACCGGCGACGATGCCGACCGAAGTGCACAGCCACACCAGCTTCAAGTACGAACCCGCACCGACCGGGTGGCCCAGGGTCTGGGCGAAGTAGCCGCTGTCGATCAGGACGACCGCCGCGAGCAGCGCGAGCACGAACAGGATCACGTACATGCACGCCACCCCGATGGCCAGCGTGGTGGCCGTGGAAATGTTGTACAGCACGGCTTTGCGCCGGTCGACCGTCTCGCGAGGACGGTCCCAGAGGTGGTTGTGCGCCGTCAACCACACCGTCATGACCAGGATGGTGACCACCGTGATCGCCGCCAGCCGCAGCGGGTGCAGCGCGTCCCCGAGCTTCCAGAACGAACTGGTGATGACGCCGTAGGCGGCGGTACCGGCCGCGGCCGCGGTGGCGCCCGCGAGGTGCGGGACGAGCCGCCACGGGCGGTTGTCCCGCACCATCCCCGCCAGCAGCCGCAGCCGGCCACGCAGGCCCGTCAGGGTGAGGTGCGTCGCGGACGACCCGGGTCCACCGGATGTCCGCCGCGCGTGAGCCGGCACGTCGCGCAACCGCGCCGCCGCCCCCTGGCCGTCGTGGTCCCCGTCGATCCCGAGCTGCCGCGACACCAGTTGCCGTACCACGTGGACCAGCAGTGCCCGTGTCCGGTGCCCCACCAGGACGGCACCGAGCGCGGGCAGTGAGATCATCGCGACCCCGTGTTCGACGTCGACCCCGGCGACGACGGGTTCCGTCCCCGCGCGCCGGGGCAGGTCGGTGACCAGGACCAGCAGGTCCCAGCCCCGATCCCGCCGGCGCTGCTCAGACAGGGCGCGCATCGGGATGTCACCGTCCTCGTCCAGCGGCAGCTGGTCCACCTCGTGCTCCACCCGCCACCGCGCCCGCCCGCTCACCCGGGCGGTGAAGGTGTCGGGCAGCTCGTCGGCGATCGTCGCGATCACCCGCTCGGGCAGCCCTTCATCGGCCAGCACTCCGACGACCACCTGTCGTGGTTCGCTCATGTGGTTCACCTCGCTGCCTCGTTTCGGCTGGACCCGGACGACCTCACGGCGCTCGGGCCGGCGGTGCTCCCGTCGGCGTTCGAGCGGGGAGGTGGGGCCGGATCTTCGACCACGACGAGCGCCGGGAGCACCGATGCGGCGGACCGGCGCTGCCGAACGACCACCCGCGTCCGGCCACCGCGCTCGCCGGACGCGGGTGGTCGTCGTTGCTGTCAGCTCCACGGATCCTCCTCCGCGCACGCCCCGCGCCGCCGGCCGCACCACGCCCAGGAGGGATCCGGCCAACCAGGCCGCCGGCGCCCCGCCCCTCCTCCTGCCGCCCTCGCCCTCCAACCAGGCTTGCCGGTTGGGTCGTGGGTGCTCCTCCGCACCCGGTCGCACACCGTCGGACGCCCCGGTGCACCGCGATCCGGGACGCGACCGGTGCGGACCGGCTACCCCTCGACGATCCCGCCAACCCAACGACCGGCCACCGCGTGCCCCCGTGAGCGTGGGCCGGTGGCTCCCCGACCGCTGCGACACCCTCGTCCGGACCGCGCCCGGATCCGACCTCGGGGCCCGCTGTGAACCAACGACGCCCACAGGTCCGGGCGGGCGGGTTGCTCGTCGCGCGGCTGCCGAGTCCCCCCAGCGGCTACAACCCGGCGATCACGTGCTTGAACCCCGCCAGGTGGAACGCCGAGGAGAGGTGGATCGACTCGTGGGGCAGTTGCGGCCCGCTGTACGCGGTCGAGCAGGCCGACAGGTACGCCAGTTCCGCCGACTCCATCCGCAGGCGGCTGATGCGGGCGGTGGTGAGGGGGTCGTGCAGGGCCAAGGCGCTGCGCGACGGGCTCCGCGCGTCCTGCACGGCGTGGCAGGCGAAGTGGCACCAGGTGCTCCGCCGCAGGCGGGTCAGCACCGCTTCGGTGGTGGCGCGGTGGTCGGCAACAGCGGCAGGTCCGGCCGGGCGGCGCGCAGGGCTGTCGCCGCAGCGCCGGTCCGCGTTCACCAGCACCGCGACACCACCTGCCACGGCCGCCCGCAGGTCCTCGTAGCGCATGTGCTCGGCCATCGTGTGCCCGACGACCCCGCGCTCGCGCATGACCCGGCCGACCCGTGATGAACCGGTGGCCGCGGATCAACGACCCGTCTCCTTGGCAAAATACGCGGCGGCTTTGCGGTCGAGCCGTTGTCGCCGGTGACGGAGGCGGTGAACGTGCCGGCGACGATCGCCGGGCTGCGTGACGGGAGGAGGTCGGCGCGGAGTGGCGCCGTCACCCTTCCGACGCCTGTGGTGGGTGGGTCGGGCTCGTTACCGTGGCCCGACCCACTACCGGAGGTGCCGTCATGAGCGCCAAGTCCCGCGCCGCGTTATTCGTGACGGTGTTGGCGGCGGTGGCGTGGTCGTTGGTGCCGGCCGCACCGGCGGTCGCGTCGGCCGGCATCACCATCACCGGCCTCTCGGTCGAAACCTTCCCCGACGCGGCGAACGCGGTGTGGGTCGACGGCACCGCCACCTGCTCCACCACCACCGGTACCGCCACCGTCTTCGTGAGGGTCTCCCAGACCTTCGTGAATTCCCGCGTCTGGGGGATCGGGGGCACCAGTGTGTCGTGCGCGGACCAGCCCGCGCACTGGTCGGCGTACGTGACGGTGTTCGGCACCTGCACCTTTCCCGGCGGCCTCGGGTGCTTCCAACCCGACTCGATCGCCAACGCGGAGGCGCGGCTGACCAGGAACGGCGTGCAGGAGGCGATCCACAACGGCGAGTTCGCGACCTGACCCCCACGGCACGTGCAGCAGCCTGCGGCTTCCCACCGGCTACCCGTCGACCCACCACGCAACGCGTCGATAACTGCTCGGCAAGGCCCGACAAGGGCGACGGGTCGTCCTCGGCGGTCACCGCCGACGGTGCCAGGGCCAACGGGTGGCGTTCACGGGTGAGCGCCTGCACGGCCGTGGCGACCTCCCCGATGCCGGCCTTGACGTAGCCGCGGGTGACGCCGTGCTGGTCGGACTTCGGCGCCGCGTACCCGGCATAGACCTGCGACACCGCGTAGTCGAAGTTTGCGCCCCACCCAGGTCAGCGTGGTGTGCCGCAGCCAGTGCGCGCTGATGCCCAGCACCCGCACGCTCCCCACGTACCTGCCCACCCAGCCCCACAGCTTCTCGTCCCGCTTCTTGGTCAACGAATCGCCGTTGCGAAACCGCAACACCCGGCTGTCCTCGTCCCACGCCCCCGCTCGTGAGCGTGATGGGCCAGGTACTCCATGTGGAACCGCAGGATCAGCGCGTCCAGCGCCCGGTCGTTGCCCGTGCTGCGCGCCGCGGTGAGGATCTCCGCGACCAGTTGCGGGCTCAGCCCGTGCCGCGTGGAGTCGGCCTTGTCCGGCTTGGACACCCGGTCCATCACGTTCCGCCGCACACCGATCAGCTCATGGTTGACCGCGTACCGGAACACCGCGCCCAACGCGTGGTAGGCGTGCAAGGCGCCGCCGTTGCCGCCGTTGCCCGACTCCCGCCGCACAGACACCGCCGCGCACAGGCCGGGCCCGGCCCGACACCGACGGCACGACCGGGGACGACTCAGACGAAGCGGCGGAGGAGGACGAGACGACAACGGGCGGACGCTCGCCCGGCGGATGTGCGTCGGGTGCCCGCGTCCCACCCGAGCACCGCGAACAGCGTCCGGTCGGAGATCCGACCCTTGTCGTCGAACACCGCCACGGCGTAGCGCCGCAGGTGTCGGGTGCGCACCAGCGGAAGACCACCCGGATCAGGGGCCGGCGTTCGCCGCGGGTCCAATTTCCGTGGGCCGAGGAAACGGTCGTCGCCGAATTCGCCGGCATCGGAACCGCTGGTTGACGCACCTCAAGCCCCCGGCCGCAGACTGCGATCGGGGGCTCCGTGTGCCATCATCATGTGGTGGGCTAGAGCCCACCTTTACGTGTCCGAGGGGGGACTTGAACCCCCACCCCCTTTCGGGGACTAGCACCTCAAGCTAGCGCGTCTGCCATTCCGCCACCCGGACCCCTCGGCTCTCGCCGTGGTGTGTGCATAGATTACATGATCGTTCCTGGTCGCCAAAATCGGGGTGCCGGACGCCGCGCTTGGCGGTTGAAGGTGCTGGTAGCGGCGTTGTCGTGACGCATCGTGGCAGGGTGTTGACGCTGTGCTGTGAGGGGCTGTCGGTCCGCCGGGTGGTCCGGGTGGGGCCGCGTTGCGATCCGGCGGGCGGGGCGTCGCGGTGGGGCTGGGGCGTCCGCACGGGAGATTCGTGGCCGAAGGCGCGGCCCCGGTTGCACGCCCGGCGCTCTCATGCGCGCCTCGCTATAGGGATCGAGTATCGGTCGCGACCCGACCGCGGTACCCGCGCTCTTGCGCTGGGGTCACCGGGCGAGCACGGTGGGTGCGTGCGGGACGGCGAGCTGGGTTGTGCTTCGGCCGGTGGGTGGTGTTGGCCGGTTGGGGTGCGGCGCGTCCTGTTGGGTCACCCGGTGGAGTGTCATCCATGTGGTGATGGGATGTCGCTGGGTGCGCCTGGTCCACCTGGCCGCCTCCCCAGGGCTGTCTGCTTACTAATCTAAAGTAAAGCAAACCTGGCCGGAAGGGGAGTGCGGTGCGCGGGAGCCTTCGGTGGGGGATCTTGTCGGTGGTCGTGCCCGCCTCGGTGGTGGCACTGGGTGGCGTTGCTTCCGCACAGCACCACGATGTTGAGCCGGTCGGGGCTTCTTCGTTGGGTGGGGTGTGGTTGCGGCTACTGATCGTGGTTGCGCTCGTGGTGGTGGCCGGGGCCTCGCTGCTGCGCCCGTTCACCGAAGGTCTCGGGGGGCGTGCTCGGGCCGTGGTGGTGGGGGCCGCGGCGGTGGCGGTGGTGGGGGAGTTGGCCCTGGTGCCCGTTCGGGTGGAGCGGCTTGACCCGAACGAGGTGGTGGTGCCTGTGGTGCTAATGACCGGTGCGCTGGCCGTCCTCCCTGTGCTTGCCTGGTCAGGCGGTCGATCGCGCGGGTGGATGCCCGCCGTGGTCGGGGTCGGTGCGCTGGTCGTCGGCACGGATGTGGCGGCGGTGGGCGAGCTGGTGGCGGGCGAGTGGAGCGGGGGTGAGCTGAGGGCCAGTGCCCTGGCCTGGGTCGCGGCCCTGGCCTGGCTCACCCTGAGCACGCCGGTCTGGCGTGGGGTGTCCCGGGTGGTCGGGGTCGTCGCGTTCGCGGTGGCGGTCGCGGTGGTCGCGGCCGTGCCCGGGTTCGTCGCCGCCGGGGAGCACACCACCACCTCCGCGCGGGGGGTTGGGTGGTCCTGTGTGGAGGGAGGGGGTCTTGATGACGGACAGTTACTTGTCAACGGGATTGGCTCCGAGTCGGTTAACGAGTACCATTGACAAAGCACTAGCGAGTGGCGGTCTGGGGACGTACCACCGCAGGTTGTGCGCCTGCGGCCTTGACAGAGGTGTGCTGCTCGCTGCTACAACAGATAGCAGCCGAATCGACGTCACTGGGCCGGCACGAAAGTAGATCCTGGGGGGTGGTGGTCATCCGAACCTGCCCTCCGGTCTGGTCCCACGAGCTGGCCTCGTTCATCGCCGGCATGCCGAAGGCGGAGTTGCACGTCCACCTGGAGGGTTCCCTGCGTCCCGGCACGCTGCTCGACCTCGACCGCCGCAACGGCGGCCGGTTCACCGGCCTGGACGAGCAGTGGCTCGCCGAGCGCTTCCGGTTCCGGGACTTCCGCCACTTCGCCGACCTCTACTCGACCTGCACCGATGTGTTCCGGGGGCCCGAGGACTTCGCTCGGGCGGTCACCGAACTCGCCGCCGACCTGGCCACGCAGGGCGTGGTGTACGTCGAGGCGACGTGTTCGGCGATCACGCACCACCGCGACCGGGGCATCCCGTTCGACGAGGTGGTCGACGGGCTGTGGGCGGGAGCGGAGAGGGCGCTGCGCGACAGCGGTGTCGTGGTGAGGTTCGTGCTCGACCACGTGCGGGACCTCTCCGTCGAGGACTGCCTGCGCACGGCCGAGTGGTGCGTGCTGGGGCGGGGGCGCGGTGTGGTCGCCCTCGGTATCGGTGGTTACGAGCCCGGTCGGCCCGCCTCGCTGTTCGCGGAGGCGGTGCGCTGGGCGACGGCGCGGGGCGTGCCGTTCGTGCCCCACGCCGGTGAGGCGGTCGGCGCGGACGGGGTTCGCGACGCGCTGGCGTTCGACCCGCCGCGACTGGGTCACGGGTTCCGCGCCGCCGACGACCCGTCGGTGGTGGACGACCTGCTCGACCGCGGTGTCGTGCTGGAGCTGTGCCCGACGAGCAACCTGCGCACGGGGGTGGTGGCGGACCTCGCGGAGCACCCGGTCCGCCGGCTCCTGGCCCGCGGGGTGCCCGTCGTGCTCGGCACCGACGACCCGCTGCTGTTCGGCTCCACGGTGCTGGGCGAGTACCAGCTGGCCGCGACCGACCTCGGCTTCAGCGTGCGCGACCTGGTGGCCGCCGCACGCGAGTCCTTACGGTCGGCGCTGGTGGAGCCCGCCGTGCGCGACGCGCTCGTCGCCGCGCACGACCGCTACGCCGCCGACGTGGCCACGGCCACGCCCGACGACTCGTAGCACTCGCTGGTTCGCGGCGCCGCCACCGCGGCGGCTGCCCCTGCCCGGTGCGATCGGATCGCCGCGCCGGCCGCGGAACAACGTCATAACAAAAAATTAACCGGCAGGCGACGCCTGTCTGGTCGACCTGCCACGCCTGCTATTGGCGAGGGCATTTTTTGGATGTTCCGCCGAATGCTCGCGCAGCGTCCCCAAAATGGTAGAGCAGGGGTCGCGCGGGGGTCATCGCTGCTGCCTGGGCAACGTTCGGAAGATCCTTCCGGTAGATCGGTCAAGATGGCCGGTACGTGCGTTCCACAACCATGCACGGCATCCGTGTGAATTTGTCACTTTGTCTTGATGCGCCGCTGAACCGCTGGTAGACAGGGTTGTCGAGTCCTGCTGGCGGCTCGACGAGGTCGGTCGCCCGGGCGGTACGAGCTTTCCTGGGATGGGTGTGGTAGAGGTGAGGAAATTCAACGGGAGTTCAGCTCCGGTTTTTCTGTCAAGATTTCGTTCGCCGCTCACGATCCCGCTTGCCACGGCTGATTTCGTGGTCCGCGGGTTCCGCGCCGACCGGCCGGAGGCGCGGTCCGTGCTCGAAGAGCACGCGAGATTCTTCCTCACCGGCTTCAACCTCGCGACGGCGCACTGGAGGGCGCCGCACGAGAGGTTGCACGCCGAGGTGCCCGACAGCGAGCGCGGGTTCGCCTACGAGGGCGCCGGCATGTTCGCCGGCCTGCTCGACCTCGCCACGGCCGGCCGCGCGGGCGCGCTGCGGCGGCTGCTGACGGGGCCGGGCGACAGCTACACGCACCTGATCCACGTCGGCGCGGGCTGGCTGGCCTCGCCGATGAAGGTGACCGTCGTGCCGCGGCTGCCGTCCACGCCGCTGCTGCGGTGGCTGGCCATCGACGGCGCCGGGTTCGGCGAGGTCTACTTCGGCGGCCTGCGGGCCCTGCTCCAGCGCTCCCGGCGCACGCCCGGACCGCAGTGGGAGGCCCGGCTGGCGGGCTGCGGACGAGCCCTGTGGTTCGCCGAGTCCGCCGACGCCGCCGGGGTGACCGACGTGATCGCCCGGGCCGCCACCCCGGCCCGCCCCCACCTGTGGGCGGGCGTCGGCCTGGCCGTCACCTACGCCGGCGCCGCCGACGACGCGACCTTCGACGCGCTGGAGGAGGCGACGGGGCCGTACTTCGTCCACTTCGCCCAGGGCGTGGTGTTCGGCGCCGCGGCCCGGCAGCGCTCCGGCATCGTGCCGCCGCACACCGAGCGCTCGGCGAAGCGCTTCCTCGGCGTCGACGCGGCCGAGACCGCCGAGTGGAGCGACAGGGCCGCGCAGGGCCTGCTCGACTCCAACGACATCCACTCCTACCTCCAGTGGAAGTCCAGGCTCCGCGCGCACATCGCCGCACATCGCTGATCACGACCGGGAGAGTGCGATTTACATGCGCATCAACGCACGACAGTTTCTGGTGATCGGCGTCGTCCTCGCCCTCTGCGCCGCGCTCGGCCTCCTGGTGGTTCGCCCCGGGCTGAGCGAAGCCGAGGCGAACGCGCTGGCGTCCAACTACGGCTTCACCGCCGAACCGCTGAACCCGATGGCACCGGGCGCGCGCACCGAACGCGTCGTCGCGCCCGACCTGCACGCCATCCGGGGCTGGATCTCCTCCGTCGGCGCCGCCGCCGCGCTGTCCGACCTGCGTGAGCAGGGCCGGGCCGGCGACCTGTGCCTGGTGGACCCCCGGGACGACTCGGTCACGCTGCGCCCGGTGCGCGCGTCCGACCCCGACGGGTACGAGCCGGTGCTGCTCACCCCCGCCGCCGACGGCCTGCCCTACGACCACACGATGGCGCCCATGGGCTGCGTCCCGCACGACGTGGACGCGGACGGCGACGTCGACCACGTCGTGCACTACTGGGGCCGCTCACCCGTGGTCTTCCTCAACACCGCCGGCGTCGGCGCGCCGACCGCCGACGGCTACCGCGCCGTCGAGCTGATCACGCCGATGGCGGTGTGGAACTCCAGCACCCTCAACGTCGGCGACATCGACGGCGACGGCAACCTGGACCTGTTCATCGGCAACTACTTCCCGGACGGCGCGCGGGTGCTCGACCCCGACGCGAACACCGAGAGCCGGATGCAGATGCAGGACTCGATGGGCCTGGCCCGCAACGCCGGCGTCAACCGCCTGCTGCTGGGCAAGCCCACCGGCCGCCCGGACGAGCTGCCCGCCTACACCGACGCGAGCTACGCGCTCTCCCGGATGGCGTCGACCTCCTGGACGCTGGCCACCGGCCTCCAGGACCTCTCCGGCGACGGCCGCCCCGAGCTGTACCAGGCCAACGACTTCGGCCCCGACCAGCTGATGCTCAACGAGTCCACCCCGGGCAACGTGAAGTTCAGCGAGGTGCGCGGCAAGCGCGACTGGACCAGCCCGAAGTCCACCATCATGGGCCGCGACTCGTTCAAGGGGATGGGCCTGACCTTCACCTACGACGGCGACGCGGCGCTGCCCTCGCTGATCGTCAGCAACATCACCACGCCCTTCGCCCTGCACGAGAGCAACTTCGCCTTCATCCCGCAGGGCACGCCGCAGGACTTCGCCAACGGCGAGTTCCCCTACGACGAGCGCAGCGAGGAACTGGGCATCGCCCGCGCCGGCTGGTGCTGGGACGTGCGCAGCGGCGACTTCGACAACGACGGCGTGGACGAGATCATGCAGGCCAACGGCTTCCTCAAGGGCAAGACCAACCGGTGGCCGCTGCTCCAGGAACTCGCCATGGGCAACGACGACCTGCTGCGCCACCCGGCGTTCTGGCCGAACTTCGGCCCGGACGACGACCTGTCCGGCCACGAGCCGAACCGGTTCTGGGTCCGCGGTCCCGACGGCCGCTACTCCGACCTCGCCGAGCACACCGGCATCGCGACCGGCGACAACACCCGGGCCCTGGCCTACGGCGACGTCGACGGCGACAACAAGCTCGACGCGGTGGTGGCCAACCAGTGGGAGGACTCCGTCCTGCTGCACAACACCGCGCCGGCGGGACCCGCCGCCGACCTGCGGCTGGTGCGGCCCGCGCCCGCGGGGTCCGGCGACGCGGTGACCGACGCGATCGGCGCCCAGGTGCGGCTGCACCACCCCGACCGGCCGCAGCGCACCCAGTTCTACCCGGCCAACGGCCACACCGGCGTTTCCGCGCCCCAGGTGCACCTCGCCCTGCCCGGCGGTGACGAGGTGCCCGCCACGATCACCTGGCGCGACGCCGCGGGCCTGCACGAGGCGGTCGTGCAGGTGCGCCCCGGCCACGGGACCATCCTGCTCAAGAGCGACGGAACGGCGGAAGTGCGATGACGACCACGGCCTCTCGCGACCTCGACCAGATCGCCGCGCCCCCGGCGCAGGGCTCCGCCCCCGAGGCGAAGCCCGGCCTGTCACCGCAGGTCAAGCGGGTCCGCGCACTGGCGCGCTTCGCCACCACCATCACGATCTTCAACATCCTGGGCCACGCCTTCCTGGGCTTCGAGCAGGCGCCGATCACCCCGATCGTCGCCGCGCTCACCAGCTACGCCACGGCGCTGCTGTTCGAGTGGGTCGACGCCTGGGCCCAGAAGCGCGAACCGGCCTTCGCCGGCGGCTTCAAGTCGATGGTGATCTTCCTGCTGCCCGCGCACATCACCGGCCTGGCGTGCGGCATGCTGCTGTGGGGCAACACGTCCCTGTGGCCGTACATGTTCGCGATCGCGGTCGGCAACGGCGCCAAGTACGTGGTCCGGCTGCGCGTGAACGGCAAGCTGCACCACGTGCTCAACCCGTCGAACACCGGCATCGCCGTCGTCCTGGTGCTGTTCCCCTGGGTGAGCATCGCGCCGCCGTACCACTTCACCAACTTCACCGTGAACACGCTGGACTGGCTGCTGCCGCTGGGCATCCTGATGTTCGGCTCCATGCTCAACGCCAAGCTCACCGGCAAGATGCCGCTGATCCTCGGCTGGCTCGGCGCGTTCGCGCTCCAGGCCGTGCTGCGCTGGCTGCTGCTCGACCACTCCCTGCTCGGCGCGCTGGTGCCGATGACCGGGCTGGCGTTCATCCTGTTCACCAACTACATGATCACCGACCCGGGCAGCAGCCCGAGCAGGCCGCGCAACCAGGTGATCTTCGGCGTGACCGCCGCGGCCATCTACTCCGCCCTGGTCCTGTCCGGGATCACCTTCGGCCTGTTCTTCGCCCTGGTGATCACCTGCGTCCTGCGCGGGTTCGTGCTGCTGCTGGCGCCGCGGTTCAAGCGACCGGAGCCGGTGGTGGGCGCGTCATGAGCGGTCCCGGTGGCGTCGCGGTGGTCGGCCTGGCCTGCCGCTACCCCGACGCGGACTCCCCGGCCCGTCTCTGGGAGACGGTCCTGGGTCGCCGGCGCGGGTTCCGCAGGCTGCCCGAACAGCGCCTCTCCAGCGCCTACCTGGGCCCGGCCGACGACCCCGACCGGACCTACTCCACCCACGCGGGCCTGCTGCGGGGCTGGCAGTTCGACCGGGCGCGCTTCGGCGTGCCCGGCACGCTGCACCGGGTGGTCGACCACGCGCACTGGCTCGCGCTGGAGACCGCGGCCGACGCCCTGGTCGACGCGGGGTTCCCCGACGGCCGCGGCCTGGACCGCGACCGGGTGGGCGTGCTGCTGGGCAACACCATGACCGGCGAGTTCTCCCGTGCGGCGCAGCTGCGGCTGCGCTGGCCGTTCATGCGGCGCGCCGCGGCGGCGGCGCTCGACGGCGCGGGCGTGGACCCCGAGCGGGCCCGGCACACCCTGGCGCTGCTCGGCGACCTGGTGCGCGAGCCGTTCCCGGTGCCCGGCGACGAGTCGCTGGCGGGCGCCCTGTCCAACACCATCGCGGGCCGCGTGTGCAACCACTTCGACTTCCACGGCACCGGCTTCACCGTGGACGGGGCGTGCGCGTCGAGCCTGCTGTCGGTCATGACGGCCGGCCGCGCCCTGCTCGGCGGCGAGCTGGACTTCGCGCTCGCCGGCGGCGTGGACCTCAGCCTCGACCCGTTCGAGCTGGTCGGCTTCGCCCGCACCGGCGCGCTCGCGGTCGACGAGATGCGCGTCTTCGACCGCAACCCCACCGGCTTCCTGCCGGGCGAGGGCTGCGGCGTGGTGGCGCTGATGCGCGCCGAGGACGCCGAGCGCGAGGGCGTGCGCACCTACGCCGTGCTGGAGGGCTGGGGCACCTCCTCCGACGGCTCCGGCGGCCTCACCCGGCCCCGATCCCAGGGCCAGGCGCTGGCCATGGGCCGCGCCTACCGGATGGCCGGCATCGACCCGCACGCCGTGGAGCTCGTCGAGGGCCACGGCACCGGCACCCGGGTCGGCGACGAGGTGGAGCTGACCGCGCTGTGCGAGGTCCGCGGCCGCGGCGCCCACCGCGCCGCCCTCGGCTCGGTCAAGGCCAACATCGGGCACACCAAGGCCGCGGCGGGCGTGGCGGGGCTGATCAAGGCCACGCTGGCGGTGCACCACCGCGTGCTGCCGCCCACGACCGGCGTCGAGGAGCCGCACGACCTGCTGCGCGACCCCTCCGCACCGCTGCGCCTGCTCGGCGAGGCGGAGCCCTGGTGGGCGACGACGCCGTGGGCGTCGGTGTCCTCCATGGGGTTCGGCGGCATCAACGCCCACGTGGTGCTGCGCGGCCGACCCGCGCGGCCGGCCACCGCGCTGCCCGCGCACGTCACGGCGCTGGGCCGCCCCGCGCCCCGGCACGACATCGTGCTGCTCGACGCCCCGGACACCGCCGCGCTGGGCGACCGGCTCGACGCGCTGACCGCTCTCGCCCCCTCGCTGAGCGACGCCGAACTGCACGACCTCGCCGCCACCCTGCACGCCGAGCGGCGCGGCACCGGCGCGGTCCGCTGCGCCCTGGTCGCCGACACCCCCGACCGGCTGCGCGAGGCCGCGACCGCGGCCCGCGCCCGGCTGGACGGGTGGGACGGCGAACTGCGCGTGGACGAGACCTCGGGCGTGGTCCTGGCCGCCGGCCCGCCGCGCCGCGTCGGCCTGCTGCTGCCCGGCCAGGCCGCGCCAGTCCGCGGCGGGCTCGACGCCGGGGCCGACGGGCTGGACCTGCCGGCGGCGGGCGTCACCGTCACCGACGACGCGAACGACACCGCGATCGCCCAGCCCGCCGTGGTCCGCCACTCGCTGGCCGCGCTGGCCTGGCTCACCGCGTCCGGCTGCCGGCCCGTCGGCGCGGTCGGCCACAGCCTGGGCGAGATCACCGCCCTGGCGTGGGCGGGCGCGCTGGACCCCGACACCGCGCAGGCCCTCGCCGTGGCCCGGGGCCGGGTGATGGCCGACCACGGCGCGCCCGGCACGGCCATGGCGGGCGTCGCCGCGGACGAGGACACCGCCCGCGAGCTCGCCGAGGGCCTGGGGGTGGAGCTCACCGGGTTCAACGGCCCGGCCCAGACCACCGTCGGCGGACCGGCCGACCAGGTCGGGCAGCTGGTGGCGCGGGCCCGCGAGCGCGGGATCAGGGCGACCTCACTGCCCGTGTCCCACGCCTTCCACAGCTCGGCCATGCGCGACGTCGTCGAGCCGCTGCGCGCCGAACTGGCCGGGATCGCGTTCGCGCCGCCGGACCGGCCGGTGTTCTCCACCGTCACCGGCCGCCCGCTGACCTCGGACGCCGACCTGGTGGACCTGCTCGCCGGGCAGGTCGTCCGGCCGGTGCTGTTCACCGAGGCGCTGCGCCGCCTCACCGGGCGCTGCGACCTGCTCGTCGAGGCCGGCCCCGGCACCACGCTGACCGACCTGGCGCGCGCCGCGGGGGCCACCGCCGTGTCCCTCGACACCTGCCACCCCGGCCGGCACGCCCTGGCCACCGCCGTGCTCGCCGCGTGCTCGGCGGGCGACCTCGGCGCGTGGTTCGCGGGCCGCGCGCACCGGCCGCTGGGCCTGGACACCCGGATCGACCTGCTGGCCAACCCGTGCGAGACCGACCTGCCCGGTCTGGGCGCGCACCGGCCCGAGGACGCCCGGCCCGCGCCCGCCGCGGTGGTCCCCGCCGCGACGGGCGTGCCCGAGCCGCTCCCGGCCGCGGACGACACCGACCTGCTGACCCTCGTGCGCGACCGGCTCAGCCGCGTGCTGGAGCTGCCGGCGGCCAACATCAAGCCGGACAGCACGCTGCTGGGCGACCTGCACCTGAACTCGTTGCAGGTGGTCCAGGTCATCGGGGCCATCGCCGACTCCGTCGGCAGGCGGCCCCCGGACAGCGCCCTGTCCAACGTGGACACCACCGTCGCCGACGTGGCCGAACTGCTGGCCGCCCGGCCCGTCGCCGAGGCGGAGTCCGACCGGCCGCCCGCGGGCCTGGCGCCCTGGGTGCGGACGTTCGAGCACGACTGGGCGCCGTTCGAGCCCACCGCCGCGCCCGCCGGCGGCAGCTGGACCGTCGACGCGCCGGCCGGGCACTGGCTGCACTCCGCGGCCGGGCTCCCGGGCGCCACCGGCGAGCGCAACCTCGCCGTGTGGCTGGCCGACGAGCGGCCCGAGGAGGTCGCCCGCGTGCTCGCGCTGGTCGCCGGGCACCGGCCGCGCCGCCTGCTCGTCGCCCACCGGGGCCACCCGGCCGCCGCGGGCGTGGGGCGCAGCGCCGCCGTGGAGCTGGACGGGTGCGCGGTCACCGTGGTCCACGTGCACGACGACGCGCTGGACCCGGGCCTGGTCGCCGCCGGCGGCTACCGCGAGCTGCGCGTCCGGCCCGACGGCCGCGCCGAGCGCGTGACCACCCGCGCGCGCCGACCCGAGCCGGGCGGCGAGCTGCCCCTGGGACCCGGCGACGTCTGCCTGGTCACCGGCGGCGTCGACGGCATCACCACCGAGTGCGGCGTGGCGCTGGCCCACCGCACCGGGTGCACCCTGGTGGTGCTGGGCCGGTCCGCGCCCGACACGCCGCGGGTCGCCGACGCGCTGCGCGCCCTGGCCTCCCGCGTTCCCGCGCACTACGTGCGGGCCGACATCACCGACCCCGACCAGGTGGCCTCCGCCGTGGCGGCCGCCGCCGGGATCGGGCCGGTGCGCGGTCTGCTGCACGGCGCCGGGGTCAACCAGCCCCGCCTGCTGGGCGCGGTGTCCGCCGACACCCTCCGCGAGACCCTCGCGCCCAAGGTCACCGGCCTGCGGCTGCTGCTCGACGCCGCACCGGACCTGCGGCTCGTGGTCGGCTTCGGCTCGATCATCGGCCGCGGCGGGCTGCCCGGCCAGGCCGAGTACTGCGTGGCCAACGACTGGCTGCGCGCCGAGCTGGAACGCGCCGCCGAGCGCTTCCCGCAGCGCCGCCACCACCTGCTGGAGTGGTCGCTGTGGGACGGCCTCGGCATGGGGGAGCGGATGGGCGTGGTGGAGGGCCTCGCGGCCGCCGGCATCGCGCCGATCACCGCGGCGGACGGCCCGCCCGCCATGCTCGCCGCGCTCACCGACCGCGGCGCGCCGGTGACGCTGCTGGTCACCGGCCGCTTCCCGGAGGGGCCCACGCTGCGCGTCGAGGGCGAGGCGCCCGAACCGCTGCGCTTCGTCGAGGACCCGCGCGTGCGCTTCGCCGGGGTGGAGGCCGTGCTGGACGCGGAGCTGTCCCTGGGCCACGACCCCTACCTCGACGAGCACCGCGTCGAGGGTGTGCCCGTGCTGCCCGCCGTGGTCGGGCTGGAGGCCATGGCCCAGGCCGCGGACGCGGTGGCGGGGGAGCACCGGGGTTGGGAGTTCTCCGACCTCGACCTGCGCAGCCCGGTCACCGTGCCCGAGCGCGGCGCGCGGGTGGTGCGGGTGCTGGCGCTCGACGACGGCGCGGACGCCGTCCGGGTCGCCCTGCGCGACGACACCGACGGCCACGCCGCCGACCGCTTCACCGCCGTGGTGCGGGAGGCGCCGGAACCGGGGCCCGCCGGCCCGCCGGACGACGTCGTGCCCGCCGAGACCGGCCCGCACCCGTTCTACGGGCCGCTGCTGTTCCACCGGGGCCGGTTCCGCCGGCTGCTGGGCTACGAGCGGCTGTCCGCGTTCGAGGTCCGGGCCCGGGTGCGCGCCGAGCCCGACGCGCCGTGGTTCTCCCACTTCCACCACCAGCGGCTGCTGCTGGGCGACCCGGGCGCGTTCGACGCGGCCCTGCACGTGCTGCTCGCGTGCGTCCCGCACCGCCGGGCCCTGCCCGTCGGAGCGGACCGGTTCACCGCGTGGAAGGCGCCGCGCGGGGTGCTGCGCGTGCACGCGGTGGAACGCGCGCACACCGCCGACGACTACGTGTTCGACGTGGACGTGCTGGACGCGGGCGGTGCGCGCGTCGCCCGGTGGGACGCCCTGCGGCTGCGCGCCGTGGGTCCCGCCCGCTGGGCGGAGGCCATGCCCGCCTCCCTGGTCGGGCCCATGCTCAGCCGCCGCCTCATCGAACTCGACGTCGCGCAGCGCGTCGAACTCGTGATCGCCGGGGCGGACGGCTGGGACGGCGGCGGCGAGCCCGTCCTCGCCGACGGCCACGACCACGCCCTGTTCGTCCGCGCCGACCACCAGGTCGGCGTCGCCTGGGGCACGGGCACCGCGCCCGAACCGTTCGAGGAGTCCGACGGCGACCGCGCGGCGTCCGTCGCGGCCAAGCTCGACGAACCCCTGGAGGTGGCGGCCGGGCGGATCACCGCCGCGCGCGCCGCCCTGGCCCGCGCCGGTCTCGACCGGCGCTCGCCGCTGGAGATCGCCGAGGTCACCGACGACGGCCTGCTGGTGCTGTGCGCCGCGAGCGCCGCCGTGGTGGTCGCCCGACCCGCCGTGGCCGGGATCGGCGAACCCGTTGTCGCGATCGCAGTGGAGGTGGGATGACGTGCGCGAATACCTGTTGCGGCACCGAGTGACGTTCGACGAGACCAATGTCGTCGGCAACGTCTACTTCGCGCACTACCTGCACTGGCAGGGCCACTGCCGGGAAGCCTTCCTCGCCGACCACGCCCCCGGCGTGCTCGCCGACGTGCGGAGCGGGGACCTGGCCCTGGCCACCGTGTCGTGCGAGATGGAGTACTTCGCCGAGTGCTTCGCCCTCGACGAGGTCGAGGTGGCGATGACGCTGCGCCGCGTGCGCGGCAACCAGGTGGAGATGAGCTACGAGTTCCGGCGGGACGGCCGCATGGTCGCCCGCGGCGGGCAGGTCGTGTCCTGCCTGCGCAGGACCGCGAACGGGGTGGTCCCCGTCCGGGTCCCAGACGAGTTGTCCCTGGCCCTGGCCCAGTTCGAAGCGAAGGCGGCGGTATGACCCACCCGATGGCGCTCCCGGTGGTGCGGACCCTCAACACGGATCGGCACCGCGTCGCTCTCCAGGTGTTCATGGTGGTGGTGGTCGCCCACTGGGCCGAACACCTGGCGCAGGCCGTGCAGATCTACGTCCTGGGGATGCCCACGTCCGAGGCGCGCGGCGTCCTCGGCCTGCCGTTCCCGTGGCTGGTGCACTCCGAGTGGATGCACTACGGGTACGCCCTGGTCATGATGGTCGGCCTGATCCTGCTCCGACCCGGGTTCGTGGGCAAGGCGCGCACCTGGTGGACCGCCGCGCTGCTCATCCAGGTCTGGCACCACTTCGAGCACCTGCTCCTGCTGCTCCAGGCGCTCGTGGGCACGAACATCGCGAGCCGGCCCGTGCCGACCAGCCTGCTCCAGCTCGCCCTGCCGCGGGTGGAGCTGCACCTGTTCTACAACGCGATCGTGTTCATCCCGATGGTGGTCGCGATGATCAAGCACGGCAAGCCGTCGGACGAGGAACTGGCCGCGGCGCCGTGCCGCTGCGCGCCGGCGAAGGTGTGATCGACGTGCCGCCCGAGGACCAGGAGAACCGTCGTCCCTGCCCGCTGGAGGCCGGCCTGGACGTGGTCGGCGACATGTGGTCGATGCTGGTGGTGCGGGAGCTGCTGGTCGCGCCCGCCACCGAGGACCAGCTGCTGGAGGGCCTGCCGGGGCTCGACCGCGACCTGCTCGCGCCCCTGCTCGACGCGCTGTGCGCCAACGGCGTGGTGGAGCGGGGCGAGGAGTACCGGCTGACGCCGCTGGGCCACCGGCTGCACGGGCCGCTGCTGGCCCTGGCGCACTGGGGACGGACGAACTCGATGCGCTGACCCACCGCCGATGAGTACAAGAACACGTAATTTCCCGCTGTGCTCGACCCCGGTCCGGTACGTGCCGTCGCCGGACCGGGGTCGGGCGGCGGTCCGGGACCGCGACGGGGAACCCGGTTCGACCGCTGGTCCGCCGACGGCCCGCACGCCCGGGAGGGGACCATGCCACCCACGACCGACGAACCGGACCGCGCCGTCCCCCGGTTGGCCGCTGTTCCGGGGTTGGCCGCTGTTCCGGGGTTGGCCGCCTTTGTGGGGTTGGCCGCCCTTCTGGGGCGCCCCCGGACGCGCCGGTCGGAGCGAGGACGGCCGGGTGGTTCCCCGCCGTCGACCGCCACCCCCCGGGGAAGCGGGGTGGGTCGCGGTGTCGTCGAAGCGTGACTACGGCCAGTTCTGCGGGCTCGCCGGGGCCCTCAACGTCATCGGCGAGCGCTGGACGCTGCTGGTGGTGCGCGAGCTGCTCATCGGCCCCGCCCGGTTCACCGAGCTGCTCGACAACCTGCCCGGCATGGGCCCCAACCTGCTGACCGAGCGCCTGCGCGCGCTGGCCGACCTCGTCATCGTGGCCCAGCAGCCGGTGCCGGGCGACGGCCGGGCCCGCCAGTACGCCCTCACCGAGGTGGGGGAGCAGCTGCGCCGGCCGGTGCTGTCGCTGGCCCGCTGGGGCCTCCAGTTCCTCAGCGAGGAGGACAGCGCGGGCGCCAGCCGCGCGACGTGGGGTTTCCTGGCGGTGCAGGCGATGGTGTGCCAGGAGGCGGTGCCGGGCCTGTCGGAGGTCTACGAGTTCCGCGTGGCCGACCAGGTGTTCACCATCGCCGTGCGCGACGGCCGGGTCACCTTCGGCCGGGGACGGGTCCGCGCCCCCGACCTGACGCTGGAGTGCGACACCGACACGTTCATCCGCATCGGCGCGAGGATGATGTCCCCGTACCACGCGGTCGCCACCGGCGCGGTGAGGATGACCGGCACACCCGAGGCGGCCCAGCGCATCACGAGGTTGCTCGGGCTGGCCTGACCGCCCGCCCCCCGTTCGGCGCCCTCCCGTTCGGCGGCGGCTCACCACCCGCCGCGGCCCGTCTGCGTCTTCGTCACGGCTCCGCACCGTGACGAAGACCCTCGCGATTAAGCCGCACTCGTCACTCGTTTGGCGTAAGTATGTGGTAGCTAGTCACGCGCTGTGCGGAGACGCGGAAGTGCTTCCCCCGCACACGCACGGGGTATCCCCCGGAAACCACGACATGCGGTGAAACCCGGTTCCCGCCGCGCGGGTCGCGTGGGGAGGCCGGGGAACTTGGCTATACGCTGGTGCAGCGAAATCAGCCGCAGAGATTTAGTGTGGCCTTATATAGGTTCACTCTGATATTGTCCGCCCCACGCCCGGTGTGACGGCACCGGTGCGACCCGGATGGAGAGACAAGGACATGAGTGACAGCAAGACCAAGCACCCGGTCGACGAGACCGAAAGGGAGCTCGGGCAGCGCACGATCGGCGCGGGTGAGGCCCACTCCGCGATCATGCGTCGCGTCTACTCGGCTCCGATCGACGAGGTCTGGTCCGCCATCACCGACCCGGACCGCATCACCCGGTACTTCCTGCCGGTGAGCGGCGACCTCCGCGAGGGCGGCTCCTTCTCGATCGAGATGAACGCCGACGGCGAGATCCTCAAGTGCGACGCGCCGAACCTGCTCCGCGTGACCTGGTCCTACGAGGGCTCGATCCCCGACGAGGTCGAGATCCGGCTCAAGGAGGTCGAGGGCGGCACCCAGCTGGAGCTGGAACACGCCTCGGTGCGGGACGTGCTCGTCTCCAGCGACCCCAAGACCGGTGACTACGGGGTCGGCGCCGGCTGGGAGGCGCCGCTGAAGTACCTCGGCAAGTACCTCGCGGGCGAGCTGCCCAACAAGCCCTCCCTGGAGTGGTACGAGCCGACCGAGGAGGACGCCGACCTGAGCCGGGACGCCGGGATGGCCTGGTCGCAGGTCATCGAGGCGGCCTACGTCAAGCTGCTCAAGCAGGGATCGAAGTCCTGAGCCGCCGTCCGTCAGACCTGCCGGGCGGTGGCCCGGTCCTCGCCGGGCCACCGCCCGACACCGGTGCGTAAGGCATCATCATGAGCGATTCCTCCCCCGGCCTCGGCGTGGCGTTCGACCGCGCGGCCGACGACTGGCTCGCCTGGCAGCAGACGCCCTGGGCGCGCGTGTACTACGCCCTGGTCCGGCACGTCCTCGCCGCGCTGCCGGAGGTGCCCGGTCGGTCCCTCAACGTGCTCGACGTGGGCGGCGCCAACGGCGTCGACTCGCTGCCGCTGCTCGTGGCGGGCCACCGGGTGACGGTCCTCGACTTCTCCCCGGTCCTGCTGGCCGAGGCCGTCGCGGCGGCGGAGAGGGCCGGCGCCGACGGCGACCGGCTGCGGGTCGAGCACCGGGACGTCGGCGACCCCCGACCGCTCCCGCTCCCCGCCGACGCCACCGGCTGGGACCTCGTGCTGTGCCACAACGTGCTGCACTACCGGGACGACCCGGCGGAACTGGTCGGCCGGCTCGTCGCCGTCACGCGGCCCGGCGGCGCGCTGTCGCTCATCGCGCCGAATCCCGCGATGGACGTCCTGGCCGCCGCGATCCGCGACGGCGATCCCCGGCAGGGACTGGAGATGCTCGAAGCGCCGACCCGCCGTTCGGTCACCATCGGTGAACCCATGCACCGGTTGGAAAGGGCGAGCGTCGAGGCCGCGGTGCGGGACGCCGGCGCGGTCGTGACGGACCGCTTCGGGCTCCGCACGGTGATCGACCTCGTCACCGACGACGAGCTGAAACGCGATCCGGAGTGGCTGCGGCAGACCACGGAGCTCGAACTGGCCCTGTGTTCCCGCGCCCCCTACCGCGATATCGCGCGGTTCTGGCAGCTGATCTGCCGAAGGCCGGACTGAACCACCCCGGTCCACCGGCCGGGCCGATGGCGAAATGTCCCGCCGACGCGGTGGAACCGCCGAACCGCCCGACCGAAACCCTGGTCCACATCACTTCACAAATGATTGTATGAGCTGGCCGATGATCCAACGCCGAACGCGGGAGACGACATGCCGCACACCGGTCCGGGCCCCGGGACGGGCGCTCGCGGCCGGGGTCGGCGCGGATCGCCGGCCCGGCGCCCCGACGACTCGGGCGCGCCGCTCGACATCGACTCGCACATCGACTCGCACACCGACGACCCGCCACCTGATCGGATGCGTTCCCGTCGGTCGGTACCGGGGCCGGAGTTCGGAGGCGCCACCGGCATGAGCAGTCCGGACCCCGACGCGCCGCGCGCGGGAACAGTGTCGGTTCTCTGTGTACAGCAACAAAGATCGCTAAGGATTGGTGAAGCTATGAGGCGAGTGTTGGCGGCGTCCACCAACGACGACAGGGGCACAGCATGAACGCGACCATCACCGCGCGCGGGCTCGTCAAGCGCTACGGCGACGTCGTCGCGCTCGACGGCCTCGACCTCCAGGTGCCCGACGGCACCGTGCTCGGGCTGCTCGGCCCCAACGGCGCCGGCAAGACGACCGCCGTCCGCATCCTGACGACGTTGCTCGAACCCGACGAGGGCGAGGTGACGATCGCCGGCATCGACGTCCGCGCGGACCCGGGCAAGGCGCGTCAGCACATCGGCCTGTCGGGGCAGAACGCGGCCGTCGACGACTACCTCACCGGCTACGAGAACCTCTACATCGTCGGCCGGCTGTACGGCCTCAAGGCGGCCGACTCCCGCGCGCGGGCGCGCACCCTGATCGACGACTTCGCGCTCACCGACGCGGGCGACCGCCCCGTCAAGACCTACTCCGGCGGTATGCGCCGGCGCCTCGACCTCGCGGCGGCCATCGTGGCGCAGCCGAAGGTGCTGTTCCTCGACGAGCCCACCACGGGGCTGGACCCCCACAGCCGCAACAGGTTGTGGGAGACCATCCGCGCGCTGGTCGAGCGCGGCTCCACCGTGCTGCTCACGACCCAGTACATGGAGGAGGCCGACCAGCTGGCCGACGACGTGGTGGTGGTGGACAACGGCAAGGAGATCGCCCACGGCACGCCGGACGAGCTCAAGCGGACGGTCGGTGGCGACCGCGTGGAACTCGTCGTCAAGAGCCACGAGGACCTCCAGGCCGCCGAGCAGGCGCTGCGGGGCACGGGTCTGGACGAGGTCACCGTCGACCGCGAGACGCGGCGGCTGACCGCGCCCGGCTCCGGGGGCCCCGACATGCTGGCGGGCCTACTGCGGTCGTTGGGCGAGGCCAAGGTCTCGCTGCTCGACGTGTCGCTGCGCCGTCCCACCCTCGACGACGTCTTCCTGTCCCTCACCGGGCACAGCACCGTTCCCGCCGACGACGGCAAGGACCCCGCCGGGGTCGACAAGAAGGCCGGGACCAAGAAGAACGCCGCCCGTACCAAGCAGGAGGTCGAGTCATGACCGCAGCGACCAAGGCCCTCACCGACGGCGCCATCATCGCGAAGCGCAACCTGATGAAGGTCAAGCGGATGCCCGAGATCATCGTCATGATGCTGATCTCGCCGTTCATGTTCATCCTGCTGTTCGCGTTCGTCTTCGGCAACGTCATCGAGATCCCGGGCGGCAACTACCGCGAGTTCCTGCTCGGCGGCATCTTCGCCCAGACCATCATCTTCGGCGCCACCTTCACCGGCCTCGGGATCGCCGAGGACGTGCAGAAGGGCATCATCGACCGGTTCCGGTCGCTGCCGGCCTCGCGCTCGGCGGTGCTGGTGGGCCGGACGACCAGCGACATCGTCTACAACGCGCTGTCCATCGGCGTCATGATGCTGGCGGGCCTGCTGGTCGGGTGGCGTATCCGGTCCTCGTTCCTGGACGCGGTCGCGGGCGTGCTGCTCCTGCTGCTGTTCGCCTACGCGTTTTCCTGGGTGATGGCCTTCTTCGGCCTGCTCGTGCCCAGCGTCGAGGTCTTCAACAGCGCCACGGCCGTCATCATCTTCCCGCTGACGTTCCTGGCCGGCACGTTCGTGCCGACCGAGCCGCTGCCGCCGGTCATCCAGACCTTCGCGGAGTGGAACCCGGTCACGGCCATCGCGCAGGCGTCCCGGGAGCTGTTCGGCAACATCAGCGCGGCCACGCCGACCCCCGACGCGTGGCCGCTGCGCGAGCCCGTCACCTACAGCCTGCTGTGGGTCGTGGGCATCCTGATCGTCTTCGTGCCGCTGGCGATCCGGCGGTACAGCAAGACGACCAACCGCTGATCGCGCGTCGCGCGGCGTCGTCGGCGGAAGGTGTGGCGGGCAGGGCGGGGATTCCCCGTCCTGCCCGCCACCCGTCGTCCAGGGTGGCCGGAGAGTGGCACTCGCTGTGCTGTCAGTATAGAATTCAAAAGTATGATGACGGCATTGCTCCTCACCGGACCGCACGCCGGCAACGTGCATCCCACCCTTTCGCTCGTCGGCGAGCTGACCGGTAGGGGCCACCGGGTCACGCACCTCACCACCGCGGAGTTCGCCGAGTCCGCGGCGGCCTTCGGGGCCTCGGTGCTGACCTACGAGTCGGCGGTCGCGGGCCTGGACCCGGCGGAGGTGTTCGCCTCCGGCGACCCCACCCTGCCGCACATGCTCTACCTCAAGGAGAACCTCCAGGTGCTGGAGGCGGCGGAGGCGGCTTTCGACGGGTCCCCGCCGGACGTGATCCTCTACGAGGACGCCCCGTTCATCGCCGGGCGGCTGCTGGCGCACCGGTGGAACCGGCCCGCGGTGCGGCTCAGCGCGGGCTTCGCGACCAACCAGGAGTACTCGTACTACCAGGAGATGGTGGACGCCTCGGGCATCCCCGGACCCCTGACGTTCGAGGGTTTCCGGGAGGCGCTGGCCGAACTGCTCCAGGCCCGCGGCCTGGACACCTCGCTGGAGGAGTTCTGGTACGGCATCGCGGACCGCAACCTGGTCTTCATCCCGAAAGCCTTCCAGTTCGCCGGGGAGACGTTCGACGACCGCTTCCTGTTCGTCGGACCGGCGCTGGAGGGCCACCGCGCCGGCCGGTGGACCCCCCGGGACGACCGACCGGTGGTGCTGATCTCGTTGGGCACCAGCTTCAACGACCAGCCCGAGTGGTTCCGGACCTGCATCCGGGCCTTCGCGGACACCCCCTGGCGCGTGGTCATGACGGTGGGCACCCGCGTCGACCCGGCTGAGCTGGAACCGCTGCCCGACAACGTGGAGGTCCACGGCTACCTGTCCCACTTCGCGGTCCTGGAGCACGCGCGGATCTGCGTCACGCACGGTGGAATGGGCACCGTGATGCAGTCGCTCCACTGGGGACGGCCGATGGTGACCGTTCCGCACTACGCGTTCGAGGTCGAGCCGATGGCGAGGCGCATCCAGGAACTGGGACTCGGTCGCCACATCACCTCGGAACAGTTCGACGCGACAACGCTGTACAACACCGTGGAGGAACTCGCCAACGACGCGGATACCCTCGCGAGGGTTCAGGAGATGCAGCGTCAGATCCAGAGCGCCGGCGGCGCCGCCAGGGCGGCCGACGCGGTACTCGCGCGGCTCGACAGCGCAATGAGCAACCAACGGCCATGACACAACCACGACGTGATCTGTCGCCAAGATGATCTGCTGCTATTGTCGCCGCGAGACCGTCTAGTTTCTATGTTGAGAGGCGATGAACCTTGAGCATCAACGACTGGATTGCACAGACCACTCGTGATGTCAGGCCCGGTTCCGTGGCCGGTGGTCCCGGTTACGCGGCGGTGCTGCGGCGCACCTACGACGCGCCCGCCGAGGACGTGTGGGACGCCATCACCACCCCGGAGCGGCTGGAGCGGTGGTTCCTGCCCGTGTCCGGGAACCTGGAGCACGGTGGCAAGTTCCAGTTGGAGGGCCACGCCGGCGGCGACATCGTGGAGTGCGACCGGCCGCGCAAGCTGCACCTGACCTGGATGGCGGAGGGCCACCCGGCCAACGAGATCGTGCTGGTCCTCACGGCCGACGGCGACTCCCGCACCACGCTGGAGCTGGAGCACTCCGGCCCCGGTGAGGGCGACGAGGTCATCGGCCACGTGCTGGCCGTCGGCGTCGGCTGGGACCCCGCGCTGATCGCGCTGGGCCAGCAGGTGGCCGGCGAGACGCCGGACAAGCAGTGGTGGTTCGAGTCGCCCGAGGCCCTCGAGTTCACCAAGATGTCGGTCCGCTCCTGGGCCGAGGTGCTCAAGGACCGCAAGGTCGCCGACGCCGACGCGGTGGACAAGACCGCCGAGGAGACCCTCGGGTTCTACACCCCCGAATAAAACGGCGGTACCGAATCCGAATCCGCCGCGCAGCGGCCGCCCCCCGGCGGAGTGCGAGGAACTTTCTCGCACCCCCGCCGGGGCGGTCGCTCACGGTGGTGGTCGCGTCGAGAACGAATCGTGTTGCATTACAGTGAACATCCTGGGAATGGAGAGTTCAGCTCAAATGTCAACTACGTCGTTTCGTCACCCAGACGCCGAAGCGCAGGCTGGACCGCCGCCCGGGAAGGCGTCGCCCGAGGGCACGTCGACCGCGGCGCGGGACTTCGAGCGGTTCCCGCTGCACCACCGGATTCGGCTCCACATCCTGGAGCAATCACATCGGGCCCGATTCGGGCACATCGGTTCGGCCCTCTCCATCGCGGACGTCGTGGCCGTGCTGTTCGACGGGGTCCTGCGCGGCGAGGGCCCGGACCGCGAGCGGTTCATCCTGTCGAAGGGCCACGCGGTGCTCGCGCTCTACGCGGCGCTCTACGAGACCGGGCGCATCGACCGGGCGGCGCTCGACAGCTACTGCGGCAACGGCACCCCCCTCGGGGCGCACCCCGAGCACGTCGTCGACGCCATCGACTTCTCCACCGGCTCGCTGGGGCACGGGCTGTCCATCGGCGCCGGCTCCGCCCTCGCGGCCCGGATGCAGGGCTCGGACCGCCGCACGTTCGTCCTGGTCAGCGACGCGGAGCTGAACGAGGGCTCGGTCTGGGAAGCCGCCATGTTCGCGGCCCACCGGGGCCTCGGCTCGCTCGTCGCGATCGTCGACGCCAACGGCCAGCAGGCCCTGGGGCCGACCAACCAGGTCCTGGACCTCGAACCGCTCGTCCCGCGCTGGGAGGCGTTCGGCTGGTCCGCCCAGGAGGTCGACGGCCACGACGTGGGCGCCCTGCGCGCCGCGCTCGACTCGGTCGACGGCACCTCGTCGCGCCCGCACGTGATCATCGCGCGCACCACCGCGGGCAGCGGCGTCTCGTTCATGGAGGACCGCGTCGCCTGGCGCTACTGGCCGCTGTCGGACGAGCAGTACGCGACCGCGGTCGCCGACGTCACCGCCACCGCCGGCGGTGCCGGCGCCACCACCCCGACGGAGGCATGATGAGAGCCGCGTTCGTCGAGACGCTCACCGAGCTGGCGGAGCGGGACCCCCGCGTCGTCCTGCTGACCGGTGACCTCGGGTTCAACATGCTGGAGCCGTTCGCGGAGCGGTTCCCGGACCGCTTCTACAACGTCGGTGTCGCCGAGCAGAACATGGTGGGCCTGGCGACCGGGCTCGCGGAGTCCGGGATGATCCCGTTCGCCTACTCGATCGCGACGTTCGCGACCATGAGGCCGTACGAGTTCATCCGCAACGGCCCGGTGCTGCACCAGCTGCCGGTGCGGATCGTCGGCGTGGGCGGTGGGTTCGAGTACGGCAACAACGGCGCGACCCACTACGGGCTCGAAGACGTCGGCATCCTGCGGATGCAGCGGGGGCTGACGGTCGTCGTGCCGACCGACGCCGCGCACGCGCGCACCGCGTTCGAGCAGACCTACGCGCTGCCGCGGCCGATCTACTACCGCCTGTCGAAGGGCGGCGCGGCGATCCCCGGCCAGGACACGGACTTCGAGCTCGGCCGGCTGACCAGGCTGCGCGCCGGGGGAGACGTCGCGCTGGTCGCGCTCGGCGCCAGCGTCACCGACGCGCTGGCCGCGGCCGACCTGCTGGCCGCGGAGGGTGTCGAGGCGTCGGTGGCGGTGGTCGAGAGCTTCAACCCGTCGCCGCACGACGACCTCGCCGACTTCCTCGCCGACGTGCCCCTGGCGGTCACCGTGGAGCCGCACTTCGTCGACGGCGGCGTGGGCACGCTGGTGGCGGAGGTGATCGCGGAGCGCGGCCTGTCGACCCGCCTGCGGCGCTGCGGGGTGGAGGACCTGCCGCGCGGCATCACGGGGTCGCAGGCGTTCCTCCAGGAGCACTTCGGCATCTCCGCGACCGCGGTCGCGGGAGCGGCCACGTCCATGGTGGCGTCCGCGCGGCGGTGAGCGGGCACGACGACGGCCGGCCGGCCGGTCCCGCGGCCGGCCCCCCGCCCGGCCGGCCACCGGCCGGGCACGCGCCGCCCGAACTGTCGCCCGGCCGGCTCCCGCCGGTCCGGTCCCGGCCCGACCTGCCGCCACTCGGCCTGCCCTCGCCCGGCCTGCCCTCGCCCGGCCCGTCGTTGCCCGGCCACCCCCCGCTCGGCCCGTCGGTGCCCGGCCACCTCCCGCTCGGCCGGCCGTTGCCCGGACGGCCCCGGTCCGGCCCCGCGCCGTCCGACCACCCGCCCGTCTCGCCCCGGCGGGCCCTGGTCACCGGCGCCGGGGGTTTCATCGGCGCGAACCTCTGCCGCCGGCTCCTGCGGGAGGGGCACGCGGTGCACGCGGTCCTGCGGCCCGGCTCCGACCCGTGGCGGCTGGAGGGGGTCCTCGCCGACCTCGCGGTGCACCGGCTCGACCTGCGCGACACCGGGGCGGTGCGGGCCGTGCTCGACGCCGTGCGGCCCGACTGGGTGTTCCACCTCGCCGCCCACGGCGCGTACTCGTGGCAGACGGACGCCGACACGATCTTCACCACCAACGCCGAGGCGACCGGCGGGCTCGTCGACCTGGCCGGCGCGGGCGCGTTCGAGGCGTTCGTCCAGGCCGGTTCCACGGCCGAGTACGGCCCGGGGGACCGCCCCGCCCGCGAGTCCGACCCGGAGCGGCCGCGCGGCTCCTACGCCGTCAGCAAGGCCGCGGCGACGCGGTACGCGCGGACCGTGGCGGTGGAGCGCGGGGCCCACATCGTCACGCTGCGCCTCGGCACGGCCTACGGGCCCTGGGAGGACCCGCAGCGTCTGATGCCGACCCTGGCGGTGTTCGGGCTGGGCCGGCGGCTGCCGCCGCTCACCGACCCGCGGACGGTCCGGGACTTCGTCTTCGTCGACGACGCCTGCGAGGCGTTCGCGCGCGCGGCGGCGGCCACGCACCTCGACCGCGGCACGGTCCTCAACGTCGGCAGCGGCACGCCGACCTCGCTGGCCGACCTCGTCGAGCTGGTGCGCGCCGAGCTCGGGATCGACGAGCGGCCGGGCTGGTCGACGATGGCGCCGCGGGCGTGGGACGCGGCGCTGTGCGTGGCGGACTGCTCGCGCGGCCGTCGCCTGCTCGGCTGGCGGCCGCGCCGGGACCTGGCCGGTGGCTTCCGCGCCCTGGTCGACTGGCTCGGGCGGGAAGGCGGACCGGGTGCGAGGTACGCGCGGGAGGTCGGGGCGCCGCCGCGTTAGGCGGAGGTGGCCGCCCAGGCTTTCTTGGCGGTCTTCCACTGGGTGGAGTTGACCTCTTCCCACGCGCGGGCGCGGGTTTCCTCCAGGACCTTCCAGGGCACCAGCGTGTTGGTCATGGTGGCGTTGTAGATGTTCATCTTGTCGGGGTCGAAATCGGGGCTGAGGTGGCCGTTGGCGATCGCCATGTCGAACAGCGGCGAACCGGGCATCGGCACCACGATGAAGAAGTTCGCCGCGTCCAGGCCGTAGGAGACGTGCTCGCGGGCGAGGTCGATGGTGTTCTGGATCTCCTCCATCGTCTCGTCCGGGTAGCCCATCATGTAGTTGCCGTAGAGCTGGAAGCCGTACTCCTTCATGGCGATGATCAGCCCGCGCAGGTCGGCCTTCTCCACGTTGAGCTTGTTGCTCGCGTACTTGCGCATGATGCGCAGGTTGCCCGTCTCGAACGGCATGTTGATCTGCGTGAAGCCCGCCAGGGACAGGGCTTCGAGCACCTCGTGGTCGGGCTTCCAGCGCTTGAGCAGGTGGATGATGTTGATGCCGTTGAGGTCGCAGATGGTCACGCCCGCGCCCTGGATCTTCTGGAGCAGCCGCAGGCCGCGCTTCTTCTGCCCCAGCAGCGAGTCGTCCTCGATGAACACCTCGGTCACGCCGAGGCCCTTGAGGGTTTCGATCTCGGCCAGCACCCGCTCGTCGGACTTCACCCGGAAGCTGCCGATGGGGCCGCTGAGGCTGCCCTCCTCCTCGTTGGCGATGTGGCAGTACGCGCAGTGGAACGGGCACCCGAGCGAGGTCATCATGGTGGCGTAGCGCAGTTCGGCGCCGGGCTCGAACATGCCCGAGTGCGGCCGGGCGAGGGTCCAGTACCGCTGGTTGGGCAGCAGGTCCCAGGCCGGCATGGGCAGCAGGTCCAGGTCCTGCACGACGTCCCGGGACCGGGTCGGCTTGATCCGGATCTGGCCGTCCTCGGGAAACGCGACCCCGTGGAGGTCGGCGAAACTCGGTCGCTTCGAGCGCCGCACGACCTCGACGATGTCGATGATGGTCTGCTCGGCCTCGGACAGGCACACCACGTCGAAGCCGGCGTTGAAGAACTGCGGCAGCCGCGAGCGGGCGTTGACCCCGCCGGAGACGAGGATCTTCTCCGGGTAGGCGGCTTTGATCAGCCGGGCGCAGTGCAGGACCATGGACTCCTGGTCGGTGAAGATCGAGGTGATGCCGACGATGTCGTGCTCCGCCGCGACCTCCAGGATGCGCGCGTCGTCGACGCCGGTGCGCAGCAGGCCGCTGGGCAGCGGCGAGGGCTTGGCGAAGATCTCGTCGAGGTTGTCGGGACCGTCGCCCACGCAGGCGTCGAAGACGCGCACGTGCACCCCGTGCTCCCGCAGCGCCCCGCCCAGGTTCGGATAGGCGAGTGAGCCGTTCGGCTTGCACACGGTCCCGGGGAAGTTCTGGTTCGGCGGGTACAGAAGCAGCACGCTGACGTCTCGGAGCTCCATGATAAAATGCTATCTTTTTCTTAAGTGAAAGGCAATCGGCTGGGCCGCCCGGGTCAGGCCCCGGAGCGCTCCAGGTACGCCTCGACCTCGTCGGCGCCGCGGGCCGAACCGCCGGACTCCCGGACGTCGCTCCGCATGAGCAGCACCCGCCGCTTGACCTCGGTGTCGCGCGCGAGCCGCTCCACGACCTCCCGGATGCCGGCCGGGTGGACCTGGTCGGCCGGCAGCTCGTAGCCGAGGCCCAGCTCGACGGTGCGCCGCGCGAACGGGGCCGCCTCGGTGGCGAAGTGCGGCATGACGACCAGGGGCACGCCCATGTCGACGGCCTGCATCGTGGCGCCCGTGGTGCCCTGGATCAGGCACGCCGACGCGTGCCGGAGCACGGCGCGGAAGGGCACCCAGGGCAGGGCCTCGACGTTGGGGGGCAGCGGCCCCAGCGTTTCGGGGTCGAGGGTGCGGCCGATCGCCATGACCACGTGCCACGGGGTGTCGGTGAAGGCTTCCGCGCACGCCTTGAAGAACTCCGGGTGCTCGTTGAACGTGCTGCCCAGCGACACCAGCAGGACCGGGGTGTCGGGGGTGGGCGGCTGCCAGCCGGTGTCCTGCGTCAGCCCGGTGAAGTTCGGCCCGACGAACGCGAACCGCTCGTCGAACGTCTCCGGGGCGATCTGGTAGGACTTGGGCAGGTGGATGATGTTGAGGTCCTCGATCTCGCGCCAGAACTCCTTGACCGGCGTGTCGACGCCGTACTCGGCGAGCAGGTCGGCCAGCACCGCGTGCACCGCCTCGACGTCGGCCGGGTGGCGGTGGCCGTGGCTGGCCCACAGCGCCTCGAACATCGAGTAGTGCTCGTTCTCGGCGAAGCCGCCGTTGAAGCGCACGGCCGGGCGGTTCCAGCGCTTGGCCAGCAGCCGCCCCGCCAGGAACGGCATCACGTCGTAGGCCACGAGGTCGGGCGGGTCGTTGCGCAGCGCCTCCTCGGCCGCGCGCAGGAGGGCCACGTTCTCCCGGACGTAGACCAGGTGCAGCTGAGTCTCGGCGTCCTCCCGCTGGACGACGTCGGGCACGTGGAAGTCGTCGAACGCCGACTTGTAGAGCAGCACCTCGGCTCCCGCCGCGGCGACCTCCTCGGCGAAGGCCGGTCCCGTCAGGTACGAGATGCGGTGCCCGCGCCGGGCGAGCTCGCCCACCACGCCGAGCGACGGGTAGACGTGGCCGTGCCCCTGGACGTTGACGACGAGGATGTGGCGCGGACTGATCGGCATTCGGGCTGCACGCTCCTTCTGGGGGTGTTCGACCTGGTGTGTTCGACCCGGGGTGTGTTCGACGTCGTGCTGTTCACCCTGCCGGGGCGGGACGGGTGGGGCTAGCCGCCCACCAGCGGCGGGATGATCTCGACGCGGCTGCCGTGCTCCAGCCCCACCTCCTCGGGCGGCGTCATGCGGGGCACCTGCTCACCGTCGACGACGAAGATGTGGTAGTCCAGCAGGCCGCCGGTGGGGGAGAAGAGCCGGTAGCCGGCGGTCGGGTGCGAGTGCACGAACGCCTCCAGGAGCTCGCGCAGGTTGGCCGCCTGCAACTCCAGGCGGGCCTGGCCCGACGTCGCGTTTCGCCAGCTTCCGGGGACGATGAGCTGTGGCATGGGACATCCTCAGAGGTCTCGGGCGCAGCGGAATCCGGTCGCGAAGCAGGCCCACCCGGTGGGGTCACCGTGCAGCCGCTCGCTCGTGCGGGTCTGGAAGCGCAGGTTCATCCACGAACCACCGCGGACGACGCGGTACCGGCCCATCACGCTCAGCAGGGAGTCGTCGCAGTCGGGCGACGGGCCGTAGAGCCGACTCGGCGATGAGGTCCACTCGTACACGTTGCCCGCCATGTCCGCCACCCCGTACGGGCTGTCGCCGTGCGGGCTGAAGGACCCGACCGGCGTGGTCAGCGGGACCGGGCCCCGGTCGCGCTGGTGCTCCCGCCACCACGCGCGCCACTCGACGGCGCTGTGGGTGGACCGGCCCAGCCACAGGTCGGCGGTGTTGGCCCGCTCGCGCGACCACTCGTCGCCCCAGGGCCACAGCCGGTACCCGGGGTCGGGGCCGCGCGCGGCCAGCTCCCACTCGGCCTCCGTGGGCAGCCGCTTGCCCGCCCACGCGGCGAAGGTGTCGGCGTCCTCGACCGCGATGTGGACGACGGGGTGGTCCTCGGGCGGGGCGTAGTCGACCTCGGAGCCGGCGGGGCGGCGCCAGGACGCGCCGGGTGTCTGCTGCCAGTAGTCCACGCCGTAGACGAGGCTCCAACCCCGGCGCTCGGCGACCGTCTCGTACCCGGTGTCCTCGGCGAAGGCGGCGTACTGGCCGACGGTGACCGGGTGGCGGTCGATCACGAACGGCGCGACCTCCACGAGCGTCTGCGGCGTCTCGTCGCGGAACCACGGCGTGGGCAGGGGCTGCTCCTGCTCCTCCAGCCACTCCATCACCCACTCCGGCGATCCGAGCTGGAGCGCGGCTCCGTCGATCAGCACGGATTCGTCGGCTTCAACGCTGCTGGGCGTCGCTTCTCCGTAGGTTGCCATAGCGCCATCCTGTCGGTCGTAAGCCTTAAGAACTGTACAGCGAGTTGGTCCAGGGGAGGCAAGGTTGACGAGCCGACCGGCAGCGTTGAGACTATCGGCTCGTATAGTGTTCCAGCAGTTCCGAGGCCGTCCCGCCGCCGGGGACGTCGAGGTGGCCCGCGCCTCGAGGTCGACCTGGCCGACGGGCCGGACTCCGCACCGGCCGTCCTACGTCAGGAGCAACCCGATGAAGGTTCTGTTCGTCTCGTCGCCTGGCCTCGGGCACCTGTTGCCGATGATCCCCCTGGCCTGGGCGTTCCGAGCGAGCGGCCACGACGTGGTCATCGCCACGGCCGAGCACGCCCACCGGGCGGCGCAGGCGGGCCTGGAGGTCGTGGACATCGCGCCGCACTTCAGCTCCGTCGCGGCCTTCGAGCAGGTGGCCAAGGACCGTCCCGACTTCGTCACCACCGTCGCGACGCGGCCCGCGATCGACCTCGCCGAGTGGGGCGTGCAGATCGCCGCGGTGAACCGCCCCCTGATCGACGGCCTCCTCACCCTGACCGACGACTTCAAGCCCGACCTGGTGGTCTACGAGCAGGGCGCGACGGCCGGCCTGTTCGCGGCGGCGCGGGCCGGGGTGCCCTCCGTGCAGCGCAACCACGGCGCGTTCGCGACCGGCGGGATGCACGACGCCATCGCCTCGTACCTCGGCGACTTCTTCGAGAAGTACGACCTCCCGAAGTCGCTTCCGAAACCTGATGTGATCATCGAGTCGTTCCCGCCGAGCATGATCCTCGACCGCGCCCCCGAGGGCTGGTTCATGCAGTGGGTGCCCTACGGCGGCGGAGAGGTGCACGGCGACCGCTGGCCCACCGCCCCCGAGCGGCCCCAGGTCGCGGTGTCGATGGGCACGATCGAGCTCCAGGCGTTCGGCCTCGGCGCCGCCGAGTCGATCATCGCGGCGGCCGCCGAGGTGGACGCCGACTTCGTGCTGGCCCTCGGCGACCTCGACACCACCCCGCTCCAGCCGTTGCCGTCGAACGTCCGCGCGATCGGGTGGACGACGCTGCACCGGCTGCTGCGCCAGTGCGCCGCGGTGGTGCACCACGGCAGCGGCGGCATGATCATGACGTCGATCGAGTCCTGCACGCCGCAGCTCCTCGCGCCCGACGCCAGGGACATGTTCCAGCACTCGGGGCGCGACGCCGTCCGCAAGCTCGGGGTCGGTCTGGTGAGCACGGCCGACCAGGTCACCCCGGAGCTGCTGACCGAGCTGATCCGGGACGAGAAGCTGGCGCGGCAGATGAAGGTGGTGCGGGACGAGGTGCACTCGCTGCCCTCCCCGGCCGAGACGGTGCGGCGGATCATCGCCGAGATCTGACGGGTGTGCGGGCCGCGGGGTCCGGTGGCGGGGTGGTCCTCCAGGGGATTCCCGCGCCGCCGGGTCCCGCGGTCGTGCGTTCCGGTGGGGTAGGGGCGTGCGGACGCCGGGGGTGGGGACCGCCGGGCGGCGCGGGACCGGGCCGACCGGATCAGGTCAGCCAGGCGTCCGGGCCGGCGCCGCCGCGGCCGAGGGGCGGGAACAGCTCGTCGAGGGCCGCTCCGAGCTCCGGGGTCAGCGGTTCCCGCAGCGCGGCCAGCGCGCCCTTGAGGTGGGCGGGGTGGCGCGGTCCGATCACCAGCGAGGTCACGCCGGGGCGGGCGAGCGTCCAGGCCAGGCCGACCTCGGCGGGTGGGCGTCCGTGCTCGGCGCACAGCCGCTCGAACCGCTCGACGACGTCGCGGTGCTCGTCGAGCGCGGCCGCCGCGCGGCCCTGGGCCGACTTCACCGCCGTCCCGTCGGCCATCTTGGCCAGCACCCCGGAGAGCAGCCCGCCGTGCAGGGGCGACCACACCAGCACGCCGATGCCGTAGTGCCGCGCCGCCGGGATGATCTCCAGCTCGGCGTGCCGGACGAGCGGGTTGTAGAGGCACTGCTCGGCGGTGATCCCGAACGAGTGACGCGCGCGGGCCGCCTCCTGCGCGGCGGCGAGCTGCCACCCGGCGAAGTTGGAGGACCCGACGTAGCGGACCTTGCCCTGGGCCACGAGCAGGCCCATCGCCTGCCAGATCTCCTCCCAGCCCGTCGCCGGGTCGGGTTGGTGCATCTGGTAGAGGTCGATGTGGTCGGTGCGCAGCCGCCGCAGCGACGCCTCGCAGGCCCGGACGATGTGGTGGGCGGAGAGCCCCTCGTCGTTGGGCCCGACGCCGAACCGGCTGCCGACCTTGGTGGCCAGCACGACCCGGTCCCGCACGCCCGGCCGGGAGAGCCAGTCGCCGAGCAGCTCCTCGGTGTGTCCCTGGTGGACCCGCCAGCCGTAGATGTCGGCGGTGTCGACGAAGTCGATGCCCTCGTCGAGGGCCGCGTCCAGGAGGGCCAGCGCCTCGGGGCCGTCGACCCGACCGCCGATGTTCACCGTGCCCAGGCACAGCCTGCTGACGCGCAGTCCGGCGCGGCCCAGCGGGACGTGCGTGGCCTGCTCCCCGGTCATCGGACCCCCGTCTCCGCGGCTGCTCCGCGCCTCGCGGGCACTCGGCTTTCCACCGTCGCAGATAGATCTACGAAAGGCAACTCAGCAGGAGTTCTGGCGCCCTTGATAGCTTCTTGCCCGTGTGTTAGATACTGTTATCTATACCCATAGTGGCGGAGGGTGCTCATGATCCCGGTCTTCAAGGTGGCGATGGCGCCCGATGCCCCGGAGCGGGTGGCCGAAGTCCTCCGGAGCGGCCGGGTGGAACACGGGCCGAGGGCCGACGCGTTCGAGGTCGAACTGGGGCGCCGGCTCGGCAACCCCCGGGTCGCCGCGGTCAACTGCGCGACCTCCGGCCTGCACCTGGCGCTGCACCTGCTCGTGGGGCGCGACCCGTACCGGCCGGACCCCACCCCCGAGCGGGACGAGGTGCTCACCACCCCGTTCACCTTCGAGGGCACCAACTGGCCGATCCTGGGCAACGGCCTGAAGATCAGGTGGGTCGACACCGACCCGGCCACGCTCAACATCGACCTCGACGACCTGGAACGGCGGATCTCCCCCCGGACGCGGGCGATCGTCGTCGTGCACTGGCTCGGGTTCCCCCTCGACCTGCGCAAGCTCGACGAGGTGCTGGACCGGGCCGAGCAGCGCCTGGGCTTCCGACCCCCGGTGGTGGAGGACTGCGCCCAGGCGTGGGGGGCGACCTACCGCGAGAAGCCGCTGGGCAACCACGGCAACACCGCCGTCTACAGCTTCCAGACGATCAAGCTGCTGACCGCGGGCGGCGGCGGCCTGGTGGTCCTCCCGGACGAGGAGCTGCACCGGCGGGCCCTGCGCACCCGGTGGTTCGGCATCGACCGCGCCGACGACCGCACCCGCGGCGAGTACGAGGTCCCCGAGTGGGGCTTCCGCTTCCCGATGAACGAGATCAGCGCCGAGATCGGCCTGGCCAACCTGGAGCTCGTCGACGACCTGCTGGCCCGCCACCGGGCCAACGCGCACCGCTTCGACAAGGAGCTCCAGGGCGTGCCGGGCCTGGAGCACACCGAGCGGCCCGACGACCGCGAGCCCACCTTCTGGGCCTACCCGGTGAAGGTCGAGGACCGGCCGGGGTTCATGCGCCGGCTCGACGAGGCCGGGATCATGACGAGCATCATCGCCCGGCGCAACGACGAGCACGTCACCGTCGCCGCCGCCCGCGAACCCCTGCCCGGCCTCGACTCCGTGGCCGACCGGGTCTGCTACCTGCCCGTCGGCTGGTGGTTGACCGAGGAGCAGCGGGAGCACATCGTCGACACCGTCCGCGCCGGATGGTGAGCACACCCTCCGCCGACCGTTCACCCTGCGGCCGTCACCGAGAGGATCATCGCCGAACTCGCGCGGGCGCACGCCGTGCGTCGGCCGCGTCGAGATTGGAGGACCATGCGGTTCCTGCCTCATGACCGCGACCCGTCCGTGCTCGTCGTCGGAGCGGGCTACGTCGGCCTGTGCCTGGCCGCGGTGCTCGCGCAGCGCGGCCTCCGGGTCATCGCGGCCGACGTCGACCGCGCCCACGTCGAGCGGCTGCGCGCCGGCAGGTGCACGATCGCCGAACCCGGCCTGGAAGAACTGCTGCGCGACGGCCTCGCCAGTGGGCGGCTGACCGTCACCGCGGACCTGTCCGCGGCCTCCGACTGCGACGTCGTCCTGCTCACCACGGGCACCCCGGTGGACGCCGAGGGCCGGCTCGACCCGAGCCAGCTGGAGGCGGCCTGCCGCGACCTGGCCCCCCGGCTGCGCGCCGGGCAGCTCGTCGTCGTCAAGTGCACGGTCTCGCCCGGCACGACCCGCACCGTGGTCGCGCCCCTGCTGGCGGGCCACGGGCTGGAACCGGGCACCGACATCGGCCTGGTGCACTGCCCGGAGCGGCTGGCCGAGGGCCAGGCGCTCGACCAGCTGCGGGAGCTCGCCGTCGTGGTCGGCGGGGTCAACGCCGAGTCGGCCGAGGCGGCGACCGCCTTCTGGGAGCGCCACCTCGGGGTCCCCGTCCACCCGGTGAAGGACGCCGACGTGGCCGAGGCGGTCAAGCTGGCCAGCAACTGGTGGATCGACCACAACATCGCGATGGCCAACGAGCTGGCGCTGTTCTGCGACGCGTTCGGGATCGACGTGATGGACGTGGTCACGGCGGCCAACACCCTGCCGAAGGGCGCGGGCCGGATGAACGTGCTGCTGCCCAGCGTCGGCGTGGGCGGCTCGTGCCTGCCCAAGGACCCGGTGATGGCCGCGCGGGCCGCGGCGGACCGCGGCGTCGAGCTGCGCACCGTGGCGACCGGTCGGGCGGTGAACGACGCCATGCCGGGCCACGCGGCCCGGAACCTGGTCGACGGGCTGCACAAGCTCGGCACGGACCCGGCCGGCGCGACCGTCGCGGTGCTCGGGCTGGCGTTCAAGAGCGACACCGGCGACCTGCGCGAGACCCCCGTGGCCCCGTTCGTCGAGCACCTCCGGAACGCCGGCTGCACCATCCGGCTGCACGACGGACTGGCCGAGCCGGACCGGGTCCGCGCCCTGTTCGGGCAGGACCCGGAACCCACGATCGCCGCGGCGCTGGCCGGGGCCGACGCCGTGGCCATCCTGGCCGGGCACCGGGAGTACCGCGAGCTCACCGCGGCCGACCTGCGCGCCGCCACCCGGGCGGGGTGCCTGGTCTTCGACGGCCGCCGCTACTTCACCCGGGACGAGATCAGCGACCTGCACGCCCACGACCTCCAGTACCGAGGGATCGGCCGGTGACATGACCGAGACACCCATTCCGCTGGTCCGCCGCGGCGAGCACGTCCTCGTCACGGGCGGGCACGGCTTCATCGGCAGCCACCTGGTGGAGGCGCTGGCCGCGGCCGGGCGGCGGATCACCGTCCTCGACCCCGCCGACCCGCCGCCGGACCTCGCCGTCCCGGCCGGGACGGTGCGCCACGTGCGCGGCGACGTGCGCGACGCGGAGCTGGTCCGCCGCGAGATCACGGCCGACACCGCCCTGATCATCCACCTGTCGTCGCTGGTCGGGGTGGACCAGTACCTCTACGACCCGCTCGACGTGATCGACATCGCGGTGACCGGGACGCGCGCCGTCCTCGACGCCACCCGCGACGCGGGCGCGAAGCTGGTCCTGGCCAGCACCAGCGAGGTCTACGGCCGCAACCCCGACACGCCCTGGTCGGAGGACTCCGACCGGGTGCTCGGCCCCACCACGGCCGACCGGTGGTCCTACTCCACCAGCAAGGCGGCGGCCGAGCACATGACGTTCGCCCACGCCCGCCGCTACGGCACCCGCGCCACCGTGCTGCGGTACTTCAACGTCTACGGCCCCCGCCAGCGGCCGGCCTACGTCGTCAGCAACACCGTGCACCGCCTGCTGCGCGGCGAACCGCCGCTGCTCTACGACCGCGGCGACCAGACCCGGTGCTTCACCTACATCCGGGACGCCGTCGAGGCCACCCTCGCCGTCGCCGCCTCGTCGGAGACCGAGGGGCTGGTGCTCAACGTCGGCAACGAGCGCGAGAGCACGATCGCCGAGATCGTGCGCGCCGTGGGCGCCGCCGTCGGCTCCTCGGTGGAGCCGATCCGGCTGGACACCGACTCCGCGTTCGGGAAGGTGTACGAGGACATCCCCCGGCGCGTGCCGGACACGTCCCGGATCGCCGGTCTGCTGGGCTGGCGGGCGACGACCCCGGTCGAGCAGGGCCTGGTCGAGACGGTCGCCTGGGCCCGCGCGAACGACTGGTGGACCGGCCAGAGCGCGGGGGAGCGGAACGAGCGCGGAGCCGCCCGATGACCAGCAGCACGACGACGACCGGCACGACCGACGGCACGGCCGCCGACCCGAGCGCCGGCACCCCGGCCGGCACGGCCGACGGCACCCCGGCCGCCACGGCGGCCGCCACGGCGACCGCGCTCCGGCTGGTCCTCCCCGGTGAGGGCGAGCCCCGCCGGGGCGGCATCCTCCGGTACTTCGGGCCGGGCGGCATGGACCACATCGACCCGGCGTGCGCCAGCTACGCGTTCTCCCACCAGATCCTGCGGCTGTTCACCCGGCAGCTGTTCACCTACCCGACCACCGCCGACGAGGACGCCCTCACCCCGGTGCCCGACCTCGCGGTGGCGGTCCCGACCCCGGACAACGGCGGCGTCGTCGAGGGCGGCCTGGTGCACCGCGTCGAGCTGCGCCCCGGCGTGTTCTGGGACACCGAGCCGCCGCGCGAGGTCACCGCCGCCGACCTGGTGCGCGGGCTCAAGCGCCTGGCCTGCCCGGTGACCGGCACCGGCGCCCTGGGCTACTTCACCAGCACGGTGCGGGGGATGGCCGAGTTCGCCGAGGGCTACCGGGCCGCGATCGAGCGGGACGGCGCCACCCCGGAGACCGCCGCCCGCTACCAGAACACCCACGAGATCAGCGGGCTGCGGGTGCTCGACGACCACCGGCTGGAGATCGGGCTGGTCCGCCCGGCGAACGACATCGTCAACATCCTCGCCACGCTCTACGCCTCGCCCGCCCCGGTCGAGTACGACGCCGTGGTGCCCGGTGGTCCCGGGTTCGCCGACGTCGTGCGCTCCTGCGGCCCGTACCGGCTGACCGGCTACCGGCACGGCGAGCACCTGTCGATGCGGCGCAACCCCGCCTGGAACCCGGGTTCGGACCCGCTGCGGCCGGCCTGGATCGACGGCATCGAGGTCCGCATGGCCCGGGTCGAGGACGAGGTGGTCCGGGACGAGGTCGAGAGCGGCCGGGCGGACCTGTCCTGGGGCGCGCCGGTCATCAGCCACGACCGGCCGTCACCGGACGCCGACCGGCACGTGGGCTACGCCCTCAACCCGTACCTCCTGTTCAACGTGCGCGGGCCGCGGCAGGAGCTGCGGGACCCGGCCGTCCGGCGCGCCCTGGGCACGGCCGTCGACAAGGCCGCGCTGGTCGGGCTGATGGACCGGATGGACCTGGGCACGGTCACCCAGACCGCGCACTGCGTCATCCCGCCGGGCAACGTCGGCTACCGGCCCGCGCCGCCCGGCACCACCGACGGCGGGGACCCGGAACTGGCCCGGAAGATGCTGCGGGCCGCCGGCTGCGAGGGGATGCGGCTGCGCGTCCTCTACCGGGTGGAGACGCCGCACGACGACATCGCGTTCAGCTACGCCGACGACCTCCGCGCGGCCGGCGTCGACGTCGAGATGATCAGGATCCTGCACGCCGACGAGTACTACCGGATACTCCAGGACCCGGAGCGCGCCCTCGCCGGCGACTGGGACGTCACGGCCGCGGCCTGGACGCCCGACTGGTTCGGCAACAACGGGCGGACCTGCATGCAGCCGCTGTTCGAGTCCCCCTCCGGGGCCGGCAGCTGCAACTACGGCGGCTACAGCGACCCGGCCGTGGACGCGCTGATCGCCGAGGCGCTGGCCGAGCCCGACCCGGAGCGGGCGGGCGACCTGTGGCACGCCGTGGACCGGGCCGTGTGCGAGGCGGCGGCCGTGGTGCCGCTGCTGGTGTGCGAGCCGACGATCCTGCACGTCACGAGCCCGCGGGTGCGCAACGCGATCCCGATGCCGCACGTGGACCGCTGGTACGACGCCGCCAACCTCTGGCTGGTGGACTGACGCGGCCGATCGCCCGGCCGGCCACACGCCTGGCCGGTCGGGCGGTCGGTCATCACCCGGCCGACAGCCGCCTGGCCACACGCCCGGCCGACACCCGCCCAACCAACCGACCACCGCCCGTGGGCCGGTGCCTCCGCGGAGGCACCGGCCTACGGGCGTCTTCAGACCGGGACCCGGTCGGTCGAGCGCGACCCCGCCGGTTCCAGCGCGGCCGGGTCGGCGGCCATGCCGAGCGAGTACAGCGGCATCACCCGCTCCGCCCCCGGCACCGCCCGCGCGGCCCACGGCGGCCCGTGCAGGAGCGGTACGACCGCCGCCCTGGTGATCGCCTCCTGCTCCACCGCCGCCCACGCGGCCCGGGTGGCGTGCGGGTCGGAGTCCACACCCAGCGCCCGGTCGATCAGCACGTCGAAGACGGGGCCGTCGACGCGCCCGGCCGGGCGGACCAGCAGCGCCTGGAGGTAGGCCCGGTAGTTGTGGTGGCGCCACCGGGCGGCCCACCCCGTCAGCAGCAGGTCGTGCTCCGCCCCGCCGTCGCCGTGCAGCAGCTCGGCGTGCTCGGCCGGACCCACCGCCCGGACCTCGACCCGGAACCCGACGCCCGACAGGCACCCGGCCACGGCCTCGGCCACCGCGGCGGCCTCGGCGGTGTCCGGGCGGACGAGCACCAGCGCCGTCCCCTCGCCCGACCCGACCGGCGAGCCGGGGGCCGGGAGGTCGAGGGGCGGGCCCGGGTCCTGGTTCCCGCTGTTGCCGGGGGGCACCACGCGCCGGGCCGGCGCGACGCCGGGCAGGTGGCCCGCCACGGCCTCGGCCACCAGCCCGGGGTCGACCGCCGAGGCGACGAGCCGGCGCAGCGCCGGGTCGGCGAGCGGACGGCCCTCCCCGGCGTGGGGCAGCAGGCACGCGGGCAGCACCTCGGCCACCTCGACCCGCGGCGCCGGCTCCGGCGCCGGGGCGCCGGGGCGGAGGGTCACCGCGTCGAACGCGCGTTCGCGCAGCGGGTCGGTGTCGGGGTCCCAGGCGGGGTTCGGCTCCAGCCGCACCCCGCCGTCCGGGTCGAGCCCGGCGATCCGGTACGGCCCGGTCGCCCGCGCGTGCCGCGCGAAGTCCTCGCCACCGGGCACGACGTCGTCGTGCTCGACGGGCGCGGGCGCGACGCAGGTCAGGGCGAGCAGGTCGATCGCGTCCTGGGAGGGGCGCTCCAGCTCGACCACCAGGCTCTCGTCGTCCAGGGCGAACACGCCCGGGATCGAGTCCCCCTCGCGGAAGGCCCGGTGCCGCGCCGCGTCGTCCTCGTGGCCCGCGACGGCCTCGGCGTACCGCTCCGCGTACGCGCGCATCCCCAGCACCGCCGACAGCAGGAGCTCGATCCCGGCCGGTCGCGCGGTCGGGCTGCACGCGCGGGCGAACCCGCGGACGACGTCGTGGGAGGTCACCCGACGGGGCGGCTCGGTGTCCCAGCGGACCCCCGGCCGGAGGTGGACCACGTAGGACCGCAGGCTCGTGCCCAGGCCCGCGTTGTAGGTCGACGGCACGGCCGAGGCGAGGTCCCCGATCGGCTCCACCGCCCGCCAGCCCCGCTGGTCGGGCTCGGCCCGGTAGCCGAACAGCGTCCGCGTGGTCAGCCGGTGGACCAGGTCCGCGGCGGGGCGGGCCCGAGCCGGGTCCAGGTCGCCAGGCGCGAGCGGGGCGGGCAGGTGCAGGTCTCCGGTTCGCGGCGCCGTCACGACATCTCCCGTCCCAGGTCGCGCATGATCGACACGGCCCGGTCGATCTCGTCGTGGTCGTTGAACAGGTGCGTGCAGACGCGGGCCGCGTAGTGCTGGTGGGTCGAGCCGGGCACGTCGAACTCGGTCCACCGGATCCAGATCCGGTGCTCGTGCTCCAGCCGGTCGACGAACGCCATGAACTTCTTGACGTTCCACGCGTCCTCGGGGCGCCGGAACGGGTGGAACGCGATCAGCGGCGAGCGCAGCCGGTCGTCGCCGCCGGGGGAGTAGATGTTGTCCCGGCCGAACGCCTCGACCAGCGCGGCGCGCGCGTGGTCGGCCAGGTCGAAGATCCGCCGTTCGATGCGGGCCCGGCCGATCTCGTCCCACAGCTCGGCCGCCGCGGCGAGGGCGGCGCCGCGGGCGATGCTGGCGCTGCCCGCGCTCTGGAAGTAGTCGCCGATGTTGCAGCTCTCGACGCTGGTGGTGGTCCTGGGCGGCGGCTCGCCCGCCATCGGGTACCAGGTCGACACGACCGGCCAGATCGTCGGCAGCGGCAGCGGGTTGTGCTCGGGGAAGACCTTGTTGCGGATGTAGAGGATGCCGGTGCCCAGCGGACCGCACTGGAACTTCGAGCCCGAGCAGGAGATGAAGTCGGCGCCGAAGGCCCGGAAGTCGCAGTCGAGCATCCCGGGCAGCAGGGCGCCGTCGACCACCGTGGTCAGGCCGTGCCGCTGGGCCAGCTCGCAGAGCGCGCGGATCGGCATCATGGTCCCGGTGAACAGGGTGATCCCGGAGAACGCGAGGACCTTGGTCCGCGGCGTGATCTCCCGCTCGAACAGCTCGACGATCTCCTCGGCCCGGACGTCCCAGCCGGTCGGGGGCGTGATCGTCTTCAGGGTGATCCCGTGCCGGTTGCGGACCAGGTTGAAGTTGGACAGGACCGAGTAGCACTCGTGGGTGGTGGTGAGCACCTCGTCACCCGCCCGCAGGTCCAGCCCGTTGATCACCCGGGCGACGCCCTCGGTCGCGTTGTGGCAGATGACCATCTCGTCCTGGTCGACGCCGAAGGCGCGGGCCAGCGTCTCCCGGTGGCCGGTGTACATGCCCGGCGGGTAGACGTTCATCAGCCCACCGGTCCACTCCCGGGTCACCCGGTCGTTGACGTCCAGCACCTCGTACGGCAGCGCGCCGACGGTGCCGGTGTTGAGGTGGGTGAAGCTGCGGTCGAGCGCGAACAGGTCGCGGATGGTGTCCCACGAGGCGTCGTGCAGTTGGCGCCTGCCCCGCAGTTCACGGGGCGCGGTGGAGGTCACGCGGCTCCTCCTGAGGTTCGGGTCCGGTCGGAGTGGATCACGGCGAGCAGGGTGAGCAGCAGGCTGCGGGCCTCGATGTTGACCTGGCAGCTGGTCGTGACGAGCTCGGCGAGCTGGTGGGCGGTGAGCCAGAGGTACCCGGGTGCCGGCTCCGGGGGCGCCGACGGGTCCTGCTCGACGACGAGGTGGCGGGTGGTCGCGTGGTAGAAGCGGCCGCCCTCCTCGGACTGCCGGGACTCGTGCAGCACGCGCTCCGGCGGGGTGGCCAGCACCGCGTCGAGGTAGTCGGGCCGGCCGGGCGTGCCCGGCGGGAAGTTCGACGGCGTGCACTGCACGGTGGGCCCGACCTCCACCCCGGCGCGGTAGCCGGGGCGCACGTCGGCCTTCACCAGCAGGTGCAGGGTGTCGCCGATCCGGCGGGTCACCAGGGCGACCAGCCCGACGTCGCACGGCGCCAGCAGCGGCTGCGACCACGCGCCGACCTCGCGGCTGTCCGCCGCGACGTCCACGCCGATGATCCGGAACCAGCGGCCGGAGACGTGCCCGATCTGCGACTCGTCCCGGACCCAGCCGGCGGCGGCGGTGGCGGCGAGCGGGATGCGCTCGACCGACAGGGACTGGAGCTCGCGCCGCTCGCCGAGCCAGCGGTGGACCTCGGCGGTGTCGTGCCGCGCCTCGTGCCCCGGGAAGCCGAGCGACCTGGCCAGTGCGGGGTGCCGAACCGACACCGAGCCGTCGACCGCCAGGGGCAGGCAGGACAGCACGGTCCGGGTGTCCATGTTGACGACGTCGGGGTGGCGCAGCAGGTCGAGGATCTCGGCGAGGGTGAACCAGCGGAAGTCCTCGTGCACGTCGACGGGCTCGTCCACCTCGACCACGACGTTGCGGTTGCGCTTGCCCCGGAACCAGGAGCCCTGCTCGGACTGGAGGATGTCGACCAGCGCCCGCCCGGGGTGGTCACCGAGGAAGTACTCGACGTACCGCGAGGTCTTGCCCTGGTGGGCCCGCGAGTAGTTGCTCGGGGTGGACTGCACCGTGGGTGACAGCTGCACCAGGCCGATGTTGCCAGGCTCCATCTTGGCCTGCATCAGGAAGTGCAGCACGCCGTCGATCTCGCGGGCCAGGATGCCCAGCACGGCGACGTCGTCCTGCCGGATGATCGGCTGGAGCCAGCGGGAGCCGCCGTCGGGGGTGGTGACCTCGGCTCCCTCGACGGTGAAGAACCGGCCGCTGCGGTGGACCAGGTCGCCGTCCTCGGCGCGGAAGGACCACCCGTCGAGCCGGTCGAACGGGACGGGGGTCACCCGGAAGGTGCCGTTGCGGCGGCGCTCGCGCAGCCAGTTCAGGGCGTCGCGGGCCCCGTCCGTGGGCGCGCCGGCCGAGGTGGCGAGGCGGGCCGCGAGGTCGGGGCGGGCGTGCAGGTCCAGGGTCATGCCGGTTCTCCCGCGACTGCCTCGACGATCGACATCACCGACGGGGTCGGGATCACCCGGGTCACCCGCAGGCCGGCGGCGGTGAACAGGGGCCGCAGCTCCGCGGTGGTCCGCTCCCGCCCGGTGAACGCGCCGAGCATCATCAGGTCCATGAGGTGGCTCTGGTGCTCGCTGCCGTCCTCGGGGACGACGGCGTCGACGACCAGCACGCGGCCGCCCGGTTCCAGGGCGCGCAGGCAGGCGCGCAGGATGCGCACGGACTCCTCGTCGTCCCAGTTGTGCAGGATGCGCTTGAGCACCAGGACGTCGCCGCGGGGTACCTCGGTGAAGAAGTCGCCGCCGACGGCCTTCCAGCGCCCGTCGTGGCCGGCGGCCTCCAACCGGCTGGTGTTCAGGGCGTCGGGCCGGTCGAACAGCACGCCGTCCAGGCCCGGCCGGGCCTGGAGCGCGGCGAGCAGCATGGTGCCGTTGCGGCCGCCCACGTCCACGACCGTGCCGGAGTCCGGCAGGTCGGAGGCGGCGGCGATGAGCGCGTTCTCCGCATCGGAGACCGTGGCCATGCCCTCGTAGAAGAGGGCGTCGGTCTCCGGGTTGGCGGCGAAGTAGTCGCCGAGCGGCTCGCCGAAGTAGCGGGCGAAGGTCGGCTCCTCGTCGGTCAGGCTCGACTCCAGCCGGTGGCACGTGGTCCAGAACATCGGGTCGGTGAACATCAGGACCCCGGAGCGGGCCGGTGGCTCGGCGGTGCTGCGCAGCGCGCGGCCCAGCTCGGCGAGGGTGTACCGGTCGTCGTCGTGCTGACGCACGACGCCCCGGGTCGCGAGGAAGCGCAGGAGTCGGGCCAGACCGTCCGGTCGGGCGCCGGTCGCCGCGGCGAGCGCGCTGACCGGGACGGGCTCGTCGTCGTCGAGGTGGTCGGCCACGTTCAGCCGGGCGAACGCGCGGAGCGCCGCCGACCGGACGAAGGCCATGGCCTCGTCGTACAGGACGAGGGCTGACTCGTGGTCTCTCATGGATCACCCCAGAGTCGCGTAAGAATTTGATACTGACTGTATGCGGGGTTGGCGGGTGCCATCAAGGAACGCCGGGTGATTGACCCAGCATCTAACTTCAGGAACACTTATCTACTTGAGGCTGTGCGTGGCCTTGGGCGCCACGGCGCGTCAGCGCGCCCACGTGGGGCCCACCTGGGACCCGCCTGGGGCCCGCCGACCGGGATCGCCGAGGGAGAGGTGTGACGTGTTCGAGAGGTTCACCGACCGCGCGAGGCGGGTGGTTGTCCTGGCCCAGGAAGAGGCCCGGATGCTCAACCACAACTACATCGG
>NZ_JBHSQO010000009.1:21610-206678 GCF_042658445.1 Saccharothrix lopnurensis | reverse complement strand
CTGCCCGGCTGGCCCGCCACGCCCGCCGCCCGGCGGGGCGCGGCGCGGCGGGCCACCGCCGACGAGGTCCGCGCGCACGCCGACGAGCTGGCCGCCGCGGTCGGGTCGGAGACCGGCCGGCCGTTCGACTCGGCCCGCGAGGGCGTGCTCGCCGGGGTGTCCACGCTGGAGCAGTACGCCGAGCTGGGTCCGGTCCACCGGGGCCGGTCGCTGCTCGGCTCGCCCGACGCGGCGGACTTCATGGTGCCCGAGCCGCGCGGCGTGGTGGTGGCGCTGACCCCGTGGAACGACCCGGTGGCGGTGGCCTGCGGCCTGCTCGGCGCGGCCCTGGTCACCGGCAACACCGCGGTGCACAAGCCCAGCGAGCGCTGCCCCCGCACGGGCGCGCTGCTGGGCGGGTTCCTGGCCGGGCACGTCCCGCCGGGCGTGCTCCAGACCCTCTCGGGTGCCGGCGAGGTCGGCGCGGCGCTGGCCGCGGTGCCGGGCGTGGACGTGGTCGCGCACGTCGGCGGCACGGCCACCGGCCGCTCCGTCGCCCTGGCCTGCGCGCGCACCGGGGCCAAGGCGCTGCTGGAGAACGGCGGCAACGACCCGCTGGTGGTGGACGCGGACGTGGACCCGGTGTGGGCGGCGGCCCAGGCGGCGACGGGCGCGTTCACCAACGCGGGCCAGCTGTGCACCTCGGTGGAGCGGATCTTCGTGCACGAGGCGGTCGCCGCGGAGTTCCTGGCCGCGCTGTGCGAGCAGGCCCGGCGGTGGACCGCGAACGCCCAGCCGCTGGTGGACCGGCGGATGCGGGACCACGTGCACGCGCACGTGGTGGAGGCGGTCGCCGAGGGCGCGGAGCTGCTGGTGGGCGGCGAGGTGCCGGAGGGCGAGGGCGCGCGCTACCCGGCGACGGTGCTGACCCGCTGCGCGCCCGGGATGCGGGTGATGCGGGAGGAGACGTTCGGCCCGGTCGCCCCGGTGCGGGTGGTGGCCTCGTTCGAGCAGGGCCTGGCCGAGGCCCGCGCGGACGAGCACGGCCTGGCCGCGACCGTGCTGACCGGGTCGATGGCCAACGCCCAGCGGGCGTGGCGGGAGCTGCCCGTGGGCACGGTGAAGGTCAACGCGGTGTTCGGCGGCGCGCCGGGCGGCGCCGCGCAGCCGCGCCGGTCCTCCGGCACCGGGTTCGGCTACGGGCCCGAGCTGCTCGACGAGATGACCGCGGTGAAGGTGGTGCACCTCGGGCAGGCCGAGCTGCGGCGCCGGGACGCCTGACGCGCTAGATCCAGCCCTCCTCCCACGCCAGGCGCGCGGCCTCGTAGCGGGTGCTCACCCCGAGCTTCGTCATGGCCGAGGACAGGTAGTTGCGCACGGTGCCCGCGGCCAGGTGGGCGTCGCGGGCGATGGTGGCCACGGTGCCGCCGCCCAGGGCGTGCCGCAGCACGTCCAGCTCCCGAGCGGTCAGCGGGCACGTGCCCTCGGTCAGCGCGGCGGCGGCGATCTCGGAGTCCACGTAGCGGCTGCCCGCGTGCACGTCCCGCAGGATCGACGCCAGCCGCGCGGCGGGCGTGGTCTTGGGCACGAAGCCGCGCACGCCCGCGCTCAGCGCCCGCCGCAGCACGCCGGGCCGGGCGTGCCGGGTCACCAGGACCACCGCCACCCCGTCCAGGTCGCGCACCGCCTCGGCGGCCAGCACGCCGTCGCGGCGCGGCATCTCCAGGTCGAACACCGCGATGTCCGGCCGGTGCTCGCGCACCGACGCCACCGCCGCGTCCCCGTCGCTGACCTGGTCGACCACGCTGATGTCGTCCTCCAGCTCCAGCAGCGCCGCCAGCGCGCCCCGGATCAGGTCCTCGTCGTCGGCGAGCACGACCCGGATCACCGGCCCACCCCCGCGCGGCCGACCAGCTCGAACCCGTCCGGCTCCGCCTGGCCCGCCTCCACCCGGCCGCCGACCGCGGCGAACCGCTCCCGCAGCCCGGCGAGCCCGGCGCCCGCCCCGGTGTCCCCGCCCGACCGCACGCCGTCGTTGGCCAGCCGCACGCTGACCGCGTCGCCGACCACGCTGATCGCCACGTCGCAGCGCCGCGCGCGGCTGTGCCGCAGCACGTTCGTGGTGCCCTCCCGGACCAGCGCGCCGAACAGGGGCTGCAACGGCGGCGGCACGTCCGCCGCGTCACCGGCCACCGCGGTCTCGATGCCCGCCGCGCGCAGCACGCCCACCGCGTTGGTGATCTCGGTGCCCAGGCTCGCCCGCCGGTAGCCCTGCACCACCTCGCGGGTCTCGCGCAGCGCCGTGCGGGCCAGCTCGGCGACCTCGGCCGCGTGTCGCCGGGCCAGCTCGTCGTCCCGCCCGATCAGCCGCTCCGCCAGCTCGCCCTTGAGCGCGATGGCCTGGAGGTGGTGGCCCTGGATGTCGTGCAGGTCGGCGGCGAACCTCAGCCGCTCCTCGGCCACGGCCAGCGCCCGCGTGGTCTCCCGCGCCCGCTCCTGCTGGAGCGCGATGTCCCACATCCACAGCTGCGCCAGGTCCGCGAGCACCAGCGTGGCGACGACGACCAGCGACATCACCACCGCGGGCCGGGCCTCGTCCCCGCCGAACACGAAACCGGTCGCCACCGTGAACGCGCCGCCGACCAGCACCACCGGCCACCGGGACCTCGCCGGCACCGCGGCGGCCACGTGCGCCAGCACCAGGGCGGGCAGCGCGCACCACGCGGGGATGAACCCGCCCTCGGCCGCCATCACGCCCCAGGCGACCAGGGCCACCGCGAACGTCGCCGCGTGCTCCAGCGGCCGGTGCTCACCGCGCCCGAGCCCGGCCATGGCGTGCCGCATGTAGCGGAGGTGCTGCACGGCCACGAACACCACCGCCGCGCCCAGCAGCAGCTCCTTGACCACCCCGTACGGGTGAACGACGAGGTCCAGCACGCTGCCGAACGCGACGGCGACGCCACCCGCCACCACCGTCCACCACGTGTAGCCCCGCAGCCTGCGCAGATCCGTCACGGGAGGAATCTACGAGCCCGGATCTCACGGTGTCTGCTGACATCTGTCACGAGGACCGGTGAGCGCCGGCACTACAGCGCCGCGCGCCGCGCGGACAGCATGGTCGGCATGAGGAACCCGGTGATCGACGTGGTGGGCCTGAGGTGCCGCTACGGGAGCTTCGAAGCCGTGCGGGGGGTGGACTTCGAGGTCGCCGAGGGCGAGCTGTTCGCCCTGCTGGGCACCAACGGCGCGGGCAAGACCACGACCATGGAGACGTTGGAGGGCCTGCGGCCGGCCGACGCGGGCAGGGTGCGGGTGCTGGGGGCGGACCCGTGGCGCGAGCGGGCGGCGTTGCGCCCGCGCACGGGGATCATGCTCCAGGAGAGCGGCTTCCCGGCCGACCTGACCGCGGGGGAGGTGGTGACCCTGTGGACCGCGACGAGCGGGCGGCGCGCCACCGAGGACGTGCTGGAGCGCCTGGACCTGGCGCACCGCCGCGACGTGCGGGTCAAGCAGCTGTCCGGCGGTGAGCGCCGCCGCCTGGACCTGGCCCTGGCCGTGCTCGGCCGGCCCGAGCTGCTGTTCCTCGACGAGCCGACCACCGGCCTGGACCCGGAGTCGCGGCAGCGCACCTGGGAGGTGGTGCGCGGGCTGCTGCGCGAGGGCACGACCATCGTGCTGACCACGCACTACCTGGAGGAGGCCGAATCGCTGGCCCACCGGCTGGCGATCTTGCACGAGGGGGTGGTGGCGGTGTCCGGGACGCTGGTGGACGTGCTGGCCGGGCAGCCGGCGCGGATCTCGTTCGACCTGCCCGAGCCACTGGGGGTGGACGCGCTGCCGATGTTGCTGGGCGACGTCGTGCACGAGCCGTCGGGGCGGGTGGAGGTGCGCACCCGGGAGCTCCAGGAGGACCTGGCGGTGCTGCTGGCGTGGGCGGGCGCGGCGGACGTGCGGCTGGGGCGCGTGCGCGCCCACCACGCGTCGCTGGAGGACGTCTTCCACGCCGCGCGCAGCCGGTCGTTCCGGGTGGGGGTGGCCGCGTGATCGCCGCCCTGGGCGTGGCCGAGCTGAAGCTCCTGCTGCGCAACCGCACGGCCGCCGCGCTGGCCGTGCTCATGCCGCTGGGCGCGGGCGCGTTCTTCGCGCTGAACGTCGAGGAACCCGACAGCTGGCCGATGGTCATCGCCCTCCAGCTGCTGTTCGGGTTCGGCTTCTCCGTCTACGTGACGGTGACGACCGCCCTGACCGCCCGCCGCCAGGACCTGTACCTGAAGCGGCTGCGCACCGGCGCGGCGTCGGACGCCGTGGTGCTGACCGGCGTGCTGCTGCCCGTGGTGCTGCTGGGCCTGGCGCAGTCGCTGGTGCTGCTGGGCATCAGCCTCGCGGCGGGCGCGCCGGTGCCCGAGCGCCCCGAGCTGGTGCTGCTCGCCCTGCTCGGCGGCACCGCCATGACCTGCGCGGCCGGGGTCGCCACCAGCGGCCTGACCGGCACGGCGGAGCTGGCCCAGATCACCACGGCGCCGTTCTTCTTCGCCATGGTGGCCGGGGTGCTGCCCGCCCTGGCCCCGGACCCCGACCAGCGCCTGCTGCTCCTGCCCGGCAGCGGCCTGGGCGTGCTGGTGCGGGAGGCGTGGGGCGGCGCCGGCGGGCAGGTCGGCCTGGCGGCGCTGTCGCTGGCCGGCTGGACCGCGGTGGGCGTCGCCCTGTCCCTCCGGTTCTTCCGCTGGGACCGGCGAAGCTAGACCGGCAGGTCCACGCCCTCCTGCCACGCCGCCTCGCCGATGCCGCGCCGCAGGTGCTCCACCGCGCGCCGCACCGCCTGGAGGTCGACCCCCACCAGGCGGTGCTCGCGCTTCACCACCCGCCCGCCGACCAGGGCGGTGTGGAGGTGGTCGCGCTGCGCCTGGGAACACGATGTGGCCGTGCGGGTGGAGCAGCGGGAACGCCAGGTCGTGATCGAGCACCACCAGGTCGGCCCCGCGGCCCACCTCGACGCTGCCGAACTCGCCGTCGCGCCCCGGGTCGCCCACACCCCAGGCGGCCGGTGGGTGTTGCCGTACGCCGGCACGAACCGCCCCGGCACGCTCCGCAACGCGTCCACGGCGGCTTCGGCGTGCTCGGTGGTCCGCAGCCCGTGCGACCGGTCGACGACCGTGGTCACCCCCGCGTCGACGGCCTCGATACGCGGCGCGCGGCGTCGACGCTCACCACGGTGCCGCCGCGCAGCAGGACCGGGCGGTCGGGCGCGTGGGCTCGGTCGGGGCTCACTGGTCCACCTCTTCGGTCCGGCCGATCCCGGGCGCGGGGTCAGCTCGGCAGGGTGCGGAGGAGTTCGCGGGCGTCCTCGCGGAGCACTTCGCTCCAGCGGGCGAGGTCGCGGGCGGCGTGCGCGCGGACGTGCCACGGCACGGTGTCGTCGAACGCCACGTCGCGGGCCGCGAGCGCGGCGCTCTCGCGGTGCTCCCGGTGGACGAGGAGGAGGGCTTCGGCGCAGCGCAGGCGGGCGACCGGCGGGAGGGCGCGGTCCCGGGTCATGGCGCGCAGTGGCGCCGCCTCCAAGGGGGCGAACGCGCCGATCGCCCGCAGGGCGAGCAGGCGGTGCAGGGGGTGGTCGGTTCCGGCCAGCTCGCGGAGCATGGTGAGCACGTCCCGTCGTCGGCTGCGGGCGGTTCGCCCGAGCAGGCGGGCGGCGGCGATCCGGGTTGTCGTCGGCAGGTCGGGGTCCTCGGCCATCGCCCGCGCCACCTCGGCGGCCCTGGTGCGCCCGGCGGTGCCGAACAGGGCGAGGTCCGCTGCCGCCGCGCGCCGCAACGCGGGGCGGTGGGCGTGGTCGGTGGCGATGGACCACAGCACCGCCGCGCCCCGGGCGCGGTCCTCCGGGAGGAAGTCGAGGAGCAGGGTGGACGCCTGCCGGCGCGCTGCGGGTGGGGTGCGCTCGTCGTCGCGGAGCGCGCGGAGCCCGGCCAAGCCGTGAACGGGGCGGAGGATGGACATCGCCTTGCCGCGCAGGCGGGTGGCGGCTCGCTCGTCGGCGACCACCTCGGTCAGGAAGTCGACGACCGGTGCGGGCGGGGTGGCGCACAGGTCGTCCACCAGCTCGGCGGCCCGGAAGCGGGTGTGCCGGGGTGTTGTCCCGTCGGCCACCAGGCTCAGGGCGTCCTCCAGCGCTTGCCGCCGGTGGGCCGAGCCCAGCTTGGCCAGTGCCCTCCAGGCGGGGAACCGGGAGGTCATCCCGGCCAGCACCGCTTCGGCCTCGGAAGTTGATCCAGAAGGGAGGCGGGCCAGCGCGTTCGCGGCTGAAGCACGTTCCTCGGGTGGGGATTCGGGCGCCGTCAGCACATCACGGACCACCGTGATCGCCTGTTCGGACAGCACCGGGTCGCGCGACAGCGGTAATCGCTGGTTGATGGGGAGGGTGATATCGCCCAACAGGTCGTGTTGAGCGGACTTCCAGGTCCGGTCGGAGAGGAGTTGGACCATGGCCCGGCGGGCATGACCGGCGGCACCGGGGTGGTGCACGACCGGGAGGGCCAGGGAGTCCTCCTCTCCGAACCGGAGGGCGTTGAGGCCGTCGAGACCTACGACGAGGCCGGCTCGTTCGTCCGGCGTCGTCCCGGGTGAGAGGAGCAACCGGCGGAGTTGCGCGACGCTGCTGTCCCAGTACGACCTGTCGAGCCGCACCAGGTCTTCTGCGGCCTTGCACCGCTCACCCACCTCGGCGTCCTCGTCGGCCAAGACCTGGCGCAGGCGCTCCGTCGCGCTGTCGACCGGTGCGCCGAGTCGCACCAGCCTCATCAACGCCCGGCTCCGCTTGACGGGCACCAGGTGGGTGTCGGCCGCTTGGCGCTCCAGTTCCCGGATCGCCCCGTCGTGGGTGTGGTCGCGCAGCCTGGTGAGCAGTTCGGCCGCTTCGAACCTGGATTCACACGTCGCGTTGTCGTCGTTCAGCGTTGTCTCGGCAGACGCTGTCGGTCCGGTGGGCAGGAGCAGGTCTGCCACCATCTTGCGCACAGGGGGCTCGGCCAAGGGATCTGCCGCGATCCCGCGCAGGATGTCGGTGGTCGCCCCGTCCAGCTCGCCGAGGTCGTCGAGCACCGCTGCCGCGCGGGCCACGTGCTCGCTGTCGGTACCGGGGTCCTCGACCACGTCGTGGAGGTGCCGGGCCAGCCGTTCGCGTATCGAGCGAGCGGTGTTGAGGAAGTTGAAGGTCATCAGGGTGAGGGAATCGCCACGGTCCGGTTCCGACCCCCACAAGCCGATGATGGTGTCCAGCAGAAGGGGGTGGACCCTGTGGTCCAGGCACGCCAGGGCGTACGTGGCGCGGTCCCTGCTCAGCACGGACCGCGTGGGGTCCGCGACGACGCGCACCAGTTCCTCGACCATGGTTTCGCGGTCGTTCCCGCCGACGCTCCGGACGGGTTCGTAGATGATCATCCCCCGGGTGTTCTCCTCCACGGGGATGGCGAGTCGGGCGAGTGCTCCACTCGCCACTTCGGCGTACCGGTTGTCGAGCGCGGTCAGCAACCGCCAGATGTCGACAGCGTCCTGTCGCGGTGGATCCACGGTGAGCACCCGGAGCAACTGAGCGACGATCTCCGGGTGGAATTCGGGGCTGATCTGCTCCAAGTGGGTGGCCGCGTGGAGCCGCACCGACGGCCTGAGGTCCGCATCGGCGAGTTCGGCGCGCATCCGGCCGATGGCCTGCTCTCGGTGCGGTTCGCCGAGTTCGGCGAGTCGCCTGAGCGCCGAAGCGCGTTCGAAGCCGGTGACCAGCGGGTCGTCGGCGAGGCGCAGCAGTGCCCGCACCGCCTCCGGGTGGTACTCCGGACCCAGGCCCAGCAGCGCGTCGATCGCCCAGTAGACGCCGTTGTCGTCCGACTCGTGGTCGTCGACCACCTGTCGCAGGCCGTGCGCCGCGTACTCCCGGCCGTGGGGGTCCAGGTCGCTCAGTGCCACCAGGATGGTGCGGTGCCAGTGCAGCAGGAGGGGGTCCGCCAGCATGGTGCGCAGGTGCTGTGCGGCGGTGGCACGGTGCTGCGGTCCGAGCTTGCCCAGGATCTGGGCGGCGTATACGCGGTTGTGCTCGTAGCGCGGCGCTTTTCGGTTGATCAGTTCGGTGAGGTCCGCTGCGGCGTGCTCCAGGTGCTGCGGACCCAGCGTGGCCAGGGCGATGGCGGCGTCATCGCATCCCTGCATCGACCTGACCGGATCACGCAGCACCGCCCGGAACACCTCGGCGCAGCGCTGGTGGAACGCGACGTCGACTTCGATCAGCCCGGTCGCGACCTCGACCAGGTCCGCGTTCGGCAGGAGCGGGTCGTCCAGCAAGCCCAGCAGGGCGTCGATCGCGTCAGCACGACCGGCCTGGCCGAGGCCCGCCAGCACCACGGCCGCCGTGCGGCACTCCGCCGCCGTGGCGAACCGGTCCGCCAGCACCGCCCGCAGACCCCGCTCGGCGGTTCCGCGCTCCGGTGATCCGCAGTGGGTCAGCGACTCGGCGGCGCCGAGCCGGCTCGCCAGGCCGACGGCCGGGTCCTCGACCGCCGAGCACAGCAGCGCCACCGCCTCGGGCTCGCTACCGGTGTGCAACCGGGTGGCCAGGGCGGTGGCCGCCTCGACCCGCGAGGCCCACGGGGCGTTCTCGTCGCGCAGGACCCCCAGCAACCACAGCCCCAGCCCCGGGTGGTGGGCCACCCGGCTGGCGTAGCCCAGGATCTGCGTGCTGCGGTACCGCGAGGTCATCGCCCAGCCCCGGGCCGTGGCCAGGAACCGGTCGACGACCCCGGGGGAGGCCGGCAGGTGCTGGGCCAACAGCCTGGCCAGCAGCACGTGGTGCGTGTCGCCGCCTTCGTGCAGGCACCCCACCACCCGGTCCGCCTGGTCCGGCCGCAGGCGGGTGTAGTGGAGGAGCACGGCGCGGGCGTGGCGTCCCCGCTCGTCCTGCAAAGCCGCGTGCACCAAAGCCGCGAAGTCGTCGTCCCCCGCGTCGAACGCCGGCGGCAGCTCCCGGGCCCGAGCGGTGGCGGCCAGGTGCTCGGCGAAGCTGTGGTGCAGGAAGCGCAGGTCGTCACCCCGGTGCACCAGGGGCCCGACCGCGGTCAGGAACGACATCAGCTCCTCGGCCCACCCGACCCGCACCACCGCCACCCGCGCCGAGACCCACTCGCGGGCGGCCGCCACCAGGGACGTGTCGGTCTCCAGCCGCACGCGGCCCAGGTGCTCCAGCAGCTCGTCGCGCAGGTGGTCGAACGGGCAGGGCGGGGTGTCGTGCGCGGCGAGCAGGTAGCCCAGGTACGCCTCGTACAGCTCGTACTGGTTGTCGGGCAGCGGGCGGTCGCCGTGCTGCTCGAAGACGATCGCGGCGATGGTGGCCAGCAGCGGCACGCGCACGAGCTCGTCGAGGTGCGCCTCCCGCGTCTGCCGCACGAAGCGGTCGGCCCGCTCCGGCGCGTCCTCGAACCACCGGCACGCGAACCGCCGGAACGCCTCCTCGTCGAACGGCTGCAACTCGTACCGGGCGGCGGACACCCGCTGGAGCGGGGCCAGGACCGTGCCCGCGATCGGCCGGGTGGTCACCACCACCCGGTACGGCGTCCCGGCCCGCGCGCAGCGCCCCAGCACCTGGACCAGCAGTGCCTGGTCGTCGGGGTCGGCGACCTCGTCCAGGCCGTCGACCAGCAGCAGCCACCGGCACCCCGCCACCCGGCCGGTCAGCCGGTCGGGCTCGACCTCGGACCACAGCAGCGAGCCGTAGTCCGCGCGGGTGCTCTCCACCAGCGCCCTCGGGAACGGCAGGTCGAGGCGCTTGGCCAGCTCGCGCGCCGTCAGCCGCAGGGGGAGCACGACCTCGGTCAGCGGCGGCGGCTCGGTCCCGCCCAGCCACCGCGCGGCCAGCTCACCCGCCAGGCGCAGCGACAGGGTCGACTTCCCCTGGCCCGGACCACCGGTCACCAGCAGGTGCTGGTCGTCGTCCAGCGCCTCCTGGACCGTCCGGGCCGGCGGGCGCACGGTCAGCCGGGGCTTCGGGGCGGCGCGCTCGCGCAGCAGGCCGCGTTCGTCCAGCTCGGGTTCGGCCCGGTGCTCCTCATGCGCCTCCTCGGTGCCCGTCCCCAGCTCCTGCCGCACGTAGACGGTGTCCAGGGAGGGCGTGCGCGCGCCCCGCAGCCGGTAGGGCATCTCCCGCGCCGCCTGCTCCTGGGCCTCCAGCAGCGACCGCACGTCGGCGGGCAGGACCGGCAGCGCCGACCAGTCCTCGGGCACCGGGTGCCGGTCGGCCCGCTCCGCCCGGCGGCGCGCCTCGCGGCCCTCGCGCGCCGCCCGTCACAGCTCGGCGGCCCGCTCCCGGTCCATGGCCAGCGCGGTGACCAGCGCGTCCAGCGCCTGCCCGCTGGGCAGGAAGACGCCGTGGCCGATCTCGGACACCTTGGCCCGCGACAGGCCGATCCGCCTGCCCACCCACTCCTGGGTCACCCCGGCGGCGGCTCGGCGGCGCTCCACCTCCGCGCCGAAGGCGCGCTCCTGCGCGGACGGTTCCACCGGTCCCCCTCCCCGTCCGGGAAGCGTCCCCGCGCTGTCGGGACGTCCCGGGACCGCCCCACGCTAGCGGCAACGATCAGCGCCGGGAGGGTGGAGGGACCAGTGGTGGTGGACGGGTCGGTGCTCACCGCGTTGCTGTGGGCGGTCGGGTGCCTGGCGCTGCTCACGCAGACGGCCCTGCTCGTGGTCGTGTGGCGGGCGGCGCGGTCGCCGGTGACGGTCAACGTCGTGGCGGGTGGCGCGGGGGACGTGGTGCAGGCGGGCTCCATCGGGAGGAGCCCGCCGACCCCGGTCACGCCGCCGCCCGCCGCCCCAGGGTCACCAGGTGGAAGCCCGCCTCCACGACCTTGTCCACCGGCAGCAGGGTGCGGGTGTCGACGATGACCCGCCGCCGCACCGCGCCCGCCAGCGCGGGCCAGTCCAGCTCGGCGAACTCCGGCCACTCGGTCAGCACCAGCAGCCCGTCCGCGTCCCGCGCCACCTCCTCCGCCGAGGCCAGCACCCGTACCGGCCCGCAGTCCCGGCCCACGCACGGGTCGTACCCGACCAGGCGCGCGCCCTCCTCCGCCAGCAGCGCGGCCACCGCCAGCGCGGGGGAGTCGCGCAGGTCGTCCGTGCCCGCCTTGAACGTCAGCCCCAGCAGCCCCAGGCGGGCGCCGCGCAGCGGTCCGACCGCCGAGCGCACCAGGTCCACCACGCGCCGCGCCTGGTGGCCGTTCGTGCCGATGGTCGCGCGCAGCAGCGGGAAGTCCACCCGCGCGTCCTCCGCGGCGGACAGCAGCGCCCTGGTGTCCTTGGGGAAGCACGAACCGCCCCAGCCGGGACCCGGTTCCAGGAACGCCGCGCCGATCCGGTCGTCCAGCGACATGCCCTCGGTGACGTCCGAGATGTCCGCGCCGACCCGCTCGCACAGCTCGGCCAGGCTGTTGACGTAGGACAGCTTCATGGCCAGGAAGCAGTTGCTGGCGTACTTCACCAGCTCCGCGCTCGTGCTGCCGGTGATCACCGCCGGCGCGCCCGTGCCCTCGTAGAGCCCGACCACGCGCCGCGCGGCCTCCTCGCCCGACGGGCCGGCGGCGCCCACCACGACCCGCTGGGGCCGCAGGAAGTCGTCCACCGCGTGCCCCTCGCGCAGGAACTCCGGGTTGGACACCACCCCCACGTCCTCGCGGCCCAGCACCCCGGCGACCCGCTCGGCGGTCCCCGGCGGCACCGTGGACTTGAGCACCACCACGCAGCCCGGCCGCACCGCGTCCCGCGCCTCGCGCAGCACCGCGTGCACGGCGACCAGGTCGGCCGCGCCGTCCGCGCCGGTCGGCGTGGGCACGCACACGAACACGAAGTCCACCCCGGACAGCGCCTCGTCGTTGCCCAGCACGAAGCGCAAGCGCTTGCCCCGCACGCCCTCCCCGACGAGTTCGGGCAGGCCCGGCTCGTGCGCGCCGACCTCGGCCCGGGACAGCGCCGCGACCTTGGCGGGCTCCACGTCCGCGCACACCACCTCGTGCCCGAGGCGCGCGAAGCACGCCGCGGTGGTCAACCCGACATAGCCCGCGCCGACGACGCCGATCCTGGCCACGGTCCACCTCCCGACAGTGCTCGTGCGGCCGCCAACACCTCGTCGACGCCGATGTCCAGCAGACCCGGGTCCGGCTCGTCGGCGAACGTGTCGCCGGTCCGCCCGCGCCACAGCACCGCGTGCGGTCCCGGGGCGCGCGGTCCCCAGTCGGCCGGCGACACCGGCCCGAACAGCACCACCGACGGCGTGCCGTACGCGGTGGCGACGTGGGCCACGCCCGTGTCGCCGCACACCACCAGGCGGGCGCCCGCCACCAGGTCCAGCAGGCCGGCCAGGTCGCCCGTGCGGGTGCGCCCGCCCCGCGCCACCTCCCGCACCAACCGCTCCTCGGCGGGGCTGCCGGTGACCACCACGTCCGGGCCCAGGGCCGCCGCGACCTCCGCGAACCGCTCCGCGGGCCAGCGGCGGGCGCCGTGGCTGGCGCCGGGGTGCACCACGACGGCGCCGGTGGCCGGTCGGGGCGGCAGGCGCAGGTCGTCCGGGTCGCACGCGATGTCGAACTGCGCCAGCAGTCGGCACCACCGCACCACCTCGTGCTGCCGGTCCACCCACGGCACGTGCGCGCCGTGCGTGATGAGCCGGTGTGGCCGGGTGGCCCGCAGCAGCCCGGTGCTCCGCGGCCCACGCCCGTGCAGGTTGACCGCGAGGTCCGGCGCGGCCCGGTCGACCGCCTCCCAGTCGATCGGGGCCAGCCCCTCGGTGGGCAGCAGCCGGTCGACCGCGTCGATCCGCGCCACCGCGTCGGCCAGCCAGGCGGGCGCGGCCAGGACCAGTTCCGCGCCGGGGTGGGCGCGGCGCAGCCCGCGCAGCGCGGGCACGGCCGTGAGCAGGTCGCCCAGGCCGAGCGCGCGCAGCACCAGGACCCTCACCGCCGCACCACCGGCCGCCGTTCGGCGTGCGGGTCGACCACGTCGGCGGCGCCCGTCGACCGCACACCGCGGTGGCGGAGCTCGCCGAGCACCCGGTGCAGGCACGCGGCGGGCGGGATGGCGGCGCTGGTCACCAGCATCTTCACCACCTCCTCGCGCGTGCGCGGGCCGGGCGCGATGCGGTCGAGGGCGAACTTCGCGGTCAGCCCGGCCCACGCGCCGCCGAGCAGCAGCGCCGCCCTCCGCGCCCCGAGCACCCCGCACAGCACCGCCAGGACGGCGGCCGCGGTGGTCGCGGCGTGCCGGGGCAGCCGGCCGCGCGCGCCGCCGAACTGCTCGCGCCAGCCCGGCCCGAGCAGGCGGCGCACCAGCGCGTCGTCGGCGTTGCCGCGCTGCTGCCGCACGCTGACGAGGAAGTCGGCCTCCCGCACCGGGTGCGTGGTCACGCGCTCGCCGGTGACCACCCGGTACCCGTGCCGCTGGACGCGCAGCGCCAGTTCGGTGTCCTCGCGGTAGGCGCGGGGGAAGCGCTCGTCGAACCCGCCGCTGCGCACCAGGGCCGCCCGCCGGTAGGCCATGTCGGCGGTGATCCACTTCGAGGTCGCCAGCCCGGCGGTGTTGCGCTCCCAGTCGGTCGGCCGCCGGTCGGCGGGCAGCGGCACGGTGATCCGCGCCTGCGACGCGCCCACCTCCAGGCCCAGCCACGCCAGGTCGGCGACCAGCCGGGCCTTCCAGTCCGGCGGCGGCAGCACGTCGTCGTCGAGGAACACCACCCACTCGCAGCACGCCGCGCGCCACCCGGCGTTGCGCGCGGCGGCGGGGCCGCGGCCGCCGGAGCGCAGCACGCGCGCCGAGCGCGTGGCGGGCAGCGGGCCGGGGTCGGGCCGGTCGTCGACCACGATCACCTCGCGCGGCGGCGGGCCGGAGCCGTGCTCCAGCGCGTCCAGCACCACGGCCAGGCTCTGCCTGCCCACGGTCGGGACGACCACCGCGTAGTCCACGCCCGCGCCGGGGTTCGCCGCCGCGCTCATCGCCGCACCACGAACCGGCCGATCGCGAGCAGGTCCACCGGCGCCGAGCCGAAGCACTCCAGCGCGTCACGCGGGTCGTCGACCATGGGCCGCCCGGCGGTGTTCAGGCTGGTGTTGACCACCACGGGCAGGCCGGTGCGCCGCTCGAACTCGGTGAGCACGCGCGCCACCAGCGGTTCGTCCGCCGGGTCCACGGTCTGGGCGCGGGCGGTGTGGTCCACGTGCACCACGGCCGGGATGCGGTCGCGCCACTCGGGCTTCACGTCGTGCACGAACAGCATGTAGGGGCTGGGGAGCGGTCCGCGCTCGAACAGCTCGTGCGCGCGGTCGGCCAGCACCATCGGCGCGATCGGCCGGAACTGCTCCCGGCCCTTGACCTCGTTGAGCCGGACCAGGTTCTCCTCCTTGCCGGGGTGGGCCATCAGCGAGCGGCGGCCCAGCGCGCGCGGGCCGTACTCGCTGCGGCCCTGGAACCACGCCACGACCCGGTCCTCGGCCAGCGCCTCGGCCACCGCGACGGCCACGTCCCCGGGCTCCTCGTAGGCGATCGCGGCCCGGTCCAGGTACTCCCGGATCTCGTCGTCGGTCCAGGAGCGCCCCAGGTCGGCGCCCGGCATCGCCCCGGCGGGCTCGCCCGCGTCGGCGACCACGGTCAGCGCCGCGCCGAGCGCGGTGCCCGCGTCGCCGGCGGCCGGCTGCACCCAGACCTCCTCGAACGGGCCCTCGGCGAAGATCCGCGTGTTCGCCACGCAGTTCAGCGCCACGCCGCCGGCCATGGTCAGCCGTCGGTGCCCGGTGCGCTCGTGCAGCCACCGGGCGAGGTCCAGCAGGACCTCCTCCAGCCGCACCTGCACGCTCGCCGCCAGCTCGGCGTGCTCCCGGGTCACGTCCTCGTGCGGCTCGCGCTCCTTGGCCAGGGTCGCCCAGTCCAGCGGCGTGATCGCGAACCCGCCGTCCTCGGTGGCGCGGACGTGCTCGCGCATCAGGTCCAGGTGCCGGGGCTCGGCGTAGGAGGCCAGCGCCATCACCTTGTACTCGTCGCTGGAGCGCAGGAAGCCCAGGTGCTCGGTCAGGTCCTCGTAGAACAGGCCCAGGGAGTGGGGCAGGTGCTGCGCGGCCAGCGTCTCCAGCCGGTGGTCGCGGTAGCTGCCCGCCAGGTGCGAGCGGCACTCGCCGCGGCCGTCGTTGACCAGCACGGCGCAGTCGCCGCCGTAGGGCGCGGCCAGGCCCGCGGACGCCGCGTGCGCCACGTGGTGCGGCACGAACCGCACGATCGCCGGGTCCAGGCCCGGCAGGGCGGTGGCCAGGAAGTACGGGGCGCGGCGGGCGTACTCGGTGCGCAGGTCCTCCCACGGCACGTCGCCGGGCTCCACCAGGTCCGGGTCGTAGGAGTAGGCGACCGCGTCCAGGTCGGCCGGCGTCAGCCCGGCCCGCTCCAGGCACCAGCGGGCGGCCAGCTCGGGCTGCTCCCACGCGGAGAAGGGCACCGGCCGCTTGCCGTGCTTGCGCCGGGAGAAGCGCTCCTCCTCCGCGGCCGCGACCACCTGCCCGTCGACCACGAGGGCCGCGGCGGGGTCGTGGAAGATCGCGTTGATGCCGAGCACGCGCACGGCGTTCCCCTTTCGCTCCTGTGTGGACCGACCGGTCCGACCGGCCCGGCCCCCGGCCCGCCTACCCGACGAGGTGCCGGTCGAACGACCGCCGCAGGCCCTCGGCCAGCGCGATCCGGGGCTCCCACCCCAGCAGCTCGCGGGCCCGGGAGATGTCCGGCCTGCGCCGCCGGGGGTCGTCGGTCATGGCCCCCACGTGCTCGACCCGCGACGCGCTGCCGGTGAACTCGACGATCCGGCGGGCGACCTCCAGCACGGTGACCTCCTCGGGGTTGCCGAGGTTGACCGGGCCGAGGTGGTCGCTGCCCGCCATCGCCAGCAGGCCGCGCACCAGGTCGTCCACGTGGCACAGCGAGCGGGTCTGCCGCCCGTCGCCGTGCACGGTCAGCGGCTCGCCGGCGAGGGCCTGGCGCAGGAACGTCGGCACCATCCGCCCGTCGTCGGGGCGCATCCGCGAGCCGTAGGTGTTGAAGATGCGCACGATGCCCGCGTCCACGCCGTACTCGCGGGCGTACGCGCACGTCAGCGCCTCGCCGTAGCGCTTGGCCTCGTCGTAGACGCTGCGCGGGCCGATCGGGTTGACGTTGCCCCAGTAGGTCTCGCGCTGGGGGTGCTCCAGCGGGTCGCCGTAGACCTCGCTGGTGGAGGCGACGACGACGCGGGCGCCGTTGGCCCGCGCCAGGTCCAGCGCGTGCTGCGTGCCCAGCGCGCCGGTCCTGAGCGTCTCGACCGGCATCCGCAGGTAGTCGACGGGGGAGGCCGGGCACGCCAGGTGCAGGACCAGGTCGACCGGGCCGGGCACGTCGAGCGGGTCGCACACGTCCGCGACGACCACGTCCAGCCCCGGGTCCTCGGGCAGGTTGGCGGGCGAGCCGGTGCGGAAGTCGTCCACGCACACCACCCGCGCACCGCCCGCCAGCAGCGCTTCGCACACGTGCGAACCCAGGAAACCGGCGCCGCCGGTCACCACCGCTCTTTCGAAACCCATGAAAGTGAGCTACCCGGGGAACGCGGGTGTAACCACCGCTTCCCCGGGTACCACCCGCTGGCGCGCCGCGCCGGACCACGCGGTGGACGGCCGGTCGCCCGACGTCTCGGCGGCCGGGTTCCCGTTGCCGCGGTCCCGGGTCGTGGGACCCGGCCGCGCCCTCAGCCGGCCAGGGCGTCCCGCTCCACCACCACGTCCGCCGTGCCCTCCACCCGGTAGCCCACGCCGCGCACGGTGGTGATGAACGAGGCCGCGTCGCCGAGCTTGCGGCGCAACCGGCGCACGTGCACGTCCACCGTCCGGGTGTCCACGGTGCTCGTCCCGCCCCACACGGTGTTCATCAGCGCCGCCCGCCGGTGCACCTGGCGGGGGTGCGTGCACAGGTGGTGCAGCAGGTCGAACTCCAACCTGGTCAGCTCCACCGACCGCCCCCGGCGCAGCACGCGCCGCGAGTCGACCAGGACGCGCAGCGCGGGTTCCGCCCGGCGCCCCGGCAGCTCGCGAACCGGCAGCTCGCGCACCGGCGACCCGACCACGACCTCCGCCTCGGGCAGGTCCAGCGCGGCCCGCAGCGCGTCGGCGAGCCGCTCGGCGTCCTCCACCGCGCGGGACGGGGCGGCGGACAGGCGGATGGCGATCGTCACCTCGACGTTCGTCACACCGGGGAATGCGTTCACGGGGACGATCCGACCAGCGCGGCCGGCTCCGGGTCAACGCCTCCCGGCACGTGGGAACCCTTGACAAGGGGCATGATGGACCCATGACGAGGAGCATCACCCTGAACAACGGCGTCACCATGCCGCAGCTCGGCTTCGGCGTCTTCCAGGTGTCCACTGAGGACACCCACGCCGCGGTGACCGAGGCGTTGCGGGTCGGCTACCGGAGCATCGACACCGCCGCCGCCTACGGCAACGAGGAGCCCGTGGGGCGCGCCCTGGCCGATTCCGGCCTCCCGTGCGACGAGCTGTTCGTGACCACCAAGCTGTGGAACTCCCACCAGGGCTACGACGAGGCGCTGCGCGCGTTCGACACCAGCCTGGGCAAGCTCGGCCTGGAGCGGCTGGACCTGTACCTGATCCACTGGCCCGCGCCGGGTCAGGACCGCTACGTCGACAGCTGGCGGGCGCTGGGCAAGCTGCTCGCCGACGGCCGCGTCCGCGCCGTCGGCGTGTCCAACTTCCAGCCCGCGCACCTGGAGCGCGTCATCGAGGCCACCGGCGAGGTGCCCGTGCTCAACCAGGTGGAGCTGCACCCGTGGCTCCAGCAGGAGGAGCTGCGCGCGTTCCACCGGGCGCACGACATCGCCACCGAGGCGTGGAGCCCGCTGGCCCAGGGCGGCGACCTGCTCGCCGACCCGGTGATCACCTCCCTCGCGGAGGAGCACGGCCGCACGCCCGCCCAGGTGGTGCTGCGCTGGCACGTGCAGCTGGGCAACGTCGTCATCCCCAAATCGGTGACGCCGAGCCGCATCGCGGAGAACTCCCGGATCTTCGACTTCGAGCTCGGCCAGGACGACCTGGACCGGGTCAAGGGCCTCGACCGCGGCCTGCGCACCGGCCCGGACCCCGACACGTTCGGCTGACCGGCCCCGCTCACACCTCGACCGGGCCGCCCGAGCGCCAGTACTCCCCGCCGGCCCGGTCGAGCAGGCCCTCGTCGACCAGGTACCGGCGCACGGTCACGTGGTCGACCTCGCCGCCCTCGCACCACGTCCGCAGCACCGCCACCACGTCCCGCTCGGCGTAGCGCCGACCGGGTTCGAACGCGGTGCTCACCTGTTCGAGGACCGCCCGCCTGCGCTCGCGCTGCGCCGGGAGCCTCACCAGCCGCTCCCCGCGGAGGAACGGGTCCTCCCGGACCCGGTTCGCCCGCTCGACCCGGGTGGCCTCCTCGAACAGCTCCTCGCGCACCCGCAGTCCCGCCGCGTCGCCCACCACCAGGCCGGCGGTCCGCAGCCGGCGCAGCGCGGCCTCCACACCCCGGCCGTCCAACCGGGTCGCGTCGACGACCTCGGCGCTCGTGCGCGCGCCCAGCACGAGCGCCGCCACCACGCGCAACCGCTCCGGTTCCGCCAACAGGCCGATCAACGAGTCAGGGGTCACGGGGGACAGCCAACCTGAACCGCGCCGCCGGTGCACCCGCGTTGAGGGCGGACCTTAATACCCGTGCGCACTGATCTCCTCTTTCCCCTGGCCTCGGTGGAGCCCGTCTTCGGCATGCCCACCGAGCACGCCCGCAAGTTCCAGCAGGTGGCCGCGGAGCAGGACCTGGTCATCGACGTGCGGGCCACGAACCCGCACGCGGTGGCCTGGTTGCGCGCGGGCGCGCTGCCCAAACCGGAGGCCGTCAAGGCCAAGACCATCGACGACCTGGACGTGCGGCTGGGCGCGTCGGCCGGCCACCGCGGCCTGGTCGGCTACTTCCCGCCCGCCTTACCCCGGCACGACCTCGGCGACCGCCTCCTGCGGCGCTACGACCAGCGGCGGGTCGAGTTCGACGCGCTGCGCGAGAAGATGGCCGCGTTCGAGCGGCGCGGCGAGTACGTGGTGCGCGAAGGCGTCGTGCACGGCTACGACCGCCGCGGCGCGCTGCGCCCGCTGACCGGCGACCACGACGTGTTCGACATCCACGCCTCCGGCGGGCGGGCGCTGAGCGACCTCCGCTACGACCGGGCCGTGGCGACCATGATGTCCCTGGACATGGGCGTCACCCACGGCGCCCACATGTACTGGCGGCCCACCACCACGGCGGACCGGGCGATGTTCGAGTCGATCGCCGGCAGCCACGACCCCAAGCTGCGCTTCCACCCCGACGGCACGCTGACCTCGGGCGACTACCGCCGCTTGAACGCCGGGATGAGGACGATCACCAGACCCGCCACCGCCGCCCGCCCGTACGCCAAGGTCTCCAGGGTCGGCAGGCCGAAGGGACCGGTGTCGCCCGCGTCGGTGATGAACAGCCGACCGTAGAGCAGGAGCAGGCCGACGCCGTAGCAGCGGGCGTGGTGGTGGCGCCAGGCGAGCGCGACGCCCGCCAGGCCGGTGCAGACGTACAACGTGTGGTTCGTGCCCTCGCCCATGGGCAGGAAGGGGATCGACGCCATGACGATCTGGAGCACGCCGACCACGAGCGCGAGCAGCTGCGCCCGGCTGAACCGCCCGGTGTCGGACGCGGTCGGGCCGCGCACGGGAGCTGTGTTCCGCATGGGGCCGGACTACCCGGAGCTACCGAGATCATCCCTGGTCAGGGCGTTGTCCTCCCGTGGGGACGCCTGGGGTTACCCGATGGGGTGAGGGGTTGTGCGGGCTGCGTGACGAGGGTGGGCGCGGGCGCGTGGGTGTGACACGCGGCCCGCGCTCCGCCACGCCCCCACCCGCCCTCACCCCAGCAACCGACCGACCTCCGCCCCCGCCCCGCTCGCCGCCTCGGCCGGCTCCCGCCGCCCGGCCAGCACGTCGGCCACCGCCCCGCTGATCACCGCCGAGACCTCCGCGTACCTCGCCCCGTACGCGGTCCGGCTGCGCGCGGTCGCCAGCGGCCCCGCGAACCCCGCCAGGTTCGGGTCCCACTGCCAGGCCAGGTCGTCCACCGTGTCGGTCCGGTTGGGCAGCGCCCCCAGCCCGCCGCCGAACTCGGTGGCGTTGTCGCGGGTCTCGGCGAGCCAGGCGAGCAGGTCCCACGCCTGGTCGACGTGCCCGCTGCCCCGGCCCACCACCCACGTCTGCCCGCCCAGGGCCGTCGCCGTGCCCGCGTCGCCGGCGGGCAGCGGCACCGCCGCCCAGTCCAGGCCGGCCTGGTTGAACACCGGGATCGAGCCGGGCCCGGCGACCACCATGGCGCACCGCCCGTCGGCGAACCGCCGCGCGACCTCGTCGGCGCTCCACCCCGGCAGGTCCGCCGGCGCGCCGAGGTCGTCGACCAGCCCGCGCAGGTGGGCGAGGGCGTCGACACCGGCCGGCGCGCCGAGGTCCGCCACGTCCCCGCCCGCCTGCCACAGCACCGGCAGGAACGTCGCGGTCAGATCCTCGCCCACGGCCGGGAAGCACAGCCCCGCCCGGTCGCCGCCGGTCAGCGCGCGGGCCGTGGCGCGCAGGTCCGCCCAGGTGGCCGGGGGCCCGGCCACGCCGGCCCGCTCGAACACCGCCCGGTCGTAGACCAGCGCCGTCGTGGTGCTGCGCAGCGGGACGCCGTAGAACCTGCCGTCGTGGGTGGCGCTCTCGCGCACCGGGTCCAGGAACCGGTCGGTCAGCGGCCAGTCGGCGAACCGCCCGGTGAGGTCGGCGAGCGCGCCCCGCCCGGCGAGCCGGGGCAGGTCCGGCGAGTCGACGGCCGCGACGTCGGGGAAGGTGCCGGCGGCGGTCGCCCGGACGAGCGCGTCCCGGAACTCCTCGGGCGACATCGACCTGCGCTCGACCCGCACCCCCGGGTGCTCCCGCTCGTAGCGCGCCAGCAGGTGGTCCACGGCCTGGTCGGCCATGGGGGAGTGGGTGAAGTGGTCCCACCAGGTCAGGGACACCTGGTCGGGCGTGGTGGGGTGCCCTCCGGTGCAGGCCGCCGCGGTCAGCAGCATCGCCGCCGTGAGCAGTGCTCGTACACGCATCCCGCTCCACCCTCCGGGGTAGGCGCCCTGGTCCACGGACTCCAGTCGTCCTACTCCGCCGCGGAACGCGGTGTCAAGATCGGTGGTTCAGACCTTTGGCTTCTTCCGGAGCCGGTCCCGGGAGGCGCGCTCGGCGCGGCCCGGTGGAGCGGCCTCCGGGGTCGGGTCGGCCGGCGGCGGCGCGGGCTCGCCGGGCTCGGCCTCGGCGAGGTAGGTGGCGGCCAGCTCGTCGTAGATGGGTGTTGAGCTCATTCCCCGGATCCTGTCCGGCCACCGGTCCCGGCGCTGCCCCTCTCACTCCTGTGGGTTACGTTTTTGGCCGAACGGGGCCGCAGTTGTGCGGAGACGGCCTGGTGGGACCGGGTGAACGGGCGGACCGTCCCGGGACGCGCCGAGTGGAAGGCCCGCCTTCCGGGTGGATCACCCAAGAAAATCCGATGGGTCGGTTTGAGCGCCGGTAACAGGGGTATCCGTGCGCACGATGAGGGCGTAGGCGGCCACCGCCCCCCAGGCCGCCTGGCAAGTCCCGGTCGGACCCCACTCCCCCCAGGGGTCCGACCGGGCACCTCAGCCCTTCGTGGGGTCGTGGCCCCAGTTCATCAGCGAATAGCGCCACGCCGTGTGCTCCACGTCCTTGTCCGGCCGCTGCGCCAGGTGCCGGTGCACGTACCCGACCACCTTGCGCATGTGCCGGTAGTCGTCGTCGCCGAGGTCGTCCTGGCGGGTGCGCAGCAGGGTCACGATCCGACGGCCCGAGGCGTGCCCGGTCGACTCGCCGTCCCCGGCGGAGTCGCCCACCCGCCCGGACTCGTCGGTGCCCAGCCACTCCTCCAGCTCGCCCGCGGTCAGGTTGACCGCCCGCCGGAACTCCTCGCGGGTCCCGCGCCTCTCGTCGTCGTCCACGATCTCCTCCGTTTCGCCTGGTCCCCGGGGGTACCCCTCAGAGGCCGGATGATTCGGACGCCGGATGACCCGATGGGAGAGAAGTCATGGCCGAACAGTTCCGCAAGGGTGAGGACGTGGAGTGGTCGAGCCACGGCTCGACCACCCACGGCGAGGTCCAGGAGGAGATCACCTCGGACACCGAGGCGGCGGGTCGGCGGGTGAGGGCGTCGGAGGACGACCCGCAGTACCGGGTGCGCAGCGCCAAGAGCGGGCGCGACGCGGTGCACAAGCCCTCCGCGTTGCGCCCGCACGACGACTGACGCCCCGTCCCGGTCACCTCACGACCGGGACCCCGGCGGGGTGCGGCGCTTCGGGGCCCGGTGCCGGGGCTGGCTGATCTCCGGCGGCTCCGGCGGGTCCGGGATGGACAGCACGACCGGCTCGCCCGGCGCCACGGTGACCTCCTCCCCGTGGTGCGAGGTGTGCAGCGCGTCCCCGGACAGCACCCGGTAGGTGGCCCGGCCCGGCTCGACCTCCACCGCGAGCAGCGTGCCGCGGAAGGTCAGCCGGAACGCCAGCCCCTCCAGGCCCGGTGGCAGCCGCGGCGCGAACGACAGCGCGCCGTCGTGGTCGCGCATCCCGCCGAACCCGGCGACCAGCCCGATCCACGCGCCCGCCAGCGACGCCATGTGCAGTCCGTTGTGGACGTTCTTGTGCAGGTCGTGCAGGTCGGTGAACGCCGCCTCGGCCAGGTAGTCGTAGGCCAGCCGCAGCGCGCCCACCTCGGCCGCCAGCACCGCCTGCGTGCCCGCCGACAGCGACGAGTCGCGCACCGTCCGCGCCTCGTAGTAGGCGAAGTTGCGGGCCTTCTGCTCCGGGGTGAACGCGTCGCCCCGCACGTGCATCGCCAGCACCAGGTCCGCCTGCTTGACCACCTGCTTGCGGTACAGGTCGAAGTAGGGGTAGTTCAGCATCAGCGGGTACTCGTCGGGCTCGATCCGGTCGAAGTGCCACGCCGCGTGCGAGGTGAACCCCTCGGCCTGCTCGTGCACCCCCAGCAGCTCGTCGAACGGCACCAGCATCCCGTCGGCGGCCTTGAGCCAGGCCGCGGTGTCCTCGGCGGTGACCCCCAGCCGCTCGGCCACCTCCGGGTGCCGCCCGCACGCCTCGACCGCGTTGCGCAGGTTCCGCTGCGCGATCAGGTTCGTGTAGGTGTTGTTGTCCACCACCGCCGAGTACTCGTCGGGCCCGGTGACGCCGTCGATGCGGAACCCGCCGTGCTGGTCGTGGTGCCCCAGCGACATCCACAGCCGCGCGGTCTCCACCAGGATCTCCGCGCCGTGCTCGCGCTCGAACGCCAGGTCGCCGGTCATCGACACGTACTGCGCCACCGCGTGCGCCACGTCGCCGGACACGTGGAACGCCGCCGTGCCCGCGGGCCAGTACGCCGAGCACTCCGCGCCGTTGATCGACCGCCACGGGAACGCCGCGCCGCCCTGCCCGAGCACCTTCGCCCGCTCCCGCGCCTTGTCCAGCGTGGAGTGCCGCCACCGCAGCGCGTCCCGCGCCGCCTCCGGCAGCGTGCAGGCCAGCACGGGCAGCACGAACATCTCGGTGTCCCAGAACGCGTGCCCGTCGTAGCCGGGCCCGGTCAGGCCCTTGCCCGGGATGGCCCGCGTCTCGCCGCGCACCGCCGCCTGCATGACGTGGAACAGCGCGAACCGCACCGCCTGCTGGAGCTCGTCGTCACCCCGCACCTCCACGTCGGCGGCCGCCCAGAACTCGTCCAGGAACCGCCGCTGCTCGGCCAGCAGCCCCTCCCAGCCGGTCTGCCGCGCCCCCGCCAGCGCCGCCTCCACCTGCGCGCGCAGCGCCGGCACCGACCGCTTCGCCGACCAGCCGTAGCCGAGGTACTTCACCAGCCGCAGCTTCCCGCCCGCCGGCACGTCCACGGCCGCGGTGAACCGGGCCAGGTCGCCCTCGGCGCTGATCTCGGTGCGCACCCCGTCGCCGGTCTCCAGCTCGTGGTCCATCGCGGCGGCCATGCGCAGCTCCGAGTTGCGCGCGTGGTGCGCCAGGATCGCCCGGCCGCCCGCGGCGTGGGCGAAGTCCGCCACCAGCGGGTCCTCCAGCGCCGCCGCCACCCGCGGGTCGTCGCTGTCGTGCTCGACCGGCTCGTTGGCCAGCAGGTCGGACTGCACCACCAGCTGCACCCGCTCGTCGGTCTCCACCTCGTACAGGATCGCGGCGACCGCGCGCTGGGTCAGCGACACCAGCCGCTCGCTGCGCACCGTGATCCGACGGCCGGTCGGCGACTCCCACACCGTGCGGCGGCGCAGCGTGCCCGCGCGGAAGTCCAGCTCCCGCTCGTGCTCGTGGGCCTTGCCGTAGCGCATGTCCAGCGGCTCGTCCTCCACCAGCAGCCGGATCACCTTGCCGTCGGTGACGTTGACGATCGTCTGCCCGTCCTCGGGGTAGCCGTAGCCGGACTCCCCGTACGGCAGCGCGTGCTCCTCGTAGAAGCCGTTGAGGTAGGTGCCGGGCAGCCCGCGCGGCTCGCCCTCGTCCAGCGTGCCGCGCATCCCGATGTGGCCGTTGGACAGCGCGAACACCGACTCGGTGCGGCGCAGCTGGTCCACGGCCAGGCCCCGCCAGCGCAGCAGCCAGGGCAGCACCTCCCAGCCCGCCGACCCCGAGCCGTCGGTGGCGCCCTCGGCCACCAGGTCCTCCGACGCGACGTCGTCGGGGGTGGTCGTCGTCCCGCCGGGCGCGGTCGCGGCCTCGCTCGGCCCGTTCGCCGTGCCGCCCGGCCCACCGCCGGCATCCCTGTCGAACGCCATCAGAGCAGCTCCGCCACGTCGTCGACCACCACGTCCGCCCCGTGCGCGAGCAGCGCGTCCCGCTGCCCGGCCCGGTCCACGCCCACCACGTACCCAAAGCCGCCCGCGCGGCCCGCCCGCACCCCCGCCAGCGCGTCCTCGAACACCGCCGCGTGCTCCGGGGCCACCCCCAGCTCGCGCGCGCCCACCAGGAACGAGTCCGGCGCGGGCTTGCCCCGCAGGCCGTCCCGGCTGATCACCACCCCGTCCACCAGCGACCGGGCGAACCGGCTCAGGTCGGCCGCGTCCAGCACCCTGCGGGCGTTGGCCGACGAGGTCACCACCCCGATGTCCAGCCCGAGCGCCGCCGCCGCCTCCAGGTACCGGACCGTGCCCGGGTACGGCGCCACGCCCTCCTGCCGGATGACCTCCTCCAGCAGCTCGTTCTTGCGGTTGCCCACCCCGTGCACGGTGTCGGCGCCCGGCGGGTCGTCGGGCGCCCCCTCCGGGAGGGTCACGCCCCGCGAGGCGAGGAACTCGCGCACCCCGTCGTAGCGGGGGCGACCGTCCACGAACCGCGCGTAGTCCAGCTCGGTGAAGGGCGCCTGGCCGCGCGGGACCAGGAAGTCGTCGAAGGTGCGCCGCCAGGCCCGGCGGTGCAGCACGGCCGTGCTGGTCAGCACGCCGTCCAGGTCGAACAGGCACGCGGTGATCGCGTCCGGCAATCCAAGGGGCATGTCCCGTGTCTACCCCCTTCCCGTCCGGGGTACCCGTTGTCGTCATCACCGCCGTCGGAGGAGGACCACCATGGGCAAGCCGCGCGTGCTGGTCGTGGGGACGGGATTCGCGGGCTACCACTGCCTGCGCGCGCTGGAGCGCGCGCTGCCGCCCGACGCGGCCGAGCTGGTGGCCGTCAACCCGACCGACTACATGCTGTACGTGCCGCTGCTGCCCGAGGTCGCGGGCGGCTCGCTCGACCCGCGCCGGGTCGCCGTGCCGCTGCGCCCCAAGCTGCCGCGCACCCGGCTCGTGCAGGGCAGCGCCACCGAGGTCGACCTGGGCGCCCGCACGTGCTCGGTGGTCGACGTGGAGGGCCGCGAGCAGGTCCTGGGGTGGGACCGCCTGGTGCTCACCGCGGGCTCCGTCACCCGGCTGCTGTCCATCCCCGGCGTGGCCGAGCACGCGTTCGGGTTCAAGTCCGTCGCCGAGGCGGTGTTCCTGCGCGACCACGTGCTGCGGCAGGTCGAGCTCGCCGAGCAGGCGGACGACCCCGCCGAACGCGCCGCGCGCGCCACGTTCGTGGTGGTCGGCGCCGGGTACACGGGCACCGAGCTGGTGGCGCAGGGGCAGCAGCTGACCAGGTCGGCGCTGCGCGGGCGCACCGGGCTGTCCGAGGCCGACATCCGGTGGGTGCTGGTCGACACCGCGCCCCGCGTGCTGCCCGGCCTCGACGAGCGGCTGGCCGGGCCCGCCGCCGGGGTGCTGCGGGGCCGGGGCGTGGACGTGCGGCTGGAGACCAGTGTCGAGGAGGTCGCCCCCGGCTGCGCCCGCCTCACCGACGGCACGGAGATCCCCACCCGGACCGTCGTGTGGTGCGTCGGCGTGCGGCCGGACCCGCTGGTCGAGTCGGTGGCGGTGAAGACGGAGAAGGGCCGGATCTCGGTCGACCCCACGCTGGCCGTGCCGACCCACCCGCACGTGTTCGCCGCCGGCGACGTGGCGGCCGTGCCCGACGTGTTCAACGGGGGCGCGCCCACCCCCATGACCGCGCAGCACGCGCAGCGGCAGGGCAGGCTGGCTGGCCGCAACGTGGCGGCCTCCCTCGGCCACGGCGCGGTGGGCACCTACCGGCACCGCGACCTCGGGTTCGTGGTGGACCTGGCGGGCGCGCAGGCGGTGGCCAACCCGCTGCACGTGCCGCTCACCGGGCTGCCCGCGAAGGTCGTGGCGCGTGGCTACCACCTGCTGGCCATGCCGGGCAACCGCCTGCGGGTCGCGGTCGACTGGCTCACCGACCTGCTCGCCCGGCGCCAGGTCGTGCAGTTCGGGCTGGTGCCGCAGGCGGGCGTGCGGCTGTCGGACGCGGATCGGGTGCCGGTCGTCAAGCAGTCCTGAGGGGTCGTTCTCCTCGGGTGGGTCCCGGTCAGGCTGTCAGGCGGGCTTGAGCGGGTCGTGGCCGATGGACATCAGCCGGTGCCTCCAGTGGGCCTCGCCGGCGGTGGGCTCCAGGTCGGCGCGGCGCTGCTCGTGCACCCGGTCCACGACCTTGCGCATCACCCTCACGTCCTCGGTGGTCAGGTCGGTGCGGCGCTTGCGCAGCACCCGCAGGACCTCCTGGCCGGTCGGGGTGCCGGCCTGGTCGGGGACGGTCTCGCTGTCCTCGTCCGCGGAGCGGGTGCGCAGCCAGTCCGCGAGTTCGTTCGAGGTCATGTTCACCACGCGGTGGAACTCGTCCCACAGGGTGTCGGTCATGGGGAAGGGGATTGCCGCTCGGGGCGTCCGCGAAACGGACGAGTTCCGAAGAGTTCGCCAGAGTTCGCCGGCCTTGGGGACCCGTTCGTCGGGGCGGGCGCCACGCCGGACCCGACGCAGCGCCCACCCCGTTCCCTCGGCCCTCGTTCCCCGGCCCGGGGTCTTCCCCCGGTCCGGGGTAGTGCCCTCAGCTCGGTTCGTTCTCCCGGCTCGGGTCGTGCCCTCAGCCCAGGTCGGGCGTGAACTGGCCCTTGGCCACGCCGACCGCCTCCGCCAGCGCCTCGGGGGTCGAGGTCCCCTCCGCCCCCACCACGGCGGTCCACAGGTCGATCGACCCCAGGCTGAACTCCTGCGCCTCCCCGGTGGCGGCCATGGCCACGGGGTCGACGTCCTCCTCCACCTGCCCGGACAGGAACAGGGCGAGGCCCAGCAGCCCGCCGTCCCACCCGGGACCCACGTAGAGCGCGCCCGCGCCGCCGGCCACCATCTCCGGCGGGACGGTGTGCTCCAGCTCCACCGTCGTCCGATCGCCCTCCGGGGTCAGCCGCACGTGGACGATCGACGTCTCACCGCCGAAGGTGACCTTGAGCAGCTTCGGGGGAGCGCAGGTCAGGATCTCGCCGCCCGCGTTGCCCTCCAGCTGGAAGTTCCCGCCCTCCCGCAGGTCGCCGCTGATCGGCATGAACCAGCGCCGCAGCCGGTCGGGGTCGGTGATCGCCTCCCACACGTCCTCGGCCGTCGCCTCGTAGGTGCGGCGGAGCAGCACGCCCACGACCTGCTGCCCGTCGTCCTTGCTCAGCTCGCGGCCGATGGCCTTGAGGTGGTCGGCCATGTCGATCACTCTTGGTCCTCCTTGAGTCGTCTCTCACGCTTGCCACGCGCGAGTTCGGTGGCCAGCGCGTCGAGGTGCCCGCTCCAGAACCGGCGGAACCGGTCGAGCCACTCGTCCACCTCGCGCAGCCCCTGGGAGTCCACCGCGTAGAGGCGGCGGTTGCCCTCCACGCGGACCTGGGCGAAGCCGTGCTCGCGCAGCACCCGCAGGTGCTGGGAGACGGCCGGCTGGGAGATGCCGAACTCCTCGCGGACCACGTCCGTGACCGCCCCGGAGGCCAGCTCACCTTCGGCGAGCAGCTCCACGATGCGGCGCCGAACCGGGTTGCCGAGAACGTCAAAAGCGTGCACGACCTGCATCTTTCAACTTGAAACTTATATAAGTCAAGACTTGGGACTCCAAAATTGTCGGTGGTAGGTGGCAACATCTTCGAACGGGTGTTCGGTACGCGTTCGAAGGGAGCTGTGCGATGCGAGTTCGACTTGATCCCCGTCAGTGGCCCGGCCGTGTCATCCCAGAGACCGACACCGAGATCGACACGGCGGTCGAGGCGTTCTGCCTCCGCGCGAACTGGACGGACGCGAACCGCGCCGCCCTGCGCCGCGTCGCCGAGCCCTGGTTCACCGAGGGGTGGTGCGTCGACGCCCTGCTGGCGGCGGTCGACCGCAGGCCCGACGGCACGAAGCAGGGTAGCCCGAGGAACCGCGACCAGGTAGCGCACGACTTCCTCCGTGCGCGGCTGAGGTCGTGGTGGGAGGGGGGCGCGCGCAGGGCGCGCCCCCCCGTGCCGGGCATGACGCTGGGCGCGTGGTGGCGCATCAACCGCCGCAACACGCGCCTGACCCAGCCCAAGCAGGCCCGCCCGCTCAGCGCGGCCGGCACGCTGGCGCGGGAGCAGTCGCGCGAGCGCGTCAGAGCCCGGTTGAAGGACCCGGTCGAGCGGTCGAGAGAGCTGGCACGGCGCAGGCAGGAGGTCCTGGACAGCCTCCTGGTACCCGGCCTGGCACCCCCCACCTTCGAGGACTCCAAGCGGCTGCTGGCGGAGATCCAGGTGCCGGCCCACCCGGTGTGCAGCAGGTGCGGCTGCCGGCAGGGGGTGCTGCCGTCAGCGGCTTGAACAGCGGGAACGCCACCCCCGCCGTCGGTTGCCCCGGCTCCGCCGGTGCCACCACCGGAGGCGCCACCCCCGTCGGCACCTGCCCCGTCGGCACCCTCGGCCCCGGAGTCCACCTCGGGGCCGGCGCCGAACACGATCGAGTGATCATCGGCAGAACATGTACGAAAACAGGGGCCTCGATCATCGGTTAGAAGAACACGGAGCCCCCGAACCACCCACCCCCAGCCGACCACCCACCCGCCCCGTCCACCCACCGTTCTCCCACCCATCACGCCAACCCCACTCCTAGACCAAATCCCCGCCAACCGCCCGGCCCGAGCCCCACCGCCACCACCCGACCCGGCCCGACCTCGAACCAGACCAGAACGGGAGACCCCGGCCAACGCCAACCCCGACCCTACGGACCACCCCGACCACCCACCGCCCCACCAACAGCACCACACAAGCAGCCCGGCCGAAGCGTCACCACCGGAGCACCACCACCGGCCCCCAGCCCCACCGGCCCCGGCCAGCCCGCCCCGCTCCACCGCTCCACCGCCCGACCTGCCTCGCCCAACTCAGCCTCACCCAGGCTGTCGGCCCACGGAAGACGTCCTGGGACGCGGTGGCTGATGCAGGCCGGCACGCCCGCCCCCCGGGCAAGCTGTCGAAGCTGCCTGATGCGGCCCTCCCAACCCTGATCCGCCGCGACGCCGTCTCGCTCGCGCTGGGACCACTCGCATCGAAGTCGCCCGCGCCCGCCTTGCCCGCGCCCGCCTTGCCCGCGCCCGCCTTGCCCGCGCCCGCCTTGCCCGCGCCCGCCTTGCCCGACGCCGAGAAAGTCAGGCGCAACCGGCCTTCCCCAGCCCTCGCCCTTTGGCCTGCCTCACCTCCGCATCCCCGCTGGCCCGGTTGCGGCCTGTCTCGTCGTGTTGGCTTCGTTGCTGCGCGTTGCCCGCGCCGTCCTGCGCAAGATCACCTTTGCGGTCGCTGGTCGCCTGAACGTGGGATGAAGGGCGGGATGAGGTCACCTGGTCAGGTGAAATGCGCCCTCCCGTCGTGCGGATACGGGGAGTGCTGGTGGTGCCTGGGCGCCGGCTTCCGGTAGTAACGCCCGGTGTTGAAATCCCGGACTTGGCGAGTGTGGCTCGTCGGGGATGCTCGTGATGATGCCGAGCGGGAGGCGTTGGTCGGCGCGGGTTGTGGTGAGGTCGGGCCCTATCGCGTGACGGATCTGATCAGCGGCGGCTTGCGCTTCGAACCTGGCGGCACCAACTGGCAAGGGCAGGGGCACGGGCCGGTCCTGGTCAACTGCGTCGGACGGTTGCTGCTGGTCAAGTCCTTCTCGACGGTCACCCTGGTCGGGCATGCCTCCGCTGAGTGCCCGACGCCTACCTCCTGGCCTCCGCCCGCGCCGGGGTGGTGCGTGACCTCTTCGCCGCCCGAGGGGTGCGCCCCGACCGGATGAAAACCTCGGTCAGTGTCGACGCCGCACCGGAGAACTCGGACCCGGTCACCCGCCAGGTCGACGTTCTGGTCAACTAGTCCCCCGCCCGCAGCTCTGAGGAGTGCCAGTGTCCTGGTTGTTCACCCAGTCGTTCATCCTCTGCGCATTGGCGTTCGTCGCCGGGGCGGTCCTCACCTGGCTGCCGCTGCGCGCCACCATCCGCAAACTCCGGGCCGAGAACGCCCACGCCCACCAGGCCGCCCAACCCGCTCTCTCCGCAGCCGAACCCACGGCACTCGTGATCACCGACCTCGATCAGGCACGGGCGACGGACGAAGCGCTGGAAACCGACCTCGCGAAGGTCGGCTCGGAGGCCATCGAGCCGGAAGCAGTTGGGGTTGGGGTTGGGGTGGAGGGGGCGAAGACCGGGGGAGTGGCGACCGGCGGTGGCACTGCGGAGGGGGCTACCGCAACCGACCAGGAGACGCTGCGTCCCACGGCGATCAACCTCGGGACGACCTGGACGGTGTCCAACCCCGCTACAGAGGATTCCAAGCCCTTTGTGATTTCAGTGCAGAACGAAAAGAAGGTTGAGGCGTCCAGCGAGGTGGTCGAGGCGTCCGGTGCGGTGATTGAGGCGTCTGGCGTGGTGGTGGACGACCCGGCAACCATTGAGTTCCCGAGGCAGGTGGAGCCCTCGAAGGAAGCGGAGGAACCGCAGGGGGTGGGGGCACCGGCAGGGGCGGAGGTGCCGGCGGAGGAGCAGCCGCTCACGAAGGCGGAGGGTCTGGAGGCTCCGCAGTGGCTGAAGGACCGCCTGGAAGGCAGAGGGGAAGAGCGGGGCGAGGAGGAGGCCGGGGAAGCGTCGGAAGTTGCGACGTCGCGGCCGCAAACCGAACCGGTCAACGGGGACGAGGCCGCCGGTCAGCCGGTCAACGGGGACGAGACCGTCGGTCGGGAGGAACGCCCGGGTGTGGCGGTGTCGGCAGGTGACTCGCACCGTTCCGACTCGGAGCCGTCACCGAAGGTGGCGAAGGCGGCAGTGTTGACGGCAGCGGCGACGACGGCAGCGGCAACCGTGGTGGAGGCGACGACGGCAACGGCAACGGCAACCGTGGTGGAAGCGACGACGGCAAAGGCGGCACCCAAGGCCGCGACCGTCAAGACCGCCAAGGCCGCAACGGCCAAGGCCGCGAAGGCGAAGGGTCAGAAGGTCGCCCCACCCGCCCTGGTCAAGTGCAACTCCAGGTCCATGGTCTTCCACACCCCGGCCTCCCCCTACTTCAACCGCATGAAGGGCGACGTCACCTTCACCACCCCCGAGGAGGCCGAACGCGCCGGCTACACCCGCTGGTCGCCGAAGCCCAAGACCGCACCGGACCCGACCCCCAAGGCCGGCGCCAACCGATAGCCACCGGCCACCACCGGCGGCCGATCCGACCACCTCACCCCCGCCGGTGGTGGCGCCGTGAGATCAACACCCACAACTCGCGCCCACCTCGTCGCCCCATACTCGCGCGGCATGTGGAAGAACAACGCTGTCCAGCCCGCGACACAGGGCATGGAGTTGCCGGTCCCACGATTCGGTGACCGGCGGGCATAGGCGGGCCAGCTCTGGCACGGGGATCACATCCCCCGTCAGCCTCGATGTCGGATCGGTCGTCCCCCAACCCGAATTCGTTCAAGATCGGTTCAACTCCAGAACCGCCTCCACCGCCTCGCCCAACGTCCACAACCGCCGAGCCCCGGCCGGCACCTCGTTCCACCCGGCCCCGCCGACCAGCACCGCGTGCCCCCGCGCCAGGAGTTCGGCCACCGGCGCGGCTTCGGCGAGGGACCGTTCGTGCGCCCACAACATCACTGAACCGGGTGACAACAGCTCCGCCGCGTCCAGCAGCGCCCCGGCCGGGACCCGCGCCCCGAGGTTGCGCGACGCGCACCCGCGCTCGGCCAGTGCCGCCGCCAGCACGTCCACCGGCAGGGTGTGCTGCTCGTCCGGCGCGCACGCCAGCAGCACCGGCAACCGCCCGGAGAGCGCGACGGTTGCGGTGCCGCGCAAGGCGTCGAGGACGCTCGCCGTCGCCAGGTGCTCGACTTCGACGCCCCGGCCCCGGGTGATCACCCGCTCGCCCAACGCGACCAGGAACGGCGCCAGCACCGACTCCCACGCGTCGACCACGCCGCGCTGCTCCACCAACTCCAGGACCAGCGCTCTCATCAGCGGCGCGTCCAGGCGGGCCGCCGCGCGAGCGAAACCGCGCCCCTCCGCCGAACCGCCCACCGCGAGGGCCTTGGGTCCGCCGCCGGCCCGGGACCTCGCGGGCGGGGACGAGCCCAGGGCGATGGTGGCGGCCGCGGCGGGCGCCATGCCCTGGGCGGTGAGTTCGAGCATCCGGCGCAGCCGGGTCACGTCGGCGGGGGAGTAGCGGCGGTGCCTGCCCTCCTCGCGGGTGTCCGGGCCGAGCCCGTAGCGCCGGTCCCACGTGCGCAGCGTGGTCGGTGAGATGCCCAGCATCCGCGCGACCGCGCCCGCGCTCCACTGCTCCACGCGTCTCCCGCCTGTGCGGATCGGTGCTGAACCGAATCATGGTAACGAGGACGCGTGGCACACGCCCGGAATCGCCAGGAAGGGGTCGGCTGGCGGGGTCGGCTGGGAAGGGCTGGCGGAGGTCGGCTGGGAAGGGCCGGTGAGGGAAAGGGCCGGCCGAGAGGCGGCCGGCGAGGGCCGGCCGGGGAGAGGCAGCCAAGGAGAGGCAGCCGGGAAAGATCAGCCGGGAAAAGATCAGCCGACCACGCGGCGGATCACGTCGACCGGCCCGATCGACTCGATGTCCTGGACCTTCACCGGCACGCCCTCGGTCGAGGCGTGCACGGCGCGCAGCCCGTCGATCGCCATGGCCACGTGCGTCTGACCGCTGTAGTAGATGATCAGATCACCGGCCCTGACCTCGTTGCGCGACACCCCTCGCCCGACCTTGGCCTGCCCGTACGTGGTGCGCGGGATACTGATCCCCACCGACCGGTAGGCCGCCTGCATGAGGCTGGAGCAGTCCCACGAGTTCGGCCCGTTCGAACCGTAGACGTAGGGCTTGCCCCGCTCGCCCAGCGCGAACGCCAGCGCCTGCCCGGCCGCACCCGCGGGCACCGGGATCGGGCCCGTGTCGCCCGCGTTGTTCAACGCCCGGCGCTCGGCGTCGCCCAGCGAGCGGTACGCCTCGCGGGCCTCGTCGATCTGCCGGTCCAGCGCGCCCTTGCGCTGGTCGATCTCGCCGATCGCCTGGTTGGCGCTCGTCGCGGCCTCGGTGGCGCGCCGCGCGGCGTCGGCGGCCTCGTCGACCGCCTCCTCCAGGCCCCGCAACGCCTCGGCGTTGTCGTGCGCCAGCACGCCGAGCGCCGACATCCGGTTGAGGAAGTCCTGCTGGGACTCCGACACCAGCAGCGCGGACAGCTGGCTGAACCGCGCGCCCTGGAACGACGCCTCGGTGAGCAGGTCGACCTGCCCGCGCAGCGCCTCCTGCGCCTCCTCGGCGGTGGCGATGTCGCGGTTGGCCTGGTCCAGCGCGCCCTGCGCCCCGGTCAGCGCCTCCTGCGCCCGCAGGTGCTCCTCGTTGAGGGCCTCGGCCTGCGTGGACAGGTCGTTGTACCGCTTGAGCGCGTCGGAGGCGTTGGGCGGCACGGGGTCCGCCCCGGCGTGGGGCAGCGGCAGGGCGCCGACCAGCACGGCGACTGCGGTGGCCGCCACGGCGGCGCGAACGGTGCGCTGGGCGGGGTTCGACGCCACGGTCTCGCGACCCTCCTCGTAACCGGACCTACCCCGAACGGGTGACCCCGTTTCGGTCTCGGACAGGTTACGGAACCGCGGGACCGCCGTCCACCGGGGCCCGTCCGGGCCCGTCAGCGTGCCAGGCCGGTCAGGTCGGTGCGCCCACCGGGGTGGTCGACGGCGCGCCCGGAGGCGGCGGTGGCGAGCTTCCCGGCCTCCTCGGGGTCGTCGCCGCGCACCAGCGCCACGGTCAGCGCGGCCACGAACGCGTCCCCGCCGCCGGTGGTGTCCACGACGTGCTCCCCGGTCAGCGGCACCACCGCCGAGCCGCCCTCCCAGACCAGCGCGTTCGCCTCGCCGGGGACCTCCAGCGCCACCACCGACGGCCCGCGCGCCAGCAGTTCCCGGCCGGCCGCCAGCGCGTCCCGCGCCCCGTCGATCGAGCGGCCGGTCAGCTGCTCGGCCTCGGTGTGGTCGGCCCGCAGCACGTCCGCGCGGGCCAGCAGGGCGTCCACCTCGCCGCCGGGCACGCCGTCCAGCACGACCAGGCCGGTCGCGGCGCGGGCGGCGGCCAGCGCGGTCCCGGCGGGCTGCTGGAGCTGGATCACCACGGCGTCGGCCGCGGCCAGTTCCGCCGACGCCGCCGCCACGTCGGCGGGGGTGACGAGGGTGGCCTCGGGGATGTCCTCCAGGTAGCGGTACCGGCCCTCGCAGACGACGTCCACGACCAGGGCCGTCCGGGTGCCCGTCCGCTGCGCCACCGCGCCGGTCGCCACCCCGTCCGCCGCGAGCGCCTCGACCAGGAGGCGGCCCTCGCGGTCGTCCCCGACGACACCGAGCAGCACGACCGACGCCCCGAGCTGGACGGCGTCGCGGGCGATGTTGGCGCCCTTGCCGCCCAGCACCTCGCGGCGCTCGGACACCGTGGTGCTGCCGCCTTCCCCCGGCACCTCGGGCACCACCAGGACGAGGTCGCGCGCCACCTGGCCGATCACCGCGATCCGCATGGTTGACCGGTACCCGGCGACCACCAGTTGAAACGGAGCGTTGACGACGGGTCACCGGAAATGCGATCGTAATTCTGGGAGCGCTCCCAGTTACCAGGTCACCGTCGATCTGAATGGAGACATCCGTGCGACTCAAGCGCACCGGGGCGTTGGTCGCCGCCGTGCTCGGCGTGGTCGGGGTGACCACCGTGTTCGTCCAGAGCGGCGTCGCGGTGGCCCACGGGTCCATGACCTACCCCGCCAGCCGCACCTACGCCTGCTACGAGGACGGCAGGCTCGGCGGCAACGGCGACCTGAACCCGACGAACCCGGCGTGCGCCGCTGCCGTGCAGCTCGGCGGCAAGCAGCCGCTGTGGGACTGGTACGGCAACCTGATCAGCCAGGCCGGCGGTCGCCACCGGGACCTCATCGCCGACGGCGACCTGTGCGGCCCGACCACCAAGTACGACGCCTACAACCTGGCGCGCGCCGACTGGCCCGTGACCAACCTCCAGGCGGGCGCGCGGATCACCTTCAAGTACAACGCCTGGGCGCCCCACCCCGGTCGCTGGGACCAGTACGTCACCCGGGACGGCTTCGACGTCACCCAGCCGCTGAAGTGGTCGGACCTGGAGCCCGCGCCGTTCGACAGCGTCACCAACCCGCCGCTGGGCAGCGGCGAGTACGCCTGGAGCGGCACCCTGCCCACCAAGTCCGGCCGCCACGTCATCTACTCGATCTGGCAGCGCAGCGACAGCCCCGAGGCGTTCTACAGCTGCTCGGACGTGAACTTCAGCGGCGGCGGCAACGGCGGTGACACCCGGGCCCCGAGCGCGCCGGGCACGCCGACCGCGACGGCGACGGCGAACTCCGTGTCGCTGAGCTGGGCCGCGTCCTCGGACGACACCGGTGTGGCCTCCTACCAGGTGTTCCGGGAGGCGGGCGCGAACGACGTCCAGGTGGCCTCCGGCTCGGGCACCACGGCCACGGTCACCGGCCTCACCGCCGACACCGCCTACCAGTTCTACGTGGTGGCGCGGGACGCGGCGGGCAACACCTCCACCCCGTCGGCGGTCGTCTCGGTCCGCACGAGCGGCGGCGGCACCGGCACCCCGCCGGGCACGTGCTCGGTGACCTTCGGCGTGGGCAGCTCGTGGTCCGGCGGCTTCACCGCCAATGTGTCGGTGCGGAACACCGGTGCCACCGCGGTCACCGCGTGGGAGCTGGTCTGGGACGTGCCCTCCGGTCAGGGCATCACCCAGGCGTGGTCGGCGCAGGTCGCCGTGTCCGGCGGCAGGGCCACCGCGAAGGGGGCCAGTTGGAACCAGGACCTCCAGCCGGGTCAGTCGGTGAGCTTCGGGTTCAACGGGACGTCGCAGGGAACGCCCGCCACCCCGACCGGCTTCACCCTCAACGGCGCTTCGTGCGCCACGGCCTGATGTTGGCGCGCTGCGCGGCCCTGGCCGCGCTCCTGGTGGGGTCGGTCGCCTGCTCGTCCGGGGCGACCGGCTCCACCGGCTCCACCGACCTGGCGGCCAACGCACTCGGGCCGCCCCTGGCGAACCCGGTCGAGGTGGCCGACTGGGTGCACGAGAAGACCGGGCAGTGCGACGAGGCGCAACCGCGGACGATGGAGGAGTTCCACGACTTCGTCGGCCCGCTGCGCGCCGCGCTCTACGCGCCGTACGTGACGGAGTGGGCGACGTGCCAGGCGGGGCCGTACGAGCGGCTGGGGCTGGTGGTGTTCCGGCGCGACGGGCTGGGTGACTTCCAGCGCGCCTGGCAGGGGGCCCTGTCGAGCGGCGAGGTCCTGGACGACCCGGACTTCGGCTTCGGCAACGGCTTCGCGCTCAGCGGCACGCTCGGCCTGGAGCTGCTGGGCCTGCACCAACTGCGGTGCACCCCGGTGACCCCCGACGACGAGGTGGGCCACACCGTGGCCGCCGAGGCGGAGGGCTGCGTCTACACCCAGGCGCCGGGTCACCACCACTGAGGGGGAGGAAGGTAAAGACGGCTCGTCAGCGCGGCGGTGCGGTGCTCTGCCGCACCACGAGCGTGGTGGCAAGCTCGATTCGGCGGTGTTCGGGCTCTTCACCACGCGCCAGCGTGATGGCGAGACGGGTGCCCGCCGCGGCCATGTCCTGCAGCGGCTGCCGGACCGTGGTCAGCGGCGGGCCCACCCACTGGGCGACCGGGAGGTCGTCGAAACCGATGACGCTCAGGTCCTCGGGCACGCGCAGGCCGGCGGCGCGGGCGGCCTCGTAGACGCCGAGCGCCTGGAGGTCCGAGCCCGCGAACACCGCGGTGGGCGGCGTGGTCAGCTCCAGCATCTGGGCGAACTGCGCGCGGCCGGACTCCACGTGGAAGTCGCCGTAGCGGACCAGGGTCGGGTCGACCGCGAGGCCCGCGGTCTCCAGCGCGGCGCGGTAGCCGTCCACCCTGGCGCGGCTGCACAGCACCCGCTCCGGGCCGCCGATCATGGCGATCCGGCGGTGCCCCAGCTCGATCAGGTGCCGGGTGGCGGTCAGGCCGCCGTTCCAGTTCGTGGCGCCTATGGACGGCGTCTCCAGCTGCGGCTCGCCGATCGGGTCGACCACCACCACCGGGATGTCGCGGGCGCGCAGCTTCGCCAGCTGCTGCGAGGTCAGGTCGGAGAACACCGAGATCACCGCGAGCGGCTTGCGGGCGATCACGCCCTCCAGCCAGCCGTGGCCCGGGGTGAGCCGGCCCTGGGACTCGCTGAGCACGAGCGCCAGGCCGTTCTCGGCGGCCACCTGCTCGGCGCCGCGGATGATCTCCAGCGCCCAGGCGCTCTCCAGCTCGTGGAACATCAGCTCCACGAGGTTGGACCGCCGCGACCGCTCGTCCGACCGCCTCTGGTAACCGTGGCGGCGGATGATCGCCTCGACCTTTTCCCGCGTGTGCGGTGCGACGTCCGCCCGGCCGTTCATGACCTTCGAAACTGTCGGTACCGACACCCCGGCCTCGGCGGCGATGTCCGCGATGGTGATCTTGCTCGTGGCGGTGCCATCCGGGGTTGGCTGGGCTTTCGTCGGCATGGGCCGCAGTCTACGGCAGCAGCACCGGGAGAAGTCCGGTCAATGTGGTGATCGGGGAGCGGTGTGGCTCACTCTGCGGGATACATAGTGGCCGAAATTGTCGAATTGCTTTTCGAAAGTGTCAATGCGCGCGGCGGGGCGTGGCCGTCGGGAGAGAGGTTGAACGGCCACGCCCCTGGCGCGCGGGGCCCCGCGCCGCCGCGGGGCCGGTGCGGCGGTCGGTTACTTGCCGAAGCCGGCCGTGAGGCCGCTCAGCAGGAACCGTCGCCCGAACAGGTACACCGCGAAGATCGGCAGCACGGACAGCGTCACGGCCGCCAGCAGCGCCGGCACGTTGGTGCCGAACTGCCCCTGGAAGTCCCACAGGCCGAGGGTCAGCACGCGCGACGACTCGGACTGCGTGAGCACCAGCGGGAACAGGAACCCGTTCCACGCGTTGAGCGCCGTGTAGACCACCACGGTCATGATCGCCGGCCTGGCCAGCGGCAGGACCAGCGACACCAGCACCCGGAACGGGCCGGCGCCGTCGATCGCCTGCGCCTCGTACAGCTCGCGGGGCACCTCCCGCAGGCTGTTGGTCATCACCAGCGTGGCCACCGGCAGCGCGAACGCCGCCGTGGGCAGGATGATCGCGGCCAGGGTGTCGTACAGGTGCATCCGGGTGATCAGCAGGTACACCGGGATGATCGTCGCCTGCGCCGGGATCGCCAGGCCGATCAGCAGCAGGGTGAACCCGCGCTGCACGAACCACGCGTTGCTCCGCGCGACCGCGTAGGCGCACGGCACGGTGATCAGCACGACGATCGCCACCGTCGCCGCGGTCACGATCACGTTGTTGAGCAGGTACTGGCCGAACCCGCCCGTCAGCACCGTCTTGTAGTTGTCGAGCGTCAGCGCCTCGGGGATCGACCACGCGCTCTTGCCCAGGTACTCGGTGCGGGTGCGCAGCGACACCGTGATCAGGTAGACCAGCGGGCCGAGGACGAGGACCAGCCACGCCAGGGAGAACAACCCGGCGAGCCAGTTCGGACGAGATTTCACGACCCCTCCTGCTGGCTGCTCATCGCGCGGAACCCGCTCCAGCGCATGACCGCCACCGACAGCACCGTGCCGAGCACGACCAGCACGACCGCGATCGCGCTCGCGTAGCCCATCTCGAAACCGCTGAAGCCGGTGATGTACATGTGCAGCGGCAGGATGCGGGTCGCGGTGCCCGGTCCGCCGTTGGTCAGGATCAGCACGGTGTCGAACGTGGTCAGCGAACCGACCAGCATGAGCACCGACGACGTCACGATCGTGTACCGCAACTGCGGCAGGGTGATGTTCCGGAACTTCCCGAACCGCGAGGCGCCGTCGATGGTCGCCGCCTCGTACAGCGACGGCGGGATGGCCCGCGCCGCGCCCTGGTAGAGCAGGGTGTGGAACGGGATGTACTGCCACGAGATCACGAAGACCACGGTGTAGATCGCGATCTCGGTGTCACCCAGGAACAGCGGACCGCCGACGAAGGCGCCGAAGTTCGGGTCGAGCAGCACCTGCCACAGCAGCGCGATCGCCGCCGTGGACAGCAGCAGGGGCAGGAAGAAGATCGAGCTGAGCACCGCGCGGGACCGCTCCTTGCCGGCCGCCCAGACCCCGATCAGCAACGCGATCGGGGTCTGGACGAGCCAGGACACGACCATCAGCAGCACGGTCCGCCCCACCGAGGCGTGGGCCTCGCCGTCCTCCATCAACCGGGTCCAGTTGTCGGCCCCGCTGATCTCGGGAGTTCCCAGGCCGTCCCAGGTCGTGAAGCTCAGGTAGACCACGAGCACCATGGGCAGCGCCGCGAACAGGGCGAAGAACGCGAACGCCGGTGCGGCGTACCAGCCCGAAGGTCGCTGGGAGGACATCAGCGCGCGGCCACCGCGTCGACGAACTGCTGCGGCGAGACCTTGCCCAGGAAGAACTCCTGGAGCTGGGTCAGCATGAACGTGGCGTCGTCGGCGGGCAGGTCCTGGTCCCAGGAGAGCTGGAAGTTCTTCGTGTCCAGCACCATCTGGTAGATGGAGGTCGTGTAGTCGGCGTTGTCGGCCGCCTTCAGCTTCTCCTCCGCGCCCACCACGGGCGGCACGTCACCGGCCGCGACCAGCGCGTCGATGTAGGAGTCCTCGTGCAGCGTGGTGGTGACGAACTTCTTCGCCGCGTCCAGGTTCTTCGACCCGGAGGTGGCCGAGTAGAAGTTGCTCACGTTGCCGACCAGGTTCGACGGGTCGCCCTTGCCGCCCTCGATCGTCGGGAACGCCACCCAGCCCAGGTCGCCCGCCTTGACGAAGTCGGGGCTCTGGCCCAGCTGGTTGGTGTACTCCCAGGAGCCCATCAGGTGCATGGCCGCCTTGCCCTGGGCCAGGATGGTCGACGCGCCACCGGCGTCGTAGCCGACGGAGGCGAAGTTGGTGCCGAAGCCGCCCCGGTCGATCAGCTCCTTGAGCTTGGACAGGGACTCGACCACGGTCGGGTCCTTCCACGCCTGGGGGCCCTCGTCCCGGATCTTCTTGAACACCTCGGGGCCGGCGAAGCGGTCGAGCACGTACTCGGCCCACATCAGCTCGGTCCACGCCTGGGTGCCGGCCAGGGCGATCGGGGTGATGCCCTTGCCCTTGAAGGTGTCGACCAGCGCGAGCAGGTCGTCCCAGGTCTTCGGCGCCTCGACGCCGGCCTCGGCGAACACCTTCTTGTTGAAGAACAGCAGGACCGGCTGCATACCGCGCATCGGCACGCCGTAGACCTTGCCGTCGAGCGTCGCGCCGTCCAGGACGCTGGGGATGAACTTGTCCTTGACGGCCTTGTTCTCGTCGAGCAGCGCGGTCAGGTCGGCGACCTTGCCGGCGTCGACGTACTCCTTGAGGTTGCCACCGCCCCAGTTGAAGAACAGGTCAGGGGCCTGCGGGGACCCGATGGCGACCCGGAGCCGCTGCTTGTACGGGTCGTTGCCGAAGGTCTCCAGGGAGGCGTTGCCGCCCTGGGCCTTGAAGGAGTCGATCGACTTCTGCTCGATCGGGTTGAGCACCGGGTCTTCCAGGGCCCACACCTTGATCTCCCCCGCGCCGGACTCGGCCGGTCCGGAGGAGCCGCACGCGGAAGCCACTGCTGCCGCGACGACGAGCCCCATCGCCATGAGGGGACGCGTCCATGATCGGCGGGACATGCAACCGCCACCCTTCTGCCACGCTGCGGAAATGTTCGTGGCTCGAAACATTTCGAAACATCCACGACTTGCGGAGAACCTAGACGGGTGTCGAACGCGTGTCAAGGCTCACTCTGAACTGAGACGGGATCGCATTTACGCACGTCAAAGGGTCACTCTTGTGTTTCGATCGAGTTTCGATACTATCGGCCCATGCGTCGAGCCACGTTGGCCACGATCGCTGCTGCAGCGGGGGTGTCCCTCCCGACGGTGTCCAAAGTCCTCAACGGGAAGGACGACGTCGGCGCGGAGACCAGGGCTCGTGTGCGGCAGCTCCTCGCCGAGTACGACTACGTGCCCGTCGGGTCCCGCCGGGCCTCGGGACACATGCTGGTGGACCTCGTGTTCACCGCCCTGGACAGCCCCTGGGCGGTGGAGATCATCCGCGGTGTCGTCGACACCGGGCTGCACGTCGTGGTGTCCTCCACCGACAAGCCGCGCCACCACGCCTCGTGGGCGGCGTCGCTGGTGGAGGCCAGGCGCGCGGGCGCGCTCCTGGTGACCTCGCAGCTGACCGCCGCCGACCGGCGGGTGCTGGCCGACTCGCGCATCCCGGTGGTGGTGATCGACCCCGTCGACCTGCCGCAGCCGAACGTGCCCAGCGTCGGCGCCACCAACTGGGCGGGCGGCCTGTCGGCCACCGAGCACCTGATCAGGCTCGGCCACCGCCGCATCGGGGTGATCGGCGGACCGGCCGGGATGCTGTGCAGCCGCGCGCGGGTCGACGGCTACCGCGCCGCGCTGGACCGCGCGGGCATCCCGTTCGACCCCGAACTGGTCAAGAACGGCGACTTCAGGCACGAGGGCGGGTTCCGGCGCGCCGCCGAGCTGCTGGCGCAGCCCCACCGGCCCACCGCGGTCTTCGCCGGCAACGACGAGCAGGCGCTGGGCGTGATCGAGGCCGCCCGCGTCGCCGGGCTGTCCGTGCCCGGGGACCTGAGCGTGGTCGGGTTCGACGACTTACCGGTCGCCGTGTGGTCGTCGCCCGCGCTCACCACGGTGCGCCAGCCGCTGACCGAGATGGGCCGGCACGCCGGCCGGATGCTCGCGGACCTCATCGCGGGCCGCCCGGTCGAGACCGAGCGCGTCGAGCTGGCCACCGAACTCGTCGTCCGATCGTCAACGAAGGAGCCACCGTGCTGAACCCCTGGGCCGATCCCGGCAAGCCGACCGGGGAGCGCGTCGCCGCCCTGCTGGCCGAGCTGACCCTGGAGGAGAAGCTGGCCCAGCTGGTCGGCGTCTGGGTGGGCATCTCCGACGGCGAGGAGGTCGCGCCCGCGCAGCACGAGTTCGCCGAGCCGCTGCCCCCGTGGGACGAGCTGACCAAGCCCGGCCTCGGGCAGCTGACCCGCGTGTTCGGCACCGGGCCGGTGGAGCCGGCGGTGGGCGCCAAGGTGCTGGCCGAGACGCAGCGCAGGCTGGTGGCCAACAACCGGTTCGGCATCCCGGCCATGGCGCACGAGGAGTGCCTGGCCGGCTTCACCGCCTGGCAGGCCACGGTCTTCCCGGTCCCGCTGGCCTGGGGCGCGTCCTTCGACCCCGAGTCGGTCGAGGTCATGGCGCGCGAGGTGGGCCGCGTGATGCGCGACCTCGGCATCCACCAGGGGCTGTCGCCGGTGCTCGACGTGACCCGCGACCCGCGCTGGGGGCGCACCGAGGAGACCATCGGCGAGGACCCGTACCTGGTGGGCCTGCTCGGCGCGGCCTACACCCGCGGCCTGGAGTCCAGCGGGATCGTGGCGACGCTGAAGCACTTCGCGGGCTACTCCGCCTCGCGCGCCGCCCGCAACCACGCGCCGGTCCACATGGGACCGCGCGAGTTCGCCGACGTGGTGCTGCCGCCGTTCGAGATGGCCCTGCGCCTGGGCGGCGCGCGCTCGGTGATGAACTCCTACGCCGAGGTGGACGGCGTGCCGCCCGCCTCGGACCCCACCCTGCTCACCGACCTGCTGCGCGAGCAGTGGGGCTTCACCGGCGTGGTCGTCGCCGACTACTTCGCGGTGTCCTTCCTGGAGACCACGCACGGCGTGGCCGGCTCGCCCGGCGAGGCCGCCGCGCTGGCCCTGGCCGCCGGCATCGACGTGGAGCTGCCCAGCGTGCGCTGCTACGGCGAACCGCTGGCGGAGCTGGTGCGCTCGGGCGAGGTGGACGAGGCGCTGGTGGACCGCGCGGTCACCCGGGTTCTCACCCAGAAGTGTGAACTCGGGCTGCTGGACGAGGACTGGGAGCCCGACTCGCCCGCCGTGCTGCGCGGCGAGCCGATCGACCTGGACCCGCCCGCGCTGCGCGACCTGGCCCGCACCATGGCCGAGCGGTCCGTGGTGCTGCTGGACAACGCCTCCGGCGTGCTGCCGCTGGCGGCGCCCGCGAGGCTGGCCGTGGTCGGGCCGTGCGCGGACGACCTGCTGTCCATGATGGGCTGCTACTCCTTCCCCAACCACGTCGGCGTGCACCACCCCGAGGTGGCACTCGGCGTGGAGATGGACACCCTGCTGGCCGCCGTGCGCAAGGAGTTCCCGGACGCGGCGGTGAGCACGGCCAAGGGCTGCGAGGTCTCCGGCGACGACCGGACGGGCATCGCCGAGGCGGTCGACGCGGCGCGGGACGCGGACGTCGTGCTGGCCGTCCTCGGCGACCTGGCCGGGCTGTTCGGCCGCGGCACCTCCGGCGAGGGCTGCGACGCGGAGGACCTGTCGCTGCCCGGCGTGCAGGGCGAGCTGCTCGACGCGCTGCTGGCCACCGGCAAGCCGGTGGTCCTGGTGCTGCTGGCCGGCCGCCCGTACGCGCTGGGCCCCTACCGGCCGGCGGCCTCGGTGCAGGCGTTCTTCCCGGGCGAGGAGGGCGCGGGCGCGGTGGCCGGCGTGCTCAGCGGGCGGGTCAACCCCTCGGGCAAGCTGCCCGTGCAGGTGCCGCGCACCCCCGGCGGGCAGCCGACCACCTACCTGCACCCGAAGCTGGGCGCCAAGGGCGGCATCAGCTCCGTCGACCCGACGCCGCTGTTCCCGTTCGGCCACGGCCTGTCCTACACCTCGTTCGAGCTGTCGGACTTCGCCTCGGGCGACGAGCTGCCCAGCGACGGCGAGGTCGAGGTCTCGTGCCTGGTGCGCAACACCGGGTCGCGCCCCGGCGCCGAGGTCGTCCAGCTGTACCTGCACGACCCGGTGGCCGGCGTGACCCGGCCGGTGCGCCAGCTCGTCGGCTTCGCCAGGGTCGAGCTGGACGCGGGCGAGCAGCGGCGGGTGACCTTCCGGCTGCACGCCGACCGCACCTCGTTCACCGGCCGCGACGGCCGGCGGGTCGTGGAGACCGGCGAGCTCGTGCTGCTGGTGGGCTGCTCCAGCGAGGACATCCGCTGGGAGCGGTCGATCCAGGTGACGGGCGAGCAGCGGGTCGTCGGCCACGACCGGGTGCTGGTCACCCCGGTCACGGCCGGCTGACGACCGCCACGGGCTGGTCGTGGACGCAGGGACCCCGGGCCGAGCTGCCGGGGTCCCCGGAGAGCTGCCGAGTCCACCGACCAGGCGGCCGCGAGGGGGCTATGGCGGTGGCCCCCTCGCGGTCCGCCGGTGACCGGGTCGCGGGAGGTCCCCCCGCGCCCCCGGTCAGAGGTGCGCGCGCAGGTGGCGCAGCCTCCGCTCGTCGTGCACCCGGGGCACGGTGTGCCCGCTGAACGGGAACACCGCCATCTCCTTCGGCGCGGTGATCTCGTTGTACGCCGCGTACACCGTGGACGGCGGGCACACCTCGTCCATCAGGCCCACGCTCAGCAGCGACGTGGCGGTGATCCGGCGCGACAGCAGCGCGCCGTCCACGTACCGCAGGGTGTCCAGGGCCCGCGGGATCAGCTCCACGTGCTGGGCCAGGAACTTCGAGATCTCCGCGTACGGCTCGGCGTCGGTGAGGGTGACCGCCCGCTGGAAGTCGCACAGGAACGGCACGTCCGCGTGGCACACCCGGACCGCGTCGCCGTTCAGCGCCGCCGCGGCCAACGCCAGCCCGCCGCCCTGGCTGCCGCCGGACACGGCCAGCCTGGTCGCGTCCACGCCGTCCAGCGAGGCGGCCACCTCCACCGCGCGGGCGGCGTCGACCATCAGCCGCGTCACGTAGTAGGTCTCGGGCGAGGCGATGCCCCGCGTCATCACGCCGGGGTGCTCGGGGCCGGCGAACCCGGAGTCCGGCGTGGCGCCCAGCGTCCAGCGCCCGCCCTGGCCGCGGGTGTCCATCACGAACACCGCGTAGCCGGCGGCGGGCAGCAGCACGTGCTCCGAGGGCAGCCCGCGCCCGCCGCCGTAGCCGATGTAGCTCACCACGGTCGGCAGCTCGGCCGCCCCGGACCCGGCCGGCCGGAGGTACCAGCCGCGCACCCGGTCGCCGCCGTAACCGGAGAACTCCACGTCCCACACCGGCAGCGGGCCGTAGACGTCGGCGGCGTACGGGGTCAGCACCGGCGGCAGCGCGGCCGACCCGGCCTCCTCCAGCCGGGCCCGCCACCAGCCGTCGAGGCCCTCCGGTTCGGCGGTGGCGGTGCGGTAGGTCGCGAGTTCCCGCTCGGACAGGTCGAACCAGGGCACGGTGGTCCCCTTTCCCCAAGATCAGTTAAGCGCTTAATCACCCTACCGGGGGGCTCTGTCTCAACAGCGGTCTAAACTCATGATCACGGAGCGAGGAGGCGCGGTGGGAGCTAAGCGTCCGACCATCTCGGACATCGCGAAGGCGGCCGGCGTGTCGACCGGCGCGGTGTCCTACGCGCTCAACAACCGGCCGGGCGTCTCCGAACCCACCCGCCGCCGCATCATGGACATCGCCGACCGCCTCGGCTGGGTGCCCAGCAGCGCGGCGCGCTCCCTCAGCGACGGCCGCGCCAACGCCATCGGCCTGGTCGTGGACCGGCCGGCCAGGGTGATCGGCGTCGAGCCGTACTTCATGCAGCTCATCTCGGGCATCCAGGGCGCGCTCGCGGGTGGGCCCACCTCGCTGCTGCTCCAGGTCACCGACAACGCCGCGGCCGAGCTGGCGGCCTACCGGCGGTGGTGGGGCGAGCGGCGGGTCGACGGCGTGCTGCTGGTCGACCTGGTGCAGAACGACCCGCGGGTGGAGCTGGTGCGGGAGCTGCGGCTGCCCGCCGTGGTGCTCGGGGAGCCGGTGGAGCCGGAGGTCCCGTGCGTGTGGACCGACGACGAGACGGCCGTGGACGAGGTGCTGGAGTACCTGGTCGCGCTCGGGCACCGGCGGATCGTGCGGGTCGCGGGGCCCACCCGGTTCGTGCACACCCAGACCAGGTCGCGCGCCTTCACCACGGCCGCCGCCCGGCTCGGGCTGGGCGAGGCGCGGGTGGTGCACGCCGACTACTCGGACGAGGCCGCGGCCCGGGTCACCCGCCGGGTGCTGACCGGCGCCGCGCCGCCCACCGCGCTGGTGTTCGACAACGACGTGATGGCCGTGTCCGCGCTGGGGGTGGCGCACGAGCTGGGGCTGGGTGTGCCGGACCAGCTGTCGCTGGTCGCCTGGGACGACTCCGCGCTGTGCCGCCTGGTGCGGCCGGCGCTGTCGGCGGTGCGGCGGCCGATCGCGGAGCGCGGGGCGGCGGCGGTGCGGTTGCTGCTGGACGTCATCGGGGGCGGGCCGGTGGAGCAGGTGAAGACCTCGGACCCGGAGCTGGTGCCCCGGTCGAGCACGGGGCAGGCGCCCGCCGGCTGAGGGTTTCGGGGCGGCGGGTTCGGGGGCGGGTTCCCGGGGTGTGGGGTTCCCGCCAAAGGCGCGCGGGTCGGCTGCGCGCAGGTCGGCCGCAGATCGTTTCGGACCGCCCTGCCTCGCCCTGCCCCCCTCGCCTGTGCCCTGCCCCGCGCCGCCTCGCCCGCGCGGCGCAGTCCCACCTCGGCCTGCCCCACCTCGCCCGCGCCGCCCTGCCCTGCGGCGCCTCGCCCCGCGCCTCCCCGCCCCGCCGCGCCGCTCCCACACCCGCACCGCCGCCGCCCCCGGCGCCCGCCCCGCGCGGGTCCTCCGCGCCCGCCGCCGCCCACTGCGGTTGGGCGCGGGCGCGGTCGAGCACCAGGTGGAGCCGCGCGGGCCCTCCGCCGCCCGCCACCCACCGACCGTCATCCCGGCCTAGACGCGGGAGGCCCGTTCGGGGCACACTTAGGCCCGCGTCTGGGAGCGTTCCCAGTTCCGCTGCTGCCTGCCCAAAAAGGCCGCTGACCTGCCGTTTTGCGCAAAACTGCCCGTTGACACTTAAGCGGTTAATTGCTTTGGTGTGGGTGTCCGCCCGTCGGGCGGGCGCGCTGCCCTGCGCTCGCAATGTCAGTGTCGACAACTCCGCGAGGTACACCCATGCGCAAGCGATTCGCCTTGGCCGGCGCAGCCGTCGCCGCCTTGGTCCTCTCACTGCTGACGGTGGTGCCGGCCCAAGCGGCCGCCGGCTTCACCGTCAACAACGGGCGCCTGTTGGACGCCAACGGCAACGACTTCGTGATGCGCGGCGTCAACCACGCGCACACCTGGTACCTGGACCGCACCACCCAGGCGCTGAAGGACATCAAGGCCACGGGCGCCAACACCGTCCGCGTCGTCCTCTCCAGCGGTGACCGGTGGACCCGCAACGACGCCTCCGACGTCAGCAACGTCATCGCCCAGTGCAAGGCCAACAAGCTCATCTGCGTGCTGGAGGTGCACGACACCACCGGCTACCAGGAGCAGAGCGGCGCGGTCAGCCTGGCCCGCGCCGTGGAGTACTGGAAGAGCGTCCAGACGGCCATGGCCGGCCAGGAGAAGTACGTCATCCTCAACATCGGCAACGAGCCGTGGGGCAACACCGGCTACACCGGGTGGACCCAGGCCACCAAGGACGCCATCACCTCGCTGCGCTCGGCGGGCTTCGAGCACACGATCATGGTCGACGCGCCGAACTGGGGCCAGGACTGGGCCTTCACCATGCGCGACAATGCCCAGTCGGTGTTCAGCGCCGACCCGCGGAAGAACACCGTGTTCTCCATCCACATGTACGGCGTGTTCGACACGGCGGCGGAGATCAACGACTACCTCAACCGGTTCGTCTCGGCGAAGCTGCCGATCGTGGTCGGCGAGTTCGGCTTCGACCACAGCGACGGCAACCCCGACGAGGACACCATCTTCGCCACCACCCAGCAGCTCAGGCTGGGCTACCTGGCCTGGTCGTGGTCCGGCAATGGTGGCGGCGTCGAGTACCTGGACATGGTGACCGGCTTCAACGCCTCCCAGCTGACCAGCTGGGGCCAGCGGGCCGTCAACGGCGCCAACGGCATCAAGGCCACCTCCCGCGAGGCCAGCGTCTACGGCGGTGGCGGCGACCCGACCGACACCACCCCGCCCAGCGCGCCCGGCACCCCGTCCGCGTCCGGCGTGACCTCCAGCTCCGCCACGCTCACCTGGGGCGCTGCCACCGACAACGTCGGCGTGGTCGGCTACGACGTGGTCCGGGTCAGCGGCACCACCGAGACGGCGGCGGGCAGCTCCGCCACCACCAGCACGACCGTCACGGGCCTGTCCGCGGCCACCACCTACACCTTCGCGGTGTACGCGCGCGACGCGGCGGGCAACCGCTCGACCCGCTCGACCTCGGTCAACGTCACCACCCAGAGCGGTGGCGGCGGCCCGGCGGGCTGCGCGGTCACCTACCGGCTCGCCGGCCAGTGGCAGGGCGGGTTCCAGGGCGACGTGAAGATCGCCAACACCGGCACCGCCGCGGTCAGCGGTTGGACGCTGCGCTGGACCTGGGCCAACGGCCAGACCGTGTCGCAGTCCTGGGGCGCCACCACGAGCCAGTCGGGCAGCGCGCTGAGCGCGACCAACGTGGCCTACAACGGGACCATCCCGGTGAACGGCTCGGTCAGCTTCGGCTTCATCGGCTCGTGGAACGGCACCAACGCCGCGCCCACGGCGTTCACCCTCAACGGCTCCAGCTGCACCACGGCCTAGGGGGGATGACGATGTCGAGGAAGATCGCGGTGGGGGCGCTGCTCGCGGCGCTCGCCACGGTGGTGGGGCTCCTCGTGACCGTGCCGGGGCAGGCGTCCGTCCAGGCCGCCGCCCCGACGCGGATCATGCCGCTCGGCGACTCGATCACCGGGTCGCCGGGCTGCTGGCGCGCGCTGCTGGACCGGGACCTGCGCGCGGCCGGGCACACGAACATCGACTTCGTGGGCACCCGCGCCGGTGACGGCTGCGGCTTCGCCTACGACGGCGAGAACGAGGGCCACGGCGGCGCGCTGGTGACGGCGGTGGCCGACCAGAACCAGCTCGTGGGCTGGCTCGACACCGCCGACCCGGACGTGGTGCTCATGCACTTCGGCACCAACGACGTGTGGAGCAACAGGTCCACGGCGACCGTCCTGGCCGCCTACTCCAAGCTGGTGGACCAGATGCGCGCCAACAACGCGTCGATGAGGATCATCGTCGCGAAGATCATCCCGATGGCGGCGAGCGCCTGCGCCGAGTGCCCCCAGCGGGTGGTCGACCTCAACGCGGCGATCCCCGGCTGGGCGGCGGGCAAGTCCACCGCGCGGTCGCCGATCACCGTGGTCGACCAGTGGACCGGGTTCGCCACCGGGAGCGACACCTACGACGGCGTGCACCCGAACGCCGCCGGTGACCGCAAGATCGCCGACCGGTGGATCCCGGCCGTGGTGTCCGCGCTCAACGGCACCACGCCCACGTCCACCTCCACCTCCACCAGCACGACGACGACCACGACGACCACGACGACCACGACCACGACGCCGCCGGGCGGGACGTGCGCGGCCGAGGTCAGGATCGGCAACCGGTGGCCGGGCGGGTTCTCGGCGACGGTCGTCTTCCGCAACTCGGGCACGTCGGCGGCCCGCGGCTGGTCGGTGCGCTTCGACCTGGGCGCGGGCATGACCGTGGCCCAGGGCTGGAACGGCACCTTCAGCCAGAGCGGCCGCGCCGTCACGGTGACCAACACCGCGTGGAACGGGTCCGTCCCGCCCGCGGGCTCCGTCACCGCCGGGTTCAACGGCACCGGCGACGCGACCGGCTGGAACCCCGTGCCGACCTGCTCGTCGGCCTGATCGGTGTGTGCAGGGGGTACCGGCGCAAATCTGGTACCCCCTGCACCATTCAGGAGAGACGGGAGCAGCGTGCACCTCGGGCTTGCTACTGCTGCCTGACGCGTGGCACCCCGCCTTTGCGGCCGATGTCGAACGCAATGCGATAAACGTCCGGGAGATCCAGTCTTTTGTTGGTTCTGATGGTCATGACACCTAGATCGATCAGTTCGACTATGAGTCCGTCGTAGTCAGTGTTGAGTGGTCCGGTGGCGAACATGATTTGATTTTCTGAGTCGTCTTCGGACAATTTGCTTGTCCTTGACCTTTGTGTGGACAGCTCAGTGCTCAGATCCGCTTCTCTCCAGCGCCTGACCACTTCATCCTTTTCGATGGGAACTTGAGAGCCACGCAGTGGATCAATTGCGTTGGATACCCACGGCGTATCTTCTTTGACTTCCAGCACGCGGATCTGTGAGGCGTGCTGTACTCCCTGGCGGATCGCATCCCAGTGCAGCGCATGGGCATGTCCTGAAAAGTCTTCCTGAGTGCTTTGCGTCGCACGCCACAGCGCACTGAGAAAACTTCGTGGGCTTACCTGCTGCCGCCCATCTGCGAGGTGGTTCGGCAACCAGGTGTATGTGTAACCTTTCCGGTGGTCCGTTCCCATGTACTTGCTGGCGATGCGTTCGAGGACTTCTCGTTGCTTGTTTTCATCGCCGCTGAAGCGGTCTGCCCAGCCGGTCTCGGTTCGGAATTTTTCACTGTGTTCGGAAACCGCGCCACTCATGTAGTGGAACAGCAGGGCGTAGAGACTTGTTTCCGTCCAGCGCAGGTCCGTGATATTTGCGAGAAGTTTTGACGCATCGGCAAAGTCGAGTCTTGCGGTATCGAACATGTCGTACCGGATGAACAACTTGACCCGAAGATTGCGAGTGCTGGTGCGCAGGTTGAGGGCTAGTTCAAAGATTCCCCTGGCAAGCTGGTCGGCGATCCTGCGATCACTGTGCAGGCGGTCCATTGCATCGAAAAGAAGCAGTTTTATCCGATCATCCCGGCCTGTCTGCTCATCGACGTCCAATATTACGTCTTCAACCTTGCCGGGATTGGCCACCACCCATTGTACCCGTTCTGGCCAGTCCTCGATGGTGGTCAGTTCTGTGACGCCGAAACCATACAGCGCCACCGCTGTCCAGATGTCCAGTGGTTGAAACTTCTCCACCAGGGATTGAAGTCTCCTGGGATTGGGGTATTGCTTGCTCAGCTTCGCACCGAAGCCCGCAAGGGTATCTACCCTGTTCAATCGATCCAGGCGATAATATTTGGCTGCTATTTCTCGGAGGGAGTCGTCCTGGAGAGCTTTGAACCACACTGTTTTGCCAACGCCGCGGCCGCCGCGTACGACTGTGGTGTCGGGATCCAGCGCGTTGCGGTGGCCTGACGGGGTGAACAAGGTTTGCGGATCCGGATCGATGGTGTCTGCATCGACGACTGCGGGCAGTGCTGCGCCCAGCAACTCTCGATATTCAATGGCCGTCAACATTTCAAGCACCTTCTTCAAGCGTTACCGATACTGCTTCGACAAATTCTCGGTACGCTGCTTCGATCAGGTCCGAACCTGCCCAAGAGGTGTTACGGCTTGGGTCCAGTCCGACGAGGTCCAGGCTGTGCGGAATGGTCAGCGGATAATGAGGGGCTGATTTGTCATTGGGTGCGAAGTTGAACGAATCCAATCCCACCTCTCCCTCCTCGTTGTCATAGAGTGTCATGGCAAAGCATTCTTGGGCATTATCGGCAAAGCTGTGCAGATATGCCTCTGCGTTATTTGAAGGAATCATGGCGGCGACCATTTTTATGCGGTTCCTGAGACGATCCGTGGTGGGGGTGTCCAGTTTTGTCCGCCACTGGTCGAACAGTGCCTGATATCCTTGCCAGGTCTGCGGGTTATCGGTTGCGAACAGCAGGGCGAGGTTGCTCAGTTGCGTGATCGCCACAGCAGCCACGTCATGGATGCCCGCACGACTGTCGAGCAGCACCACGTCAGGCTTCCTGCTCAGCTTGGCGACTTGATCTTCGCAAGCTGCAATGGCATTGGCCAGCCTGCGACCAAAAGTGGCGGCTTCGCGGTCGGGTGTGGCTGGCAGGTCGAAGTAGGCGCGATTGAGCTTGTCCAGGTAGGAGTAGCCACTGCGTGGCCGGCCGCCTGCTGAGGCCAGCCATACTTCGCCATTGCCGTGCAAGTCACCGATGGAATCACTCTTGGTCACAAGGTCTAGGTCGGCGTGGTTTTCAACAGCCGACTCGACCAGGTAGTCCACGATGCCGTGTTCGGCGTACTCGAGGTCGGATCGGAGCAACGAACTGACACCGGGAGACTCGAGGTCGAGGTCGACCACCAGCACTGACTGGCCTTGACGTGCCATGTGGCGGGCTAGGATGAAGGTGGCGGTGGAGCGGCCGACGCCGCCTTTGAAGCCGTACAGGGCTATCCGCTTGCCTGCGGGTTCCTCGGCGGGTCTGAGCCAATCGGCCCCAACCGTGCCGCGCTCGACGACGCTGACGCGTCCGGAATTCGCCATGAATCTCGGAACGGGATGACGGTCCGGTGAGTTCAGGACTTGGCCCGGCGCGAAAAGGGTGTCCACCAGCAGGACGGGTTGCTGGCCGGTGAACGGCCCACATGCGGCCTGTAGACGGTTCCGCAGCTCCAGGATTCTCGGGTCGGAGTCGAGAAGATTTACGACTATTGATGACCGGCCGAGCAGGTCGCGCATGAGGATGACGTCGGTATCAAATTCCCTGGCGACGTCGTTGGCGATTTTTAGGGCGCCGGACCACGCTTCGTCAAAGCGGATCTTCACGTTAGCATCCCATCAAGGTGGGCCTGTTCGAGAATGCTGATCACTGCTCGAGCGGCGGACAAGTGGTTCGATACCGTGGTCGCGGTCAGATGTGTTCCATCGCAATATCGATCATCGACCTTCCAATCCGCGAACGGTTGTGAGGTGAGCAAGGGGATCAGCGCGCTCGCCGACCTGTTCTGCACGATGGTCACCATCTCGGGCCACAGGGTGTTGACATGCTTCCTGATAGGTCCGTTGGCGTTCGGGTGCACAACCAGGTCTTGTGGATTGATATGTCCCCCGAGGAAGCCGGCGATCAACGCCTTGAGCGCGCACTCGGCGGCCAGCCCTGCGAGATGGTCTGCGTTGGCGGGTCGGGCATGGGCGTGCAGCAGATCGGCGTCGTCCATGTGGCGCCTGGCTGAGGAGTCGAAGTCGGTTTGCGGGGTGGTTGACACCGCGACAGAGTACCGGTTGGCGCCTTGGCGGCAGGAGATGAGGCCATGTCAGGTGTGCCGTGACCTGCGTCCCTGTGACGCCTCAGGATGCTCGGAGTTCCGGCTCAAAAAGCTTGCGGATCTTGACCGCGGTCCGGTTCGCAGACATGCTTGAGCATTGCTGCGCATGTCGCTGTTGCCTTTTCGGGTGTTCAGGCGTCCATCTCTGGGCTGAGGCTCCGTTGCTTCTGTAGTCACACGCCCGACGGGCCGTATGTCCTCGCCCTCGAGAATGAGAGATGAGGACTCTTGGAGAGGGGTACGACGGTCCGCCGGAAGGCCGTGGACGGTTCGGTGACCCGCGCCGACGAGGCATCGCAGGTCGCTCGTCAGTAGCCCGGAAACAGGGATGGGGGACCGTAATCGGGCACAACTCGCCGATGTGGACTCCAAGGGCTGGATCGGGCAGTGGATCCGTGAGGCGCGGGAGCGCGGCGAGTTCGATGGCCTGCTGGATGGTGGCACCACGCCGGCGACCCCGCGCACCACCACCCTCCGTGAGATGACCCAGCTCACGATCGGGCGTGTAGAGAAGCCGCCACCGGCTTCGTCAGTGGGGGTGAGCGCCAAGATGGGCGCGAACCGCACCGAAGAGTCCGACATACGGCCCGTTCCCGGAGTCCAAGGAGCTGTCGGCGGACTGCTGGCCGGTCGAAACCACGCCGGAGCGCGCGCTCGAGATCGCCGCGAAGGCGTTCGCCGCGCCCGGCCCGAACGGCGTGCCGCTCGGCCGGCCGATCGAGGTGCGCGAGCTGATGTCGGCCCCCGCGGCGCCCGACCTGTGAGCCGGGTCGTCGAGGACCTGCCGCGCGAGTGCGCGCCGGGGGTCCTCGGCGCGTTCGCGCGTCGCCGCGGCGACTTCGCCCTGGCCGAGGACGCGGTGCGGGAGGCGCTGCTGTCCGCCGCGCGGCACTGGCCGGTCGACGGCCTGCCGGACGACCCGCGCGCCTGGCTGACCAGGGTCGCCGAGCGCAGGATGACCGACCTGGTCCGCAGCGAGGCCGCCCGCCGCCGACGCGAGCCGGCGGTCTTCCGCGAACCGCCGCCCGGCGACGTGGTGGACCACGACGACACGCCGGTGGTGCTGTTCCTGTGCGGCCACCCGGACCTCACGCCCGCCTCGGCTATCGCGCTGACCCTGCGCGCGGTGGGCGGCCTGACCACCGCCGAGATCGCCCGCGCGTTCCTGGTGCCCGAGGCCACCACGGCGCAGCGGATCAGCCGGGCCGAGCAGAAGCTGCGCGGGGCGCGCTTCGCCCCGCCGGGGCCCGACGAGTGGGCGTCCCGCCTGCGGTCCGTGCTGCACGTGCTCTACCTGATCTTCAACGAGGGCCGCACCAGCAGTGCGGGCGGCTCGCTGCACCGCACCGAGCTGTCCGGCGAGGCAATCTGCCCGGCCCGGCTCCCGCACGCCCGGCTGCCCGCCGACGGCGAGGTGGCCGGCCTGCTGGCGCTGATGCCGCTCACCGACGCCCGCCGCCCCGCCCGCACCCGGCCCGACGGCTCGCTGGTGCCGCTGGCCGAGCAGGACCGGGCGAGGTGGGACCAGGCGCTCATCGTCGAGGGGATCGGGCTGATCACCGAGGCGGTCGAGCGCGGCCGCCCGCACGACGAGCACGCCCGAGCAGCGCTACCCGGTGGACAGGGTGGCCCGGCTCGCGCGCTGAGCGCCGGTCCCGTCTTCGGTACCTTCGGAGGTGGGGTGGTGGACGTGACCGAGCGCAAACCCGCCGGTGTGGGCTTCGAGGGCTGGATCGAGCGGCAGATCCGCGAGGCGCAGGAGCGCGGCGAGTTCGACGACCTGCCGGGTGCCGGCAAGCCGCTGGGCGGCCTGCGGGAACCGTACGACGAGCTGTGGTGGGTGAAGGACAAGCTGCGCCGCGAGGAGGGCACCGCGCTGCCGCCCACGCTGCTGCTGCGCAAGGAGGCCGCGGCGGCGCGGGAGGTGGCCGGGCGGGCGTCGTCCGAGGCCGAGGTGCGGCGAATCCTGGCGGGGATCAACGCCCGGATCGAGGACGCGATCCGCAAGCCGATGTCCGGCCCGCCGCTGAACCTGATGCCGTTCGACGTGGAGCACGTGGTGGGGGAGTGGCGCGGGTCCGCCGCCCGGACCGCCCGCCAGGCCCCTCCCGGGACCTCTCCGGCTGACGAGCGCCCCGCTGCGCCGGGCCGCCTCGCGGGGACCGCCCCGGTCGACGAGCGCCAGGCCCCTCCCGGGACCCCTCCGGTCGACGAGCGCCCAACTCCGCCGGGCCGCCTCGCCGGGTTCCTCCGGCGGTTCCGCCCGGCTGCGGGGCGAGCGGAGCACCGCGAGCAGGCGTGATCCGCCCGGGTGTCCCGACCGCGTCGGCGGTCAGGGCACCCCCGCCGCGTCCAGCAGCGCCGTCGCGGTGCGGACGCCCAGGCCGGCCAGCGGCTCGGCCCGGACCACCGCGCGGGCCGAGGCGCCGTCGAAGACCACGGTCAGCTGGGCGGCCAGGGTGTGCGGGTCGGCGACGCCGGCGGCACGCGCCTCCACCGCGAAGAAGTCCGTCAGGCCCTGCTTGAACCGGCGCGCCACGGCGTTGGCCGGGTGCCCGGGGTCCTTCAGCTCCACCGCCGTGGCCACCAGCGGGCAGCCGCGGTAGTCCGGCGTCCCGGTGAGTGCGTCCTGGGCCCGGAAGACGTGCAGGACGCGGTCGCGCGGGGTGCCGCCCGCCGGCGGGAGCAGCAGGGCGTCGTAGGCCGGGCCGCGGCGGTCCAGGCTGGCCGCGATCAGGTCGTCCTTGCTCTCGAACAGCTGGTACATCGACCGCTTCGAGACGCCGGCCGCCCGGCACAGGGCGTCGACGCCGATCCCGACGCCCTCCCGGTGGAACAGCTCGCCCGCGGTGTCGAGCAGGCGGTCGCGTGGAGACGTCACACCGGCAGGTTACCCCGGCGCTTGCGCGGAGGAAACCGATCTGTTTACATCGGTGGAAACAGATCGGTTTCCACACTCGGAGGAACACCATGACGACCCTCAACGGCGCGACCGCGCTCGTCACCGGCGGCAACCGCGGCATCGGCAAGGCCCTGGTCGAGGCCCTCTACGCCAGGGGCGCGCGGAAGGTCTACGCCACCGCCCGCGACCCGCGCACGGTCACGCACCCCGACGCCGTCCCGCTCACCCTGGAGGTGACGGACCCCGACTCGGTCGCGGCGGCCGCCCGCGAGGCCGACGACGTGACGGTCCTGGTCAACAACGCGGGCGGGCTCGTCCAGGCGTCCTTCCTCGACTCCCCGGTGGAGGACGTCCGCCGCGAGTTCGAGACCAACTTCTACGGCCCGCTCAACGTCACCCGCGCCTTCGTCCCGGTGATCGAGCGCAACGGCGGCGGCCACCTGCTCAACGTCGCCTCCGCCCTGTCCTGGGCGGCCCTCGGCGGCTCCTACAGCGCCTCCAAGGCCGCCCTGTGGTCCCAGACCAACTCGCTGCGCCTGGACCTGCGCACGCGCGGCATCCGCGTCACCGGCCTGCACGTCGGCTACGTCGACACCGACATGGCCTCGGACGTCACCGCGCCCAAGAGCGACCCGCGCCACGTCGCGGACCTCGCCCTGGACGGCATCGAGGCCGACGCCCACGAGGTGCTGGCGGACGACGTCTCGCGCCACGTGAAGGCCGCGCTGGCGCAGGACGTCACCGTGCAGTACCCGGTGCTCGCCGGCTGAACCGGCAGGGAAGCTTTGCGGGCAGGTGCTTCCAGGTCACAGTCGCAAGGCGACAGTGCTGAGAGGACGGTGCAGAGGGGACGGTGCGGTCTCAGGCGCTCGCGGCCGGGTCCGCCCGACCGGCGGCGGGTGTCGCGGGCAGGGGCACGGGCGGGACGAGGGCCGCCGGGACGAGCGCCGCCGGGGTGGCCAGCCTGCTGAGCCTGTGCCGCCACGGCGTGACCGGCCGCCCGCCCCGCGCGGTGACCACCGAGACCACCTGCGCCCCGACCACGGCCGCGGTGAAGCCCTCCGCCTCCTCGCGCACGTCCGCGTCCGCCACGACCTCGCCCGCCGCCGCGGCCCGGTCCAGCAGGTCGCGCACCACGGCCGTGAGGCAGGCGAAGTGCACGCCGGCCACCAGGTCGAACAGCTCACTGGTGTAGAGCAGCCGCACCCCGACCCGCACGGTCCGGTCCTCGCGCACCAGCAGGCCCATCCGCTCGGTCAGGGCGACCAGCGTGCGCAGCGGCCCGGCCCCGCCGCCCTCCAGCTCGGCGCGCACGTCGTGCCAGCGGCGGAAGTACTCCTCGACGACGGCGACCGCGAGCGCCTGCTTGGACGGGAAGTGCCGGTACAGCGCGCCCTTCGTCACCGAGACGTGCCGGCAGACGGCCTCCAGCGACGTGGCCTCGTAGCCGTGGCGGTCGAACAGCTCGATGCTCGCGGCGACCAGGGCGGCCCTGGTGCGGGCTCCCCGGGCCGGATCGTTCACGCGGGTCCTCCACGGCTTCGGTGCTGTGACACAGAGTAGTTTCCCGTGCACGAGAGGTCAACGCGGTGGTTCGACGCGCAACCCCGCCCACACCTCCGGCCGCACCACGGCGGGCAGCCAGGACCGCCAGACCCGGACCAGGCCCCGGGTCACCGCGTCGGCCGCGTCCACCCCCATGCCCACCAGGTGCGCGCCCACCAGCTCGGCCACGAGCCCCTCCGCCAGCGCCGGCAGGTCGCCGTCCTCGCGCAGCTCGCCGCGCGCCGCCGCGCCCCGCAGCAGGTCGTGCGCGGTGGAGCGCCACCGCGCGAGCTGCCGCTCGGCCACCTCCTCCGACACCGGCGACCGGAACACCAGCCGCCGCACCGCCGGGTCGTCCGCCGCGTACCCGAGGTCCACCAGCACCTGCAACGGGCTGCGGTGCACGCGCTGGAGCCGCTCGCGCGCCCGCGCCCACTCCCGGGCGTGCGCCTCCACCAGCGCCACCGCGAGCGCCTTCTTCGAGCTGAAGTGGCCGTACAGCGCGCCTTTGGTGACCCCGGCGCGGAGGCAGACGTCGTCCACCGTGGCCCGCACGTACCCGTCGCGCTCGAACACCTCGGCCGCCGCCGCGAGCAGCTCGTCCCGGGTCGTCACCGCCGTCTGCGGGTCCACCGGGCCACCGCCGCCGCCCGCTCCAGCTCGCGCGCCGGGGTGTCGAGCACCCGACCCAGCCAGGCCCGCCAGTACGGACCGGGGATGCGCTTGCCGCGCTCCCATCGGGACACCTCCTCGCGGGTGACGCTGGCGTTGCCGGAGGCCGCGTGGAGCCGCGACGCCAGGTCGTGCTGGGTCAACCCGCGCCCTCGGCGCAGCTCCGGCAGGAGGTCGCTGATCGGTCGGGGCTCGTCCGGCACGGCGGCACCTCTCCTCGGCGATCGGTCGCGATCGTCATCCTGGCACCGATCCGTGCGGCCAATCCGGTGATACCGGCGGAACACCGGCGGTCCCCAGCGCGCGGGCGAGCGCCAACGTGTCGGCGTACCACCGGAAGTCGCTGATCAGGTCGTTCCGGACGGATACCGCCAGGGCGAAGTCGAAGGACCGGGATTCGCCGCTCACGTGCACCCGCGCGTGCAGCCGCCCGGTCAGCACGGCGTCCGCCCCGGCGGCCACCAGCCGCCCGGTGGTGACGCCGGTCAGCTCGAACGCGCCGAGGAAGGCGAGGAAGAACGCCTCGACCTCGCGCGGCGAGCGCACCGCCTCCGGCCACGGCGCGCCCGGCACGGGCACCGCCCACCACCGCACCCGGTCGGCGAACAACCGGCCCGCGCCCGCGGCGTCGGCGGCCGCCCCCCGGGCGACCAGCCGCTCCACCGCGGCCGTGGCCCCGCCTACCACCGCGGCCCGCTCGGGCGGGGGACGCCCGGCGGTGCCCCGGGTCCCGGCGGCGCGGCGGGGGTCGACGGTGTCACGGGCGCCTCCCGGCACGCGGTGGTCTCCGGACTCCCCAGTGTGGGGCGGGCCGGACCCGGGCGCACGGGGCCATTGGGGTGCCCCCGGGTGGGGCCGGTCGGCTCCGCGCGGCGCGGACCGGAGGTCACCGCCGGGCGGCCACCGAGGTGACGTCCCGGTCGGTCCCGCGCGGCGTGGACCGGGGGAGCCCGCGGGTGGTACCGGCGGACGGGGCGGCCCCGCGCCCGCCGCTCCGGGTAGTCCTGTTGTCCGGTCCTACCGGCTCGCGGAGTTCCCGACCGCCGCCCGACCCGCCCGCCCGCACCCGACCACTCGAATTCGATTCGAATTCGACGAATCGTCGAAACGGACCGTCGAACGCACATCGAACCAGGTTACGTCGTTGACGTGTGCCGAACACTTTCGTAATACTCTGTTCGCACTTCTGGATAGCGTTCACGGATATGAACGAACTCGCCGGGGAAGGCCCCTCGACATGCGGATTATCAGTTCTGCGCTAGTGCTCGCCTGCGCCCTCGGCGCGCTGGTGCCCGCAGCCGCGCAAGCAGGTCCCGACCTGGGCAGACAGGTCCTGGAGCCCGGGAACGGCTGGGCGTCGAGCGGTACCGGGACCACCGGTGGGTCGAAAGCGACAACGGAGCACGTCGTGCGCACGGCCGCGGAATTGCGGGCCGCGCTGGTGGCGCCCGCACCGCGCCTGATCAAGGTCCGGGGCGTCATCGACGTGCGCCAGGACTGCGCCTCTTACGCGGTCGACGGATACACCCTGCCCGCCTACCTGGCGGCCTACGACCCGGCCGTCTGGGGACGCGACAGCGAACCCAGCGGCCCGCTGGAAGATGCCCGCGCCGCGTCCGCGCAGCGGCAACTGGCGGCGATCGGCTTCCCGGTGGGGAGCGACACCACGATCGTCGGAGATGGGCGCGGCGCGGGCATCACGGGCGCGAGCCTGCGCATCCACAGCGCGAGCAACGTGATCGTCCGCAACCTCACCTTCCGCGACACCCGCGACTGCTTCCCGCAGTGGGACCCGACCGACGGCGCCGAGGGCAACTGGAACTCCGCCTACGACGCGGTGTCCCTCCAGCGCGCCACGAACGTGTGGGTCGACCACAACACCTTCACCGACCAGCCCCACCCGGACAGCGCCGCGCCGAGCTACTTCGGCCGCCCGTTCCAGCAGCACGACGGCTCGCTGGACATGACCAACGGCACCGACCTGGTCACCGCGTCGCACAACCTGTTCGAGGACCACGGCAAGACGATGCTCATCGGCTCGTCGAACACCTCGACCACCGACCCGGGCAAGCTGCGCGTCTCCGTGCACCACAACGTCTTCCGCAACGTGGAGGAACGCCTGCCGCGCGTGCGCTTCGGCCAGGTGCACGTCTACAACAACCTCTACGAGCCCGGCCCGACGTTCGTCTACGCCTGGGGCGTGGGCGTGCAGTCCGCCCTGTACGTGGAGAACAACTACGTCAGGCTCGGCGGCGGCGGCTCCGTCGAGGACCTCATCTACAACTGGGGCGGCACCGCCATCACCGAGACCGGCACCCTGGTCGACGGCAGGCCGGTCGACGTGCTGGCCGCCTTCAACGCCGCCAACCCGACCGCGCGGCTCTCCGGCGACGCCGGGTGGACGCCCACGCTGAACCGCGGCCTGGAGCCCACCCACCGGATCAAGAACCTCAGGGCGGGCGCCCTCCAGCGCGAGCGCTACCACGTCGCCAAGGGCACCGACTTCGACACCGTGCAGGCCGCCGTCGACGCCGCGCCCGCCGGCACCACCATCACCCTCGGCAAGGGCGTCTACCGCGAGGTCCTCCGGGTCCCCGCGACCAAGCGGGACCTCACCCTCAAGGGCTCCACCGGCACCGCTCGCGACGTGGTCATCGACTACGACAACGCCGGCGGCACCCCGAAGCCCGACGGCACCACCCACGGCACCACGGGCTCGGCCACGGCCACCATCGAGGCCGACGGCTTCACCGCCCGCGACCTGACGTTCAGCAACTCCTTCGACCGGGCGGCGCACCCGGAGATCACCGCCACCCAGGCCGTCGCGGTCAAGGCCACCGGCGACCGGCAGTACTACGACCGCGTCCGCTTCCTCGGCCACCAGGACACCCTGTACGCCGACACCAGGTCCGCCGACACCCGGGCCCGCCAGTACTACCGGGGCGGCGAGATCGTCGGCGACGTCGACTTCGTCTTCGGCCGCGCGACCGCCGTGTTCGACCAGGTCAGGATTCACGCGCTGCACCGCGACGGCGAGCCCGCCGGGTACGTCACCGCCGCGAGCACCCGCCGCGACAACCCCCACGGCTTCCTCGTCGTGAACTCGACCATCACCAGCGACGCCCCCGACGGCTCCTACTACCTGGGCCGCCCGTGGCACCCCGGCGGCGACCCCGACGCGATCGGCTCCGTCGTCATCCGCGACACCAGGCTGCCCGCCGCGGTCAAGGCCGCCCCGTGGACCGACATGTCCGGCTTCCCGTGGCGCGGGGCCCGGTTCGCCGAGTACCGCAACTCCGGTCCGGGCGCCGGCACCGGCGCCGACCGGCCCCAGCTCACCGCCGAGCAGGCCCGGCAGCACACCGTCCGCGCGTACCTCGGCGACTGGATCCCCGCATGAGGACACGCACCTGGGCGCCCTACGCGCTCATCGCGCCGACGCTGCTGCTGATGGCGGTGTTCCTGGTCTACCCCATCGCCAGCGTCGTCTACTACAGCCTCCAGCGCTACAACGTGACCCAGCCGTGGAAGAACGGCTTCGCGGGTCTCGACAACTTCAAGCAGATGCTGTTCGACGACCCGCTGTTCTGGCAGAGCCTCGCGTTCAGCGCCAAGTGGGTGCTCGTCGAGGTCGGGCTCCAGCTGCTCCTCGGCCTGGTCCTCGCCCTGATCGTCAACGAGACGTTCGTCGGGCGCGGCGTGGCGCGGGCGCTGGTGTTCTCGCCGTGGGCGGTCTCGGGCGTGCTCACCACGGGCATCTGGATCCTGCTGCTCAACCCGTCCACCGGCATCTTCCAGGTCCTCTCGGAGTGGGGCATCGGCTCGCCGGGCACCTCGGTGCTGGGCAACCCCGACACGGTCTTCGACGCCCTCGTGGTGACCGAGCTGTGGCGCGGCGTGCCGTTCTTCGCGATCCTGCTGCTCGCCGACCTCCAGAGCATCCCCAAGGACCTCTACGAGGCGGCGTCCGTGGACGGCGCGAGCCGGTGGCGGCGCTTCACCAGCGTCACCCTGCCGCACCTCAAGGACGCGATCATCCTGTCCACCCTGCTGCGCGCGGTGTGGGAGTTCAACAACGTGGACCTCATCTACACCCTGACCGGCGGCGGGCCGGCGAACCAGACCACGACCCTGCCGCTGTACGTGGCGCGGCAGGCCGTCGACTCGCACAACTTCGGGTACGGCTCGGCGCTCACCGTGGCCGGGTTCCTGATCCTGCTGTTCTTCTCGATCGTGTACCTGCGGGTGTCGAAGTTCGGGAGTCGGGCATGACCGAGACGCTGGGCAAGACCGACACCCTGGTGCGCGAGGTCGTCGACACCACGCACGCGCAGCCGCCGACCCGGCGCCGCCGCCGCCGCGCGGTGGCCGAGGAGCCGGGCAAGCCGTGGATGATCCACGTGCCGCTCGTGCTCTACCTGCTGTTCACGCTCGTCCCGTTCTACTGGATGCTGGTGTTCGCGGTGCGGCCGGCCGGCTCGACGCAGCTCGTGCCGTGGCCCATCTCGTTCGAGCACTTCGACACGGTGTGGAACGACATCGGGTTCGGCGTCTTCTTCTACAACAGCGTGGTCATGGGCCTGGGCGTGCTCGTGTTCGTGACCGTGCTGTCGGTGATGGGCGGGTACGCGCTGGCGCGGTTCCGGTTCCGCGGCCAGCGGGTCTTCCTGCTGGCCATGCTGTGCAGCCAGTTCATCCCCGGCGCGATGATGCTGATCCCGCTGTTCGTGATCTTCAAGGGCCTCGGGCTGCTCAACAGCATCACCGGCCTGGTGATCGCGGAGGTGGCGTTCCAGCTGCCGCTGTCGCTGATCCTGATGGCCGGGTTCATCCGCAACATCTCCGTGGAGCTGGAAGAAGCCGCGATGGTCGACGGCTGCTCGCGCCTGCGGGCGTTCTTCGCGGTCGTCCTGCCGCAGCTCAAGCCCGCCCTGGTGGCGGTCGGGTCGTTCGCGTTCATCGGCGCCTGGAACAACTTCCTGTTCGCGCTGATGTTCGCCACGAGGCAGGACAAGTTCACCCTGCCGGTCGGCCTGAGCTACACGCTGGGTGAGTTCAACACCGATTTCGGAGCACTCGCCGCCGGTGGCGTGGTCGCGGCCGTGCCGGTGGTCCTGGTTTTCGCCGTCGTGCAGCGGTTCCTGGTGCAGGGGCTCAGTGCCGGGGCTGTGAAGGGATAGGAGCATCATGAGAAAACTGCTGGTCGCCGTGGCCGCCGCCGCGCTGGCGCTGTCCGCCTGCTCGTCCGAGGGGGGTGCGGGGAACGACGGGAACGTCACCATCACCTTCTGGGACAACAACGGCGGACCCGCCCGCGAGCCCATCTACAAGGAGCTCATCACGCGCTTCGAGGCCGCGAACCCGACCATCAAGGTCGAGTACGTCGGCATCCCCAGCGCGTCGGTGCAGCAGAAGTACGACACCGCCATCGCCGGCGGCGAGACGCCCGATGTGGGCGGCGTGACCACCTCGTACCTCGCGCACCTGGTCGGCCAGGAGGCGCTGGTCCCCCTCGACGACCGCATCAACGGCGGGTCGCTGAAGGAGAAGCTGCTGCCCTCGCTGGTGGAGACGGTCCGCCAGACCGCGCCGGACGGCAAGCTCTACATCGTCCCGTCCTCGGCCAACATGGACATCATCTGGTACCGCACCGACTGGTTCCAGGACGCCGGCATCGAGCCGCCGAAGACCTGGGACGAGTTCGTCACCGCGGCCACGGAGCTCACCGACACCGGCGCGAACAGGTACGGCTACACCATCCGCGGCGGCGCCGGCTCGGTGTTCCAGCTGATCACCGAGGCGTACGCGTACTCCGGCGTGGACGAGTTCTTCGAGGACGGCCGGAGCACCCTGGGCGACGGCGCGAACGCCGAGCTGGTCGACAAGGTCGCGAAGCTCTACAAGAAGGCCACGCCCGAGGCCGACGTGAACAACAGCTTCACCCAGATGATCGCCCAGTTCACCGGCGGCTCGGTCGCGATGATGCACCACAACCTGGGCTCCTACAGCGACGTGACCAAGGCGCTCGGCGACAAGGTCGCCGCGATCCCGCTGCCGGTCGGCCCCGGCGGCAAGCGGACCGTCGTGCCCAACCCGACCGACGGCTTCGCGGTGTTCAAGAACAGCGAGAACCAGGACGCGGCGTGGAAGTTCGCCGAGTTCCTGACCTCCGCCGAGTCCAACAGCTACTGGAACGAGAAGGTCGGCCAGATCCCGGCCAACACCGACGTGCGCGGCGCGGCCTGGATCGACGAGGCCGCCCACGTGAAGATGGCGCTCGGCGTCCTGGAGGACCCCGCCACCATCCTCGTGCCCGCGCCGGTCTACCTGCCGCAGTACTCCTCGATCACCAAGACCGACAGCGAGCCCCAGTACCAGAGGGTGCTCCTCGGCGAGCTGAGCGCCCAGCAGTTCCTCGACGACATGGCGACCAAGCTCACCGAGGCGCAGAAGGAGTGGGAGGACCGCAAATGATCGAGCGCGTCGAGGTGTCGGTGTTCACGACCACCGCGTGGACCGCGGTGGACCCGCACGGGCACCGGCACCCGAGCGCCGAGCACGAGATCCGCGAGGCCGTGCTGGAGATCACCGACTCCGACGGCGTGGTGGGCCGCGTGCAGGCGCACCCCGACCAGCTGCGGCCCGCCGTGCTGGAGTCGATCGTCAAGCCCGTGCTGATCGGGGCCGACCCCTGGGACCGCGAGCTGCTGTGGCGCAGGATGGCCCGCAAGCAGCGCGGCTCGCACGGCCGGTTCACCGACCGGGCGCTGGGCTACGTCGACACCGCGCTGTGGGACCTGGTGGGCAAGCGGGTCGAGCTGCCGGTGTGGAAGCTCATCGGCGGCGCCCGCTCCCGCATCCCCGCCTACGCCAGCACCATGTGCGGTGACGAGATCCCCGGCGGCCTGTCGACCCCCGGCGACTACGCCGGGTTCGCCGAGCAGCTGGTGGCGCGCGGGTACCGGGCGATCAAGCTGCACACCTGGATGCCGCCGGTGCCCGGCGCGCCGAACGTGCGGGCCGACATCGCCGCCTGCGAGGCCGTGCGCGAGGCGGTGGGTCCGGGCGTGGCGCTCATGCTCGACGCCAACCACTGGTACTCGCGCACCGAGGCGCTGGAGCTGGGCCGCGCCCTGGAGCAGCTGGACTACTACTGGTTCGAGGAGCCGATGGAGGAGGCGTCGATCAGCTCCTACCGGTGGCTGTCCGAGCAGCTGTCCATCCCGGTCATCGGGCCCGAGGTGGCGTGGGGCAAGCACCTGAGCCGCGCCGAGTGGGTGACCTCCGGGGCGTGCGACATCCTCCGCGCCGGGCCCACCGACGTGGGCGGCATCTCGCCGACGCTCAAGGCCCTGCACCTGGCCGAGGCGTTCAACATGGACTGCGAGGTCCACGGCGACGGCGCCGCCAGCCTGGCCGTGCTGGGCGGCACCGACAACGGCCGCTGGTACGAGCGCGGCCTGCTGCACCCGCTCCACGACTTCGACCGCGTGCCGCCCCACCGGCTCGCGCTCGCCGACCCGCTCGACGACGAGGGTTTCGTCTCCCCGTCGACCTCTCCCGGACTGGGGGACGAGTTCGACGTCGAGCACATCCGCAAGCACACCGTCGAGAGGTGGTGATCACGGTGTAACACCCGCGACCGCCGCCAGGACCACCGCCGCCAGGAGTACCGCCGCCGGTTCCTTTTCCATCCACAGTCGTATGGAGGAAACCGCATGTCCCGCAAGACATCCCGTGCGCTGCTCGCGGCCACGGCCCTGGTCGCCACCGCAGTCGTGGTGGCACCCTCGGCCAACGCCGCGTCGTTCAACCTCCAGGGTTGGGCCACGCAGTGCGGCGGCACCACCGGAGGTAGCGGTGGCACGACGGTCAACGTCGGCAGCGACGCGACCGCGTTCATCAACGCGGCCAAGTCCACCACCACCTCGATCATCCGCGTCTCCGGCACGATCACGCTGTCCAGCATGACGAAGGTGGCGTCCAACAAGACGATCATCGGCGTCGGCTCGGGCGCCACGATCTCGGGCCACGGCCTCAACGTGTCCGAGGCGAACAACGTCATCATCCGGAACCTGAACTTCAGGAACTGGAAGGACGACGCGATCAACGTCCAGTACTCGACGCGCGTCTGGATCGACCACAACAGCCTGTCCAACGGCTACGACGGCGCGATCGACGTCAAGCGCGCGTCCGACTGCGTGACGATCTCGTGGAACAAGATCAGCAGCCACGACAAGTCCATGCTGCTGGGCCACAGCGACGACAACGGTGGCGAGGACCGCGGCAAGCTGCGGGTCACCTACCACAACAACTGGTTCGACGGCACCGGCCAGCGCCACCCGCGGGTCCGCTTCGGCAACCCCGTGCACGTCTACAACAACTACTACGGCGGGGTGACCTCCTACGGTGTCGCCTCGACGGAGGAGGCCGGCGTCCTCGTCGAGGGCAACTACTTCGAGAACACCGAGGACCCGTTCCACCGCGGCGAGGGCAGCTCCGACCCGGCCAACCTGGTGGCGCGCAACAACCACTTCGTGAACTCGGGTTCGGGCGACCAGGGCGGCAGCGTCAAGTCGATCCCCTACTCCTACTCGCTGGACGCGGCGAGCGGCGTGAAGTCGACCGTGCAGTCCGGCGCGGGCGTGGGCAAGGTCTCGGGCTGAACCCCGGCCTGACCCCTCCCGTCCCGGTGTGACGACGGCCCCCGGCGGTTTCCGCCGGGGGCCGTTCCCGTGGGCCGGGGTGGGTGGGGCCCGGTCAGGCGGTGGCGACGGGCTGCCGGAGGATCGTGCGCAGCTTCTCGGGCGCGACCCGGCGGGGATCGCTCAGGTAGACCTCGTGGTGCCTGCCGGTCGGGCGCAAGCCGTGCTCGGGGATGAACCGGTGGTGCATCCGGTGCAGGACGTCGGCCTCGTCGTCGTAGGGGCCGAGGTGCAGGGTCTGGACGCAGGTGCCCTCGTCGAGCGACCGGAGTTCGAGCCCGGCCAGGGCGGCGGACCGCCCGCCGGCCGCGACCTCCGCCACCGCCGCGTCGACCCCGTCCCGCGTGGTCCAGTCGGGCACCACGATCATCAGCGTCCAGCTCCAGCGGCTCTTGTCGCGCCGCGACGTGAACGCCTCCGGGTCGTCGGCCCACCAGAGGCCCTCCAGCGGCATGACGACGTAGTCCCGGCCGAGCTCCCGCTTGCTCGCGAACTTGAGCCGGTAGGCGACCGGGTAGAGCGCGGCCAGCGCGTCGGCGTAGTCCTGGCCGGTGTTCGGGTCGCCGCGGCCGTCGACCGCGAGGTACCTCAACGGTGGCACCTCGACCACGCGGAACTCACCGTGCCGCGCCCGGTAGCAGTCGAGCTGCTTCTTCAGGTCGACCTTCGTCGTCGTCTCGCGTGCCTGCCAAACCCGGTCCACCGCCCCACCCTAGTGCCGGGGCCGGGTGCGGCGGGGCCTCGGGAGCCGTCCCGCGGCCCCACCGCTCGTCCCGGCACCGCCGGACCGGCTACCCCGGGATCCGGGGCAGGCTCCCGGTCGGGCTCTCGTCGGGCGGGGGGTTGCGCGGGTCGTCGTCGTCCGGCTTCCGCGGCTCGTCGGGGGACATGGTCACCTCCTCTCCTCGGATTCGGGCTCGGGCACCGCTCCGGTTCCGGGGTAGGGCAGGACCAGCACGGTGACGTCGTCGCGGCTGCCGTGCTCGCGGGCGGCCTCGACGAGCAGTTCGGCGCAGTGCCCGGGGTCGTGCCCGTGCCCGGCGAGCAGGGCGGCGAAGTCCCCGGGCGGCAGCTTCAGGCCGTCGGAGGCCAGCACCAGCAGGCGGGCGATCGCCTCGACGCCCTCGACGCCGCCGACCGGGACGCGGGCGAGGCTGTGCAGGAGCTGGTGGTCGTGGGCGGCGGCCTCGGCCTCCGCCGCGCCGGCGCGGCGCAGCTCCTCGCCGACCGTGTGGGGCGAGGTGAAGCGGCGCAGCGCGCCGTCGTCCTTGAGGCCGTAGGCGGCGCTGTCGCCGGCCCAGGCGATGCGCCAGTGGCCGCCGGGGCGGACCGACGCGACCACCACCGCGCCGTCGGGCCCGGGTGCGTCGGAGAGCGGCTCGGTCCACGCCTCGGCGGCGGCGACGAGGCCGAGCACCGGCGTCCGCCGGGCGGCGACCCGGGCCGCGGTGGTGGCCGCCACCGCGGCGAACTCGACCACCTCGCGCCCGGAGCCGGTGCCGTCGACGACCGCGGCGGCGAGCACGCCGTGGTGGACGTGGTGGGCGTGGGCGTCGGCGTTGCGCGGCCGGTTCGGGCCCCGTGAGGTGGCGGCGCCGACCGTGCGGCGGGCTGTCGGTGTCGCGGTCATGGCGGCGTGTCCTCCCCGGAGCCCGCCGGGCCCGGCGGGTCCTGACCGAAGGTAGGGGCCCCGCGGGGGCGGTGGCGCGACCGTCACCCGTCGGTGCGGACGTCTTCACGCCGTCGTGGATCCGGTACCGCCGGGGGAGGTTCGGCGGTCCCGACCCGATCGCCAGCCCAGGTCCCGCTCCGGCGCGACGTGCAGGGTTCGGCCGCCGCCCCCGCCCGAACCGCCCCCGCCCCCGGTGGCGGCGTACCGGCCCTCGGTCGAGCTGCCGGCCAACCCCGCGGCTCCGTGCTGCGGCCGGGGCAGGTGCCCGAGCGGGAGCGGCTGACCGCCGAACTGGGTCTGCACGGGTGAGACGATCGCGTCCCCCGGCGGCCGTGGCCACCGGGGGACGCGGGGTCGTCGCGCTTACGGGTTGATGTCGAGGGTGAAGGTGGTGGTGCGGTTGCGGATGTCCTCCTGGTTGTTGCTCAACCGCAGGTTGTTGAACGTCGCCGAGCCCACCGCCGGGCCCTGACCGGCCTCCGGCATCTCGTTGACCCAGATGCCGATACCCGACTTGGCCTCGAACGCGTCACCGCTGAGCCGCGCCCCGGAGATCGAGACGTTGGTGAACACCGTGTCCTGGACCGGGTTCTGGGGCTGTCCGCCCACGTAGTTGGTCTGGAACATGATGCCGCTGTAGGTCGGGTCGATGATGTCCACGTCGTTGACCCGGATGCCCCGGAACGGCTTGGACGCCGAGAACATCCAGATCGCCGGGAACGTCTGCGCGCCCCAGAAGTGGCCACCGGCGCGCACCAGCGTGATCCCGCTGAACGTGGTCGGCTCGGGCCCGAAGCCGTTCATCGGGTAGCCGAAGTCCAGCGAGCTGATCGTGACGCCCGAGTAGGTCAGCGTGTCGGCCACGTAGATGTTGCGGAAGGTGTTGAGGTAGCCGCCGTACACCGCCAGGCCCGCCGCGCGCCACGGCGTCAGGGACGTCAGGTTCTCGTAGGTGTTGTTCTTCTCGTCCGCGCCGCCCGCGTCGATCGCCGAGAACAGCGCGAAGCTGTCGTCACCGGTCGAGCGCGCCTCGATGTTCTGCACGAGGTTGTCCGTGCTGCCGTTGGTCATGTTGATGCCGTCGGCGAACATGTTGCGGATGCGCGAGTTCTTGATGGTCATGAAGTCGGTGTTCGCGCCCCAGTAGAGGCACACCATGTGCTCGGCCCAGATGTTGTCGATGGTGATGTTGGCGACGTTGCTGAAGTCGAACACCTTGCCGGGGCCGTCGATCCGCGACACGTAGTTGCCGAAGAACGAGAACCCGCTGAACGTCGAGCCGTTGACGGAGGCTTCGGCGCGGAAGCCCGCGTCGGTGTTCTCCTGCGTGCTCGGCACGACGAACCTGGTGAACCACGGCCCGGCGCCGATCACGCGCACCGGCTTGCCGTACACCTGGAACTTCTGCGCGGTGGTGTAGGTGCCCGCCGGCAGGTAGACGCCGAGCAGGGTGCCGGTGGTGTCCATGCGGAACCGGTCGAGCGCGTTCTGCACGTCCTGGTGGCCGAACCCGGTGGGCGTGGTGTAGCGCGCCGGGTCCGGGTTGCCCTGCGCCGCCACCTGCTCGAAGTTGACGAAGTCGACGGCGTAGGTGGTGGTGTTGGCCGCGTCCTTCTGGAGCTTGATCTTCGTGCCCGCCGGGAACGTGCCGTTGAGCAGGACGTTGGCCTCGTCGTAGATGTGCCGCGGTCCGCCGGCGCTCGGCGAGTTGCCCGGGTTGGCCTCGTTGCCGTAGAGCCAGATGTGCCGCGAGGTCAGGTCGATGGCCTTGTGGAACGTGCCGTTGACGTAGACGTTGAGCGTGGAGTTGATCCCGCCGCCGCCCGGGGCGTCGGGGATGGAGAAGCGGGTGACCAGGGTGTTGGTCGACACGCCGGTGGTGAACTCGACGGACGCGCCGGTGCTGTTCAGCGTCACCGCGCGGCGGCCGGACGCCTCGCCGGCGAGGTCGCCGATGGTGCGGTTCGGGCCGATCTTCTGCGCGCCGCCCGCGGTCACGCCGTCCTCGGCCTCGACGTGCTGCCACGGCACGTTCGCGCCGCGGCCGACGAACAGCGGCTGGTTGGACAGGTTGTTGCCCTGCCGCGCGGCGATCTCGTTGGCGTCCACCGCGACCTGCGCGCGCACGGTGTAGTTGCCGTTCGCGGCGGTCCACGAGCCCAGGTTGACCTGCGGGCTCGACTGGCCGGGCTGGAGCGTGCCGGTGAAGCTGCCGGTCAGCGTGCGCACCGTCCCGCCGGAGGCGTTGAGCAGGGTCAGCGTGACGCCGTGCGCGCCGCCGGCCGAGGCGATGCTGCCGTCGTTGCGGATCACCGCGGTGAAGGTCGTGCTCTGGCCGTTGGAGGGGTTGCCGGGCGACCAGCTGATCGTGCCGACGAGGTCCGAGCTGGGCACCGGGGTGATCACCAGCGGAGACGGGTGCACGCGGGCGTTGTTGGCCTCGTTCTGCTCGACGACCTTCTTCGTCTCGTCGACCTTGGCGGTGTACTCGTAGGAGCCCGCGCCGCGCGCGCCGATGTTCGCGGTGACGGTCGCGGACGCGCCCGCCGCCAGCGCGCCCACCTGGGCGGTGCCGACGGACTGGGTGCCGAGGAAGAACGTCACGTCGGTGGCGCCGGACGCCGCCGTGCCCGCGTTGCGCACGGTGGCCGACAGCGTGACCGCGGCGCTCTCGACCGGGTTCGTCGGGGTGAACGAGGTGCCGGTGACGGTCAGGTCCGGGTTGGGCGCGGCCACGCCGAACACCTGGAACTCGGCGACCTGGCCGCCGGGCGCGCCGCTGTTGGCGGTGATGCGCAGCTGCACGTCCGCGACGCGGCCGGACAGCGGGATGCTCACCGAGTTGCCCGAGGCCGGGTTGAACGCGTAGTCCCGGGCCGGGACCAGGCTGGTGAAGCCGGACGCGCTCTGCTCGCGGCCCAGCACCTGGATGTTCTGCGTGCGGGAGCCCCACGCGGTCGACGGGTTGAGCTTGACCACCACGGAGCTGAGGTCGGCGTTGGAGCCGAGCTGCGTGGTGAGCGTGTTCGGGTAGGTGGCGCCCTCCCAGTAGGTGTTCAGGTCGTCGTCGTTGGCGTTGGCCGCGACGAAGGTGAACGTGTGGGAGCTGGCGGTGATCGGCCTGCCCTTGGCCAGGTTCTGGCCGCTGCCGCCCGACCCGGGCCGGGTCACGGTGTTGCTGGGCGGCGACTGGTTGCCCGCCGCGTCCTTGGCGATCACGTGGTAGCTGACCGCGACGCCGTCGGGCTGGGTGTCGGTGTAGGCCAGCACGGTGCCCGCGACGCTGGTGCGAAGCTGGCCGTTGGCGTAGACGTCGTAGCCGGTGACCCCGGTGTCGTCGCCGGCCGCCGACCAGGTGAGCCGGATCTGCCCGGACTGCGGCGTCGTGTACGCCAGGTTGGTCGGCGCGCTGGGCGCCTGGGTGTCGCCGCCGGAGGTGCCGTGCACCTCGAACTCCGAGACCTGCCCGGCGGGCCAGCCGGTGTTGCCGGTGATCAGCAGCCGCAGGTACCGCGTCGTGGTCGCGGTGAACGGGATGGTCACCGTGTTGTTCGAGGCGGGGTTGAACGTGTACTGGGCCGACGCCACCAGGTCGCTGAACGAGGTGCCGTTCGCGCTGTGCTGCACGGCCAGCGTCTGGGTGCGGGAGCTCCAGTTCGCGGTGGGCAGCTTCAGCACCACGCGGTCGACCTTCAGCGCCGCGCCGAGGTCGGCCCGCAGCCACTGCGGGAACGCGTTGTTCGAGCTCTCCCAGTAGGTGGTCTGGTTGCCGTCGCCGGCGTTGCCCGGCTGGTAGACGTCGCTGTGGCTGCTCGCGGTGTAGGTGGCGGGCAGCAGGGCCTGCGCGTCGACGACCCGGCGGACGTCGATCTCGGCCAGCTGCGCGCCGTCGTCGGCGCTGTTGCCGGTCACCTCGACCTGCACGTAGCGGACCAGGGTCGGGTCGACGTCGAACGTCACCTGGTTGCCGGCGGCGGGGCTGAACGTGTGCGTGCCGGAGGGCACGAGCGTGGCCAGGCCCTTGCCGTCCAGGCTGGTCCGGACGCTGAGGGTCTGCCGCCGTTCGCCCCAGTGCTCGGGCACCGACAGCCGGACCTGGTCGATCCGGGTGGGCGCGCCGAGGTCGAGGCCGACCGTCCGGGGGAGGGAGTCGGTCTGCCAGTAGGTGTCCCGGTCGCCGTCGTTCACCAGGGCGGTGGAGGGCGCGCCCTGGGCGGCGGGGGAGACCAGGGTCAACGCGGTCAGGGACAGTGCGAGCAGTGCTGCGGCTAGGCGTGAACGAGCACGTGTCGTCGATGACATCGGTGCCGGCCCTTCTCTTGGGGCGGTGCAGGGGGAGCCGCAAGCAGGGGGAACTTCCGAGTTGTCGATAAGTTCCGTCCGCTTGTCGATTTTTTGCGCAGTGCGCTCGAAGAGTTACAGACCGGCTGTGTGAAAGTCAACACATCAGACGCACGCCGAAGGCCGCCCGCGGAAAGCGGACGGCCTTCGGGGGAGCTCCGGGTCGGGCGGCTAGCTCCGCCGCACGATGACCCGCTGGAGCGCGATGAACGCCAGCAGCAGGGCCCCGATCACGATCTTGGTCCACCAGGAGGACAGCGTGCCCTCGAACGAGATCAGCGTCTGGATCGTGCCCAGCACCAGCACGCCCACCACCGAGCCGACCACGAAGCCGACCCCGCCCGACAGCAGACTGCCGCCCACCACCACGGCGGCGATGGCGTCCAGCTCCATGCCCACCGCGTGCAGGCTGTAGCCGGACAGCATGTAGAGGCTGAACAGCAGGCCGGCCAGCGCCGAGCAGAAGCCGCTGATCCCGTACACGCCGATCTTGACGCGCGTGGTGGCCAGGCCCATCAGCCGCGCCGAGGACTCGCTGCCGCCCACCGCGTACACCGTGCGCCCGAACCTGGTCAGGTGCAGCACGTACACCGCGGCCAGCACCGCCACCAGCGCGATCACCACGCCGTAGGTGATGGTCACGCCACCGGGCAGCTCGATCGTGCCGGTGGCCAGCGAGCGGAACGCCGGGTCCTTGATCGACACCGACTCCACGCTGATCACGAAGCACAGGCCGCGGGCCAGGAACATGCCCGCCAGGGTCACGATGAACGGCTGCACGCCGAACCGGTGGATCACCCAGCCCATCGCCAGGCCGAGGCCGGAGCCGGCCGCGAGCACCGCGAGCACCACCAGCAGCGGCGGCCACCCGGCGCGCAGGGCCGCCGCCGCGATCATCGTCGACAGCGCCACCACCGAGCCCACCGACAGGTCGATGCCGCCGGTCAGGATCACGAAGGTCATGCCGACCGCGAGCACGATCAGGAACGCGTTGTCGATGAACAGGTTCGCCACCACCTGCCCGGACGCGAACCCCTCGTAGCGCACCGAGCCGACGCCGAACGTCGCCACGAACACCACGAACGTCGCGATCACCGGCAGGAACCGCGAGGGCACCCGCCGCGGGCCGCGGGGCGCGGGCGCCCTCGGGGCCGTCTTCTCCCCGGCCGTCGTCGCCGTCATCGCAGCGCCACCCCTCGCCTCACCCGGATCCTGATCGGCGCCTGCACCAGGCACACCGCGATCACCACGACCGCCTTGAACACCAGCGTGATCTCCGGCGCGACGCCGGCCGTGTAGACCGTCGTGGTCAGCGTCTGGATGATCAGCGCGCCCAGCAGCGTGCCGGTCAGCGAGTACCGGCCGCCCGCCAGCGAGGTCCCGCCGATGACCACCGCCAGGATCGCGTCCATCTCGATCCACAGCCCGGCGTTGTTGGCGTCCGCCGCGCTCACGTTGGAGCTGATCATCAGCCCGGCGACGCCCGCGCACAGCGCCGCGAACACGTACACCGTCCAGATGATCGTGCGCGACCGCACGCCCGCCAGCCGCGACGCCTCCGGGTTCACGCCGACCGCCTCGATCAGCATCCCCAGGGCCGTGCGCCGGGTCGCCAGCGCGACCAGGCCCAGCACCGCGAGGCTGATCAGGATCGCGATCGGCAGCACCAGGAAGCCCGCGCCCACCTGCCGGTAGACGGGGGAGTCCACGGTGATGATCTGGCCCTCGGTGATCAGCATCGCCACCCCGCGCCCGGCCGTCATCAGCACCAGGGTGGCGATGATCGGCTGGATGCCCAGCACCGAGACCAGGAAGCCGTTCCACAGCCCCAGCACCGCGCACAGCGCCAGCGCCAGGCCCATGGCGACCCACGGGTTGCCGCCGGAGGCGATGTGCGTGCACGTCACCGCGCCCGCGATGGCCGCCACCGCGCCCACCGACAGGTCGATGCCGCGGGTGGCGATGACCAGCGTCATGCCCAGCGCGATCAGCAGCGTCGGCGCGCCGTTGCGCAGGATGTCCACCAGGCTGCCGAACAGCGCGCCGTCCTGGATCCGCAGCGCGAAGAACGACGGCGTGAACACCACGTTCACCAGCAGCAGGGCGGCCAGCGCCAGGGCCGGCCAGAGCAGTCGGTTCCTCACGAGGCCACCGCCTTGTCGATCGGCGCCACGACGACCCGGGCCTCGGCGGGGTCGTCGACGTGACCGGCGATCAGCTCCATCACGTCGTCCACGCCGGCGTCGCCGCCCAGTTCGGCCACCATCCTCCGGTCGCGCATCACCACCACCCGGTCGGAGATGCGGACCACCTCCTCCAGCTCGGCGGAGATGAACACGACCGCCATCCCCTCGGTGGCCAGGTCCGCCACCAGCTTCTGGATCTGCGCCTTCGCGCCCACGTCGATGCCGCGCGTCGGCTCGTCCAGGATCAGCAGCCTGGGCTCGGTCACCAGCCACCGCGCCAGCAGCACCTTCTGCTGGTTGCCGCCGGACAGGTCGCCGACCACCTTCTCCGGGTCGGCCGGCCTGATGTCCAGCGCCTCGATGTACTTCGCCACCAGCTCGTCGGCGACCTTGCGCGGCACCGGCCGGGCCCAGCCGCGGGCCGCCTGGAGGGCCAGGATCAGGTTGTCGCGCACGCTCAGGTCCGCCACGACGCCCTCGGCCTTGCGGTCCTCCGAGGAGAACGCGATGCCCGCCGCGATGGCCGACCGGGGCCCGCGCAGGTTCAGCGGCTCGCCGTCCACCAGCACGCGGCCCGAGTCGGCCCTGTCCGCGCCGTAGAGCAGCCGCGCCACCTCGGTGCGGCCCGAACCGAGCAGCCCGGCCAGGCCCACCACCTCGCCCGCCCGGACGGTCAGGTCGAACGGCTCCACCGAGCCCTTGCGCCCGAGGCCCTCGGCCACCAGCAGCGGCTCGCCGGGCGTGCCCGAGCGGCGCTCGATCTCCTCCAGCAGGCCGACCTCGCGGCCCAGCATGGCCGACACCAGGTCGATGCGGCTCAGCGACGCGGTCAGGTGCTCGCCCACCAGGCGGCCGTTGCGCAGCACGGTCATCCGGTCGGAGATCTCGTAGACCTGCTCCAGGAAGTGCGTCACGAACAGCACCGCCACGCCCTCGTCGCGCAGCACCCGGATGATCCGGAACAGCTCCGCGACCTCGTCGGCGTCCAGGCTGGAGGTCGGCTCGTCCAGCACCAGCACCCGCGCGTCCACCGCCACCGCCCGCGCGATGGCCACCAGCTGCTGCACCGCGATCGGGTGGCTGCCCAGCACCGACCCGGGGTCGACGTCCAGCCCGATGCGCGCCAGCAGCTCGGCGGAGCGCCCCCGCATGGCCCGGCCGTCGATCCGGCCGAACTTCCGCGGCTCGCGGCCGAGCAGGATGTTCTCCGCGACGGTCAGGTTCGAGCAGAGGTTGACCTCCTGGTACACCGTGCTGATCCCGGCCGCCTGGGCCTGCGCGGGCCCGCCGAACGAGACCGCCTCGCCCGCGTACCGGACCTCGCCCGCCGCGAGGCGGTGGACCCCGGTCAACGCCTTGATGAGCGTGGACTTGCCCGCCCCGTTCTCACCCATCAGGGCGTGGACCTCACCCGGGAACAGCCGGAAATCCACCTCCTCCAGGGCTCTCACGCCGGGGAACTCAACCGAGATGCCCCGCATGTCGACGACCGGCTCGGTCACCGGACAACTCCCCTCGCACGGCTGGGCGCGGCCCCCCGCCACCACACCCGGGGGGTGGCTGGGGACCGCGGTCTGGAATTCAGTACTTGCGCTCGGGGAGCGCGGCCTTGGCCTGTTCGGAGGTGAAGGTGGTCTCCTCGGTCACCACCCGCGTCGGGACCTCCTCGCCCGCCACGACCTTCTTCGCCAGCTCCATCAGCTGCTTGCCCAGCAGCGGGTTGCACTCGACGATGAAGTTGATCTCCCCGGCGGCCAGCGCGGTCATGCCGTCCTTCACCGCGTCCACGGTGATGATCTTGATGTCCTTGCCGGGCACCTTGCCCGCCGCCTTGATCGCCTCGATCGCGCCCAGGCCCATGTCGTCGTTGTGCGCGTACACCACGTCGATGTCCGGCACGGACTTCAGGAACGCCTCCATGACCTGCTTGCCGCCCGACCGCGTGAAGTCACCGGTCTGCGAGGCCACGACCTTGAGGTTCGTGCCCTCGATGGCCTTCTCGAAGCCCTCCTTGCGGTCGATCGCGGGGGCCGCGCCCGTGGTGCCCTGGAGCTCGACGACGTTGGTCGCGTCGCCGGCGTTCTCCTTCAGCCACTCGGCGGCCTTCCTGCCCTCCTCGACGAAGTCGGAGCCCAGGAAGGTCTTGTAGAGCGAGGTGTCCTCCGAGTCGACCGCGCGGTCGGTCAGGATCACCGGGATGTCGGCCCGCTGGGCCTCCAGCAGCACGGTGTCCCAGCCGGTCTCCACCACCGGGCTGAAGGCGATCACGTCCACCTTCTGCTGGATGAACGACCGGATCGCCTTGATCTGGTTCTCCTGCCGCTGCTGCGCGTCGGAGAACTTCAGCTCGACGCCCGCCGCGGCGGCCTCGTCCTGGACCGACTTCGTGTTCGCGGTGCGCCACCCGCTCTCGGCACCCACCTGGGCGAAGCCCATGGTGATCTTGCCGTCGTCGGCGCCCGACGACCCCGCGTTCCCGGACCCTCCGGAGCCGCACGCGGTCAGCGCGGCCAACAGGACCGCGCTGGCGGCGGTCGCGATCTTCTTGAGCACTGGTCTTCCTCCGTGTGAAACCGAGACACTGGCGGGGTCGGCGAACCGCGTGACGGTGGTCACCTGGGCCACAAGAGTGAACGCTCACAATCGCCACGTCAACCCCCACGAAGCGTCAACTTCATGCGCTTGACATGTTTGGAGAGACGGACATATGTTAGCGCTCACTTTTGTGACTCAGCGCACGTCGACCCCCGGCCGTCCTGTTCACGCCGCGCGGTGAACCCCGCGCTCGACGACGAGAGCGACGCCCCATGTTCTCCCTTCGCCACCGTCCACGCACCATCGCGACGGTCCTCATCGCGGCCCTCGTCGCCGCGATGACGAGCGGCACCCCCGCCGGCGCCGACCCGACCGCCGCCGATGGCCCTGCCGGCGCCGCCAACGGTCCTGCCGCCACCGCCAACGGCCCCGCCACCGCTGCCTCCGGTGGCTCCGTCGCCAACGGCCCTGTCGCCAACGGCCCTGTCGCCGTCGCCGGCAGCCCCGCCGTCGCCAATGGTCCCGTCGCCAACGGTCCCGCCGCCACCGCCGACGGTCCCACCGACGGGCTGGCCGCGCACTACCCGCTCACCGAGACGGCGGGAACCGTCGTCCGGGACGCCTCGGGCGCCGGCCGCGACGCCACCGTCCTCGGCGACGCCACCCCCGCCGGCCCGGACGGCCTCCAGCTCGGCGGCACCGACGGCCACGTGAAGCTGCCCGACCACCTCCTGCGCGGCCTGACCGAGGTCAGCGTCTCGGTCCAGGTCCGCCTCGCACCGGACCAGGCCACCCCCTACTTCATCTGGGGCCTGGGCAACTCCTCGGGCAGTTCCGGCAACGGCTACCTCTTCACCACCGGCAACGCCTACCGGACCTCCATCGCCACCGGCAACTGGTCCACCGAGCAGACCACCACCGCGGGCCGCGACCTCGCCCGGGGCGTGTGGAAGACGCTGACCTACACCCTCGCCGACGGCACCGCCGTGCTCTACGAGGACGGCGTGGAGGTCGCCCGCAACACCGGCGTCACCACCACCCCCGCGATGATCGGCAACGGCAGCACCACGGCCAACCACCTCGGCCGCTCGGTCTACCGCGGCGACCGCCACCTGAAGGGCGCCGTCCGCGACTTCCGCCTGTACGACCGGGCCCTCACCGCCGCCGAAGCCCACGACCTCGGCTTCGTCCCGGTCGAGGAGAAGGCCCGCCGCGACCTGGCCTCCCTCGACCTCGGCGACCTGTCCGCCGTCACCGCGAACCTGACCCTCCCCACCACCGGCCCGTACGGCTCGGCCATCGGCTGGCGGTCGAGCGACCCGCGGCACGTGACCGATCACGGCGTCGTCACCCGCCCCGCGGCCGGCGAGCGCCCGGTCACGCTCACCCTGACCGCGAGCGCCGCCGACCAGACCCGCCGGTTCCCGGTCACCGTGCTCCCCGGGTTGACCGACCGCCGGAAGGTCGACGAGGCAGCCGCCGCCCTGGCGGTGTGGAACCCGCAGGACATCCGGGGCAACATCACCCTGCCCACCACCGGCCTCCACGGCACGCGCGTGACGTGGAGGACGACGAAGAAGAAGGTGATCACCGAGACCGGCGAGGTCACCCGCCCCGCCCACGGCGAGCGCCCGGAGCGGGTGCTCCTCCTGGCGGTGGTCGAGAGCGGCAAGCGGAAGGCCGTCCGCCTCTTCTCCGTCACGGTGACGCCGCTGCCGCGGCAGCAGCCCTACGAGGGCTACCTGTTCGGCTACTTCACCGGCGAGGGCACGGCCACCGGCGAGCAGGTGCACTTCGCCGCCAGCCGCGGCAACGACGCGCTCAAGTGGGACGAGCTGAACGGCGGCAAGCCGGTGCTCACCTCCTCTCTGGGGGACGGGGGCGTGCGCGACCCGTTCATCATCCGGTCGCCGGAGGGCGACAGGTTCTTCCTCATCGCCACCGACCTGAAGATGCACGGCAACGGCAACTGGGACCTGGTGCAGCGCAGGGGCAGCCGCCACATCGAGGTGTGGGAGTCCACCGACCTGGTCAACTGGTCGGAGCAGCGCCACGTGCGGGTATCACCGGAGACGGCGGGCAACACCTGGGCGCCCGAGGCGTACTACGACGAGTCCATCGGCGCGTACGTCGTCTTCTGGGCCTCCAAGCTCTACGCCGCGGACGACCCGCAGCACACCGGCAACACCCACAACAAGATGCTCTACGCGACCACGCGAGACTTCCGCACCTTCACCGAGCCGGAGGTCTGGGTCGACCCGGGTTACTCGGTCATCGACTCGACCGTGATCCGGCACGGCGCGGAGTTCTACCGCTTCACCAAGGACGAGCGGAACAACACCTCCACCACCCCGTGCAGCAAGTTCATCCTGGCCGAGAAGTCGACCCGGCTGCGCGACACCTCCTACGACTTCGTCGCCGACTGCATCGGCAAGGGCTCGATCAACCAGGGCGAGGGCCCGACGGTGTTCAAGTCCAACACCGAGGACAGGTGGTACCTGTTCATCGACGAGTTCGGCGGTCGCGGCTACGTCCCCTTCGAGACCACCGACCTCGCCTCCGGGCAGTGGCGGCCCGCCACCGGCTACGAGCTGCCCAGCCGGCCACGGCACGGCACCGTGCTGCCGGTGACCAAGGCCGAACTCGACCGGGTCCGCGCCGCCCACCCCTGACCCGACGACCCGACCCCCGACACCACCACCTCCACCCCGATCCGCGGCCGGTCGCACCGACATCCACGACGCGACCGGCCGCACCCCCAGCTCCCGGGGGCACGAGCGGTGAGCCACGGGACCCGACCGGCGTTCCGCAGGGGTACTGGCGGTCCCCTGCGTGGCGCGGTAGGCGTTGCGCGGCGGCACCGAGCGTGCCTCGCGGGGCCCGGGTGTACCCCGCAGGACGCTGCCGCGCCCTGCGGGGTACGGCCGGTGCTTCGCGGGAGGCGGCACCCCCGCCACCCGCGAAGCACACCCGACTCCTGTCCTCGGAGCCCGGCCGCACGTGACCTCGAAGCTCGATTCGGCCTGGGGCCGGCTCGGGCTCGGGCTGAGACCGGGTCGGCCGTGCCGGAGTCGGAGCCGGCCGGAGCCGGAACTGACGCTGGTGCCGAGGTGGGGCCGGGCTGGTGCCAGGGCTGGGCCGACCCTGGTGTCGGTGTCGGTGCTGGTGCTGGTGCTTGTGTTGTCGAGGCGCTGGCATCGGGACGACCGGCCTGGTGGGTGGTCGGAGGTCCGGGGTTGCCGGCTTCTCCGGGCCGCCGTGCCTCGACGGCCGGCGGATTCCCGCTACCGCAGACCTTGCCGCCCCAGACCCCGCCGCCCCAGACCCCGTCCCAGACTCCGCCGCTGACCCTGCCGCTGCTGACCCTGCCGCTGCTGACCCCGCCGCCGCTGACCCCGCCCCCACAGACTCCGCCGCCGCTGACCCTGTCCACGCCCGACCCGGTACGGCCCCACCCGGTCCGTGCCCGGAGGCGGGCCCGACCGAGATGTACGCGTTGCTTTTCCCTGATCTCCCTGGAGCACGCATGTCCCGCGTAGTGATGGCCGCGGCACTCGTCGCCGGTCTGCTCGTCGCCGTGCCCGCCTCGGGTGCGGCGGCCGACACCGACTACACCCTCACCATCGACCCGAGCGGCAAGGGCGCCTCGATCGAGGACACCATGTACGGCGTCTTCTTCGAGGACATCAACCGCGCCGCCGACGGCGGTCTGTACGCCGAGCTGGTGCAGAACCGGTCGTTCGAGTACAGCACCGCCGACAACGCCGGCTACACCCCGTTCACCGGGTGGGCGCCCACCGGCGGCGCCCTCGACGTGGTCAACGACGACGGTCGCCTGAACGAGCGCAACCGCAACTACCTCCGGGTCGGCCTGCCCGCCGGCCTCATCAACGCCGGGTACAACTCCGGCATCAACGTGGAGAAGGGCAAGCGGTACGACTTCTCCGTCTGGGCCCGCACGGACCAGGCCGCCGGCACCCCGCTGGAGGTCGGCCTGACCGACCCGGCGGGCGAGGACCTCGCCGCGGAGCTGAGGCTCCGGGTGCGCGGGGACGGCTGGACCAGGTACACCGGCACCTTCAAGGCACGGGAGTCCTCCACCACCGGCCGCCTCCTGGTGACCGGCGGGGGCACGGGCACGCTCCGGCTGGACGAGGTCTCCCTCTTCCCGCAGGACACCTTCAAGGGCCGGTCCAACGGCCTGCGCAGGGACCTCGCCGAGAAGATCGCCGCGCTCGAGCCCGGGTTCGTGCGCTTCCCCGGCGGCTGCCTGGTCAACACCGGCAGCCACTACGGCTACGACGAGTCCTCCAACTGGGAGCGCAAGCGCTCCTACCAGTGGAAGGACACCATCGGCCCGGTCGAGCAGCGCGCCACCAACGCGAACTTCTGGGGCTACAACCAGTCCTACGGCCTCGGCTACTACGAGTACTTCCAGTTCTCCGAGGACATCGGCGCGATGCCGCTGCCCGTGGTGCCCGCCCTGGTGACCGGCTGCGGCCAGAACCGCGCCACCGACGACCCGGTGCTGCTCCAGCGCCACATCCAGGACACGCTCGACCTGATCGAGTTCGCCAACGGCCCGGTCGACTCGACCTGGGGCCGCAAGCGCGCGGAGATGGGGCACCCGAGGCCGTTCAACCTCACCCACCTCGGGGTCGGCAACGAGGAGAACCTGGCCGACGAGTTCTTCGAGCGCTTCACCCGGTTCCGCGCCGCGATCGAGGCGAGGTACCCGGACATCACGATCATCGGCAACTCCGGGCCCGACGACACCGGCGCCAACTTCGACCGGCTCTGGCAGCTCAACCGCGAGGCCGGGGTCGACGTGGTCGACGAGCACTACTACAACAGCCCGAACTGGTTCCTGGAGAACAACGACCGGTACGACGGCTACGACCGCACCGGGCCCAAGGTCTTCCTGGGCGAGTACGCCTCCCAGGACAACCGCTTCTACAACGCCCTGGCCGAGGCCGCCTTCATGACCGGCCTGGAGCGCAACGCCGACGTGGTCGAGCTGGCCTCCTACGCGCCGCTGCTGTCCAACGAGGACTACGTGCAGTGGCGACCGGACATGATCTGGTTCAACAACCACGCCTCCTGGGGCTCGGCCTCCTACGAGGTGCAGAAGCTCTTCATGACCAACGTGGGCGACCACGTGGTGCCCAGCACGGCCTCCGGCACGCCCTGGAGCCCCTCCCCGATCACCGGCGCCATCGGGCTCTCCTCCTGGGCCACCTCCGTGGCCTACGACGACGTGGAGGTCACCTCCGCGGACGGCCGGGAGCTGTTCGCCGACGACTTCTCCGGCGACGCGGGCAACTGGACCGGCAACGGCTACGGCCGCTGGGGCGTCCAGGACGGCGCCTACGTGCAGTCCGACGCCACCGCCACGAACCCCCTCGTCACCGCCGGCGACCCGGGCTGGAGCGACTTCACCTTCAGCGTCAAGGCCACCAAGCTGTCCGGCAGCGAGGGCTTCCTGATCCCCTTCGCCGTCAACGGCGCCGGCAACCCGTACTTCTGGAACCTCGGCGGCTGGAACAACACCCGGTCCGCGGTGGACGGCGGCAACCAGTCCCGCGTCTTCCACTCCGACAACACCACCATCGAGACCGGCCGCACCTACGACCTGCGCGTCGAGGTGCGCGACCGCACGGTGAAGCTCTTCATCGACGGGCGGCTCTGGGCCGGGTTCACCGACGAGGCGAGCCAGGCCCCCGAGCCCTTCCGCCAGGTGGTGACCCGGGACGAGAGGACCGGCGACCTGGTCGTCAAGGTGGTCAACGCCCAGGCCGACGCCGCCAGGACCAGGGTCGACCTCGGCCGGGACACCAGGGTCCTGCCCCTTGCCGAAGCCACCGTGCTGGAGGGCCTGCCGGACGACGTGAACACCGAGCACACCCAACCCATCAGGACGCGCAAGGCGCAGGTGCGGGTCTCCGGATCGTTCACGCACACCTTCCCGCCGCACTCCGTGACCTTCTTGCGCCTCAAGGACAAGCGGCGATGACAACCCCTGGACACGCGGTGAATTCGTCATGGCGCCACGGTATCGAACAAGTGTTCGACAAGGGCTCCGGGTTCTCCATGATCACTCGATCAAGTGACCGGCGAAGCCGCCCCCGATTGGAGTTCCCCTGATGCCCGACCGCAGTTCGCCCGACCGCAGATCCCTCGACCGCAGATCGCTGTTCCGCGTCGGCGGCGCGCTGGCCGTGGCGGGAGCCCTGCCCGCGTCGGTGACCGCCGCCTCCGCCGAGCCGCGGGCGCGGTCCGGCGGCGACCCGAACGGACCCGCGTTGACCACCCGCAACCCCCTGGTCGAGCAGCGCGCCGACCCGTTCATCACCCGCCCGACGGACGGCACGTACTACCTGACCGGTTCCGTGCCGGAGTACGACCGCGTCGTGGTGCGCGGCGCGCCGACCCTGGACGGCTTGGCCGGCGCCGAGGAGACCACGGTCTGGCGACGCCCGTCGTCCGGCGCCATGGGCGGCTACATCTGGGCTCCGGAGCTGCACCGCATCGACGGCAAGTGGTACATCTACTTCGCCGCGGGCGATTCCGACCAGCCCTTCCGCATCCGCACCTACGTCCTGGAGTCGGCCGACGCGGACCCCCGCGCGGACGCCTGGGTGCTGCGCGGCCGGGTGGTCACCGCCTGGGACACCTTCACCCTCGACGCCACCACCTTCGAGCACCGCGGCCGGCGCTACTTCCTGTGGGCGCAGGGCGAACCGGGCATCAACACCAACAGCAACCTCTACATCGCGGAGATGGCCTCGCCGCTGGCGCTGAAGACCGCGCCCGTGCGCATCGCCGTGCCCACGCTGGACTGGGAGGTCCAGGGCTTCCGGGTGAACGAGGGCGCGGCGGTGCTGGTCCGCAACGGCCGCGTGTTCGTCACCTACTCGGCCAGCGCCACGGACGCCCGCTACTGCATGGGCCTGCTCACCGCCGACGAGAACGCCGACCTGCTCGACGCGCGGTCGTGGACCAAGACGCCCACGCCGGTCTTCACCACGAACGACGCCACCCGCCAGTACGGGCCGGGGCACAACTCGTTCACCACCGTCGGCGACCAGGACGTGCTGGTCTACCACGCCCGGGACTACCGCGACATCACCGGCGACCCGCTGTTCGACCCCAACCGGCACACCCGCGTGCAGCGGCTGCACTGGAACGACGACGGCACGCCGAGCTTCGGCGTCCCGGTGGGCAAGGGCGGCCCGATCGCGCGCCTGTCCCCACTGGACTCCCCGGGGCTGCACGTGCGCCACTTCGCCTACCGCCTCCGGGTGGAGGGCAACGTGCGCGAGCTGGCCGACTCCCAGTTCCGGTTCGAGCCGGGTCTCCTGGGCTCCGGCACGACGTCGATCCGGTCCGTCAACCACCCCACCCGCTACGTCCGGTTCGACGGCGCCTCGCTGCGGCTGGACCCGAACGAGGGCACGGACGCCTACCGGCGGGCCGCCTCGTTCACGAGGGTGGCGGGGCTGGCCGACCGGGACGGGGTGTCGCTGCGGCTGTCGGCGGACCGGTCGGCCTACGTGGCGCACGACGGGTCCGGGCGGTTGGTGGTCGCCAGGCCGGGCCACGACCGGAGGGCGCGCGAGCGGGCGACTTTCCGGCTCGGCTGATCACATCCGCCCGGCGGGGGACGGTCCCTGGTGGACAATGAACCAGGCGCCTTTTCGGCGAAGAACACGTGTTATCGCTAACATCAAAGGTGCACGGCCATGAGCAGAGATGGGGCGGTAGTGGAGCAGAAGACCTCGCGCGATCCCGCGATGACGGATGTCGCCCGGCTCGCCGGGGTCTCGCACCAAACGGTGTCGCGGGTGCTGAACGGTCATCCCAACGTCCGGGAGCAGACGCGGCTGCGGGTGCGGGCGGCGATCGCCGAGCTGGGCTACCGGCCCAACAAGGCGGCCCGCGCGCTGGTCACCGGCCGCTCCCAGCTCATCGGGGTGGTGGCGCAGAACTCCACCCTGTACGGGCCCGCCTCGCTGCTCGGGGCGTTCGAGCAGGCCGCGGCCGAGGCCGGGTTCGCGGTCAGCGTGGGCCGGGTGAACGTGCTGGACCGCGCGTCCATCTCGGCGGCCGTGGAGCGGCACCGCGACCAGCGGGTGGCGGGCATCGTGGTGATCGCGCCGACCGCGTCGGCCAACGACGCGGTCGGCGCCGTCTCCGCGGGCATCCCGCTGGTCACCGTGGACGGCGACCCGGAGCGGTCCACGCCGCTGGTCACCGTCGACCAGGCGGCGGGCGCCTTCGCGGCCACCCGCCACCTGCTCGACGCGGGCCACCGCACGGTGTGGCACGTCTCGGGCCCGCCGGACTGGTTCGACAGCGCGGGCCGCGTGCGCGGCTGGCGGTCGGCGCTGGAGGCGGCGGACCTGGAGGTGCCGCCGCTGGTGCCCGCGGACTGGAGCGCCGCCTCGGGGTACCGGGCCGGGCAGATGCTGGCCCGGATGCCGGAGGTCACCGCGATCTTCGCGGCCAACGACCACCTGGCCCTGGGCATCCTGCGGGCGATGAGCGAACGCGGCCGCAACATCCCGCGCGACGTCAGCGTGGTCGGCTTCGACGACGTGCCCGAGGCGGCCTACTTCATCCCGCCCCTGACCACCATCCGCCCCGACTTCGACGCGGTTGCCCGGGAGACGCTCGGGCTGCTGCTGGCCCAGGTCGGCGACGGCGAGGTGGGCGCCTCGCAGCGCACCATCGCGCCGGCCCTGGTGACGAGGGACAGCGTCGCGCCGCCCGCCTGAAAAAACCCGTCCGTGAGGAGCGCGCCCGGGACGAGCCGGGCGCGCAACTTTTTCGTGTTCCTCGAACGGTGTTCGGCCGCCTAGGCTGACCTGGTGGCCGCAGCCCACGGCACGTCTTCGTTGTGCACGTTCACCTGGCTGTTAAGAGCACGTTGCGGGCGGGTCTTGACGCGGTGAATGTTAGCGATAACACTCCCTCACATGGCGAGTGAACCGTTGGTGGTGGGTGTCGACTTCGGCACGTTGTCCGGCCGCGCGGTCGTGGTGCGGGTGCGGGACGGCGCCGAGTTGGGCACGGCGGTGCACGACTACGGGCACGGCGTGCTGGACCGGGCGCTGCCCGACGGCCGCCCGCTGCCCCCGGACTGGGCCCTCCAGGTGCCCCGGGACTACGTCGACGTGCTCCGCACCGCCGTCCCGGCGGCCATCGCGGACGCGGGCGTCGACCCGGCCGACGTGATCGGCATCGGCACGGACTTCACCGCGTGCACGATGGTCCCCACGACCGGGGACGGCACGCCGCTCAACGAGCTGCCGGAGTTCGCGGGCGAGCCGCACGCCTACGTCAAGCTGTGGAAGCACCACGCCGCCCAGGGCCAGGCCGACCGGATCAACCAGCTGGCCGAGCAGCGCGGGGAGACCTGGCTGCCCCGCTACGGCGGCCTGATCTCCTCGGAGTGGGAGTTCGCCAAGGGCCTCCAGCTGCTGGAGGAGGCCCCCGAGGTCTACGCGGCGATGGCCCACTGGGTCGAGGCCGCCGACTGGATCGTCTGGCAGCTGTGCGGCACCTACGCGCGCAACGCGTGCACGGCCGGCTACAAGGGCATCCACCAGGACGGCTACCCGTCCACCGACTTCCTCAAGGCGCTCAACCCCGACTTCGCCGGTTTCGTCGCCGAGAAGCTAGACCACCCGCTGGGCCGGCTCGGCGACCGGGCCGGGTTGCTCACCGCGGCGGCCGCGGCCTGGACCGGCCTGCCCGAGGGCATCGCGGTGGCCGTGGGCAACGTCGACGCGCACGTCACCGCGCCGGCCGCGCGGGCCGTCGAGCCCGGCCAGATGGTCGCGATCATGGGCACGAGCACCTGCCACGTGATGAACGCCGACGTGCTGCGCGAGGTGCCCGGCATGTGCGGCGTGGTCGAGGGCGGCATCGTGCCCGGCCTGTGGGGCTACGAGTCGGGCCAGAGCGGCGTCGGCGACATCTTCGCCTGGTTCGTCGACCACAACGTGCCCCCGCACTACCACGAGCAGGCGCGCGAGCGCGGCATCTCCGTGCACGAGCTGCTGACCGAGCTGGCCGGGCGGCAGCGCATCGGCGAGCACGGCCTGGTCGCGCTGGACTGGCACAGCGGCAACCGGTCGGTGCTGGTCGACCACGAGCTGTCCGGCCTGGTGCTGGGCCAGACCCTGGCCACCCGCGCCGAGGACACCTACCGCGCGCTGCTGGAGGCCACCGCCTACGGCACGCGGGTGATCGTGGACTCCTACACCGACGCGGGCATCCCGGTGACGGAGCTGGTCATCGCGGGCGGCCTGGTGAAGAACCGGCTGCTGATGCAGATCTACGCCGACGTGCTGGACCTGCCGCTGTCGGTGATCGGCTCCGAGCAGGGCCCGGCGCTCGGCTCGGCGATGCACGCCGCGGTCGCGGCGGGCGCGTACGCGGACATCCGCGCGGCGGCCGGGGCCATGGGCTCGGTCCGGCGCGGCGTCTACCGGCCGGTCCCGGAGCACGTCGCGGCCTACGAGCGGCTGTTCGTCGAGTACCAGGAGCTGCACGACCACTTCGGGCGCGGCGCCAACGAGGTCATGCACCGGCTCAAGGCCCTGCGCCGCGCCGCCAAGGGGGAGGACTAGATGTCGGTCCTGGACGACCTGCGCCGCACGGTCTCCGACCTGCACCGGGAGTTGGTCCGCTACGAGCTGGTGATCTGGACGGCGGGCAACGTCTCGGCCCGCGTGCCGGACCGGGACCTGATGGTGATCAAGCCGTCGGGGGTGTCCTACGACGAGCTGGGGCCCGAGGCGATGGTCGTCACCGACCTGCACGGCACCCTCGTCGAGGGCGACCTGGCGCCGTCCTCGGACACCGCCGCGCACGCCTACGTGTACCGGCACATGCCCGAGGTGGGCGGCGTGGTGCACACCCACTCGCCCTACGCCACCGCGTGGGCGGCGAGGGGCGAGCCGATCCCGTGCGTGCTCACCATGATCGCCGACGAGTTCGGCGGCGAGATCCCGGTGGGTCCGTTCGCGCTCATCGGCGACGACTCGATAGGCCGCGGCATCGTGGAGACGCTGCGCACCAGCCGCTCCGGGGCGGTGCTGATGCGCAACCACGGCCCGTTCACCGTCGGCAAGGACGCCCGCGCGGCGGTCAAGGCCGCGGTGATGCTGGAGGACGTGGCGCGCACCGTGCACTTCGCGCACCAGCTGGGCAGGCCCGACCCGATCGAGCAGCACCACGTCGACCGCCTGCACGCCCGCTACCAGAACGTCTACGGGCAATGAGCCCACGAGGGGAGCTCCGCATGTCCTCTGCCGCTGCGAAGCCGCAGGTCTGGTTCCTGACCGGGAGCCAGCACCTCTACGGCCCGGACACGCTCGAACAGGTCGCCCAGCAGTCGCAGCAGATCCAGCGGATGCTCACGGGGTCGGGGCGCATCTGCGCCGAGATCGTGTGGCGGCCGGTGCTGACCGACACCGCCGCGATCCGCGACGTGATGCTGGCCGCCAACAGCGACCCCACGTGCATCGGCGTGATCGCCTGGATGCACACGTTCTCGCCCGCCAAGATGTGGATCACCGGGCTGGACGTGCTGCGCAAGCCGCTGCTGCACCTGCACACGCAGCTGAACGAGGCGCTGCCGTGGGCGACCATCGACATGGACTTCATGAACCTCAACCAGGCCGCGCACGGCGACCGCGAGTTCGGGTTCATCCAGACCAGGCTGGGCGTGCCGCGCAAGACCGTCGCGGGTCACGCCAGCGACCCCCGGTTGGCCGAGCGCATCGACGGCTGGGTCCGCGCGGCCACGGGCCACCACCACCTGAACGGGCTGAAGCTGGCCCGTTTCGGGGACAACATGCGTGGTGTCGCGGTGACCGAGGGCGACAAGGTCGAGGCGGAACTCCGGTTCGGCGTCAGCGTCAACACCTACGGCGTCAACGACCTGGTCGAGGTCGTGGACGCGGTGCCCGACGACGAGATCGACCTGCTGGTCGCCGCCTACGCCGACACCTACCGGCTCGCGCCCGAGCTGGCCAAGGGCGGGGACCGGCACGACTCCCTGCGCTACGCGGCGCGCGTCGAGGCGGGCCTGCGCCGGTTCCTCACCGACGGCGGCTTCGGCGCGTTCACCACGAACTTCGAGGACCTGGGCGGGCTGCGGCAGCTACCGGGCCTGGCCGTGCAGCGGCTGATGGCCGACGGCTACGGCTTCGGCGGCGAGGGCGACTGGAAGACCTCGGCGCTGCTGGCCGCGGTCAAGGCGATGGGCACGGGCACGGGCCGCGGCACGTCGTTCATGGAGGACTACACCTACCACTTCGGCCCCGGCGAGCCCAAGATCCTGGGCGCGCACATGCTGGAGGTCTGCCCGACCATCGCCGCCGACCGCCCCGGCTGCGAGATCCACCCGCTGGGCATCGGCGGCCGGGAGGACCCGGTGCGGCTGGTGTTCGACGCGGCCCCCGGGCCCGCCGTCGTGGTCGGCCTCGCTGACCTGGGGGAGCGGTTCCGCCTGGTGGCCAACGAGGTCGAGGTCGTGCCGCCGGACGAGCCGCTGCCGAGGCTGCCCGTGGCGCGCGCGGTGTGGAAGCCCGCGCCGTCGCTGTCCACCTCCGCCGAGTCGTGGCTGACCGCCGGCGGCCCGCACCACACGGTGATGACGCAGGCCGTGGGCGCGGAGACGCTGAACGACTTCGCGCAGATGGTCCGCACCGAGCTGGTCGTCATCGACCGGGACACGACCACGGCGTCGTTCGCCGACCGCCTGCGCTGGAACCAGGCGTACTTCCGGCTCGCGCAGGGCCTGCGCTAGCGCGCGCCACCACAGGGAGAGGGAGAAACAATGAGGTTTCCGCGGATCGCCGCCATCGCCGCGGCCGGTCTGGTGCTCGCCGCCTGCGGGTCGACGGAGAAGACCGTCGACCAGCAGAGCGGCTCCACCGAGGACGCGCTGGTCGGGGTGACCATGCCGACCCGCTCGTCGGAGCGCTGGATCCACGACGGTGACAACATCAAGAAGGCGTTGGAGGCGAAGGGCTACCAGGTCGACCTCCAGTACGCCGAGAACGACATCCCCACGCAGGCCAACCAGATCGAGAACCAGATCACCAAGAAGGCCAAGCTGCTGATCGTCGCCTCGATCGACGGCACCGCGCTGACCAGCCAGCTCCAGCAGGCCGCCGACGCGAAGATCCCGGTCATCTCCTACGACCGGCTCATCCGCAACAGCCCGAACGTGGACTACTACGCCACGTTCGACAACTTCAAGGTCGGCGTGCAGCAGGCGACCTCGCTGCTGACCGGGCTGGAGGTGGTCAACCCCGACGGCAGCCCCGGCCCCGCGACCGGGCCGGTCAACATCGAGCTGTTCGCGGGCTCGCCCGACGACAACAACGCCACGTTCTTCTTCAACGGCGCGATGTCGGTGCTCCAGCCGCACATCGACAAGGGCACCCTGGTCGTCAGGAGCGGGCAGACCGACTTCCGCACCGTGTCCATCCTGCGGTGGGACCCGGCGACCGCCCAGCGGCGCATGGAGGACATCCTCACCTCCAGCTACCAGGGCGGCGCGCTGGTGCAGGGCGTGCTGTCGCCCTACGACGGCCTGTCCATCGGCATCCTGTCCGCGCTCAAGAGCAACGGCTACGGCGGCGGCACCACGCCTTATCCGATCGTGACCGGCCAGGACGCCGAGGTCGCCTCGGTGAAGTCGATCATCGCCGGTGAGCAGTACTCGACCATCCAGAAGGACACCCGCGAGCTGGCCGAGGTGACCGTGGACATGGCCGACGCGGTGCTCAAGGGCGGCAAGCCCGAGGTCAACAACGAGAAGGACTACGACAACGGCGTCAAGGTCGTCCCGTCGTACCTGCTGGAGCCGGTCATCGTCGGCAAGGACAACTACAAGCAGGTCCTGGTCGACTCGGGCTACTACACCGAAGACCAGCTGAGGTAGTACGGGGCATGTCCGACGACATCCTGGTGATGCGCGGCATCACCAAGCGGTTCGGCGGGGTCACCGCGCTGCGCGACGTTTCGCTCGCCGTGCGGCGCGGTGAGATCCACGCCATCTGCGGCGAGAACGGCGCGGGCAAGTCCACGCTGATGAAGGTGCTCTCCGGCGTGCACCCGCACGGGTCCTACGAGGGCGGGATCGTCTTCGAGGGGCAGCCGTGCTCCTTCGGCGGCGTGCGCGACAGCGAGCGCCGCGGCATCGTGATCATCCACCAGGAGCTGGCGCTGTGCGGCCAGCTGTCCGTCGCGGAGAACCTGTTCCTGGGCAACGAGCGGGCCGAGCGGGGCTTCATCGACTGGAACCGCACCAACCACGCGGCGGGCGAGCTGCTCGCCCGCGTGGGCCTGCGGGAGAACCCCACGACGCCCGTGCACGACCTGGGCGTGGGCAAGCAGCAGCTGGTGGAGATCGCCAAGGCGCTGGCCAAGGACGTCCGGCTGCTCATCCTGGACGAGCCGACCGCGGCGCTGAACGACGACGACTCCGCGCACCTGCTCGACCTGCTCGACGGCCTGCGCGCCGAGGGCGTCACCTCGGTGATCATCTCGCACAAGCTCAACGAGGTGAAGCGGATCGCCGACAGCATCACCATCCTGCGCGACGGCCGCACGATCGAGACGCTGCCCGCCCGCGAGGTGGACGAGGAGCGGATCATCTCGGGCATGGTCGGCCGCGACCTGGAGCACCGCTTCCCGCCGCGCACGCCCCGGGTGGGCGAGGAGGTGCTGCGGATCGAGGACTGGACCGTGCACAGCCCGTCGCAGCCGGACCGCGTCGTGGTGGACCGGGCCAACCTGGTGCTGCGGCGCGGCGAGATCGTCGGCCTGGCCGGGCTGATGGGCGCGGGGCGCACCGAACTGGCGATGAGCGTGTTCGGCCGCTCCTACGGCGTCGACGTGTCGGGGCGGGTGGTCAAGGACGGGCGCGAGATCGACACGCGCACCGTCCGCAAGGCCATCCGCCACGGCCTGGCCTACGTCAGCGAGGACCGCAAGCGCTACGGCCTCAACCTCGTCGAGGACGTCAAGCGCAACGTCTCCGCGGCCGGGCTCGGCAAGCTCGCGAGGCGCGGCTGGGTGAACGAGAACGAGGAGTTCTCGGTCGCCGAGCGGTTCCGGCGCTCGATGAACATCAAGACCTCGGGCGTGGGCACGCGGGTCGGCACGCTGTCCGGCGGCAACCAGCAGAAGGTCGTGCTGGCCAAGTGGATGTTCACCGAGCCGGACGTGCTCATCCTCGACGAGCCCACGCGCGGGATCGACGTGGGCGCGAAGTACGAGATCTACTCGATCATCAACGAACTGGCCGACCAGGGGCGCGCGGTGCTGGTCATCTCCTCCGAGCTGCCGGAGCTGCTCGGCCTGTGCGACCGGGTGTACGCGCTGGCCGAGGGCCGCGTGACCGGTGAGCTGACCCGTGCCGAGGCCACCCAGGAACGCCTGATGCAGCACATGACCCAGGGACAGACCTCATGACCACCAAGACCGCGCCGACCCCGCTCCCGGAGCAGGCGCGACCGCAGCGGCGGTTCACCGTCAACATGCGGCAGTCCGGCATCTACGTGGCGTTCGCGTTGATCGTGGCGCTGTTCGCGGTGCTCACCGACGGCGCGCTGCTCCAGCCGCAGAACATCTCCAACATCATCGTCCAGAACTCCTACGTGCTGATCCTGGCCATCGGCATGATCCTGGTGATCATCGGCGGCCACATCGACCTGTCCGCCGGGTCGGTGGTGGCGCTGACGGGCGCGGTCTGCGCGGTGCTGACCGTGCAGCTGGGCGTGCCGTGGTGGCTCGCGGTGCTGATCACGCTGGCCGCGGGCGCGGTGATCGGCGCGGCGCAGGGGTACTGGGTGGCGTTCTTCGGCATCCCGGCGTTCATCGTCACGCTGGCGGGCATGCTGGTGTTCCGCGCGCTCACCCTGACCGTGCTGGGCAACCAGGGCATCGGGCCGTTCCCGGAGCAGATCCGCACCCTGGCCAACGGCTTCACCTCCGGCTACCTGGGCAACGTCGGCCTGGGCCCGCTGGGCGGCGCGGACCTGGTGAGCCTGCTGGTCGGCGTCGCGGTGGTGGCCGGGTTCGCGTTCACCCAGTGGCGCAAGCGCAAGGCCCGGCTGGGTTACGGGCAGGTCGTCGACCCGTTCCCGGTGTTCGTGCTCAAGATCGTGCTGGCGGCGGCGGTCGTGCTGGCCGTGGTGGTGCAGCTGGCCCGGTTCCGCAACCTGCCGTGGGTGCTGGTGCTGCTGGCCGTGCTGGCGATGGGGTACTCCGTGATGGCCGACCGGTCGGTGTTCGGCCGGCACGTCTACGCCATCGGCGGCAACCTCCAGGCGGCCACGCTGTCGGGCGTGAAGGTCAAGCAGGTGACCTTCTGGGTGTTCGTCAACATGGGCGTGCTGTCGGCCCTGGCGGGCATCATCTTCGCGGGCAGGCTCAACCAGGCCGGGCCCACCGCGGGCACCTCGTTCGAGCTGGACGCGATCGCGGCGGCGTTCATCGGCGGCGCGGCGGTGCAGGGCGGCGTGGGCAAGGTGGTCGGCGCGATCACCGGCGGCCTGATCATGGGCGTGATCAACAACGGCATGTCGTTGATCGGCGCGCCCAGCGAGCGGGTGATGCTGGTCAAGGGCCTGGTGCTGCTCGCGGCGGTGGCCTACGACGTGTGGACCAAGCGGCGGGCGTGACCCACCGCGCCGTCGAGGGCGCGCCCGAGCCCTTGACGGCGCACCGCCCATCCGGTCTACTACCGTTCTGGGAACGCTCCCAGGCGTGGTCGGCGCTTCGTGCCGCCGCGTCCGCGGTTTTCGGCGGCGGTCCGTCGTCCCCCGACGGACCGCCGCCAACCCCACCGACGAAACCTCCACCCCCGAAAACCCCAAGGACATCCGCCGCCATGTAGGAAAGCGCTTACCAAACCGATGCAGGAGACCCCGATGAAAGCTCTGCTCGCCGTGTCAGCGTTGACCGCGGCGCTCCTCCAGGTCGCCACCGCACCCCAGGCGCAGGCCGCCTGCGGCGACGGCTCGTACAACGCCGAGGTCACCGGTTCCGGGAGCAGCTTCACCGCCCGGAACGGCAGCCGGACCGTCTACACCGGCAACAGCCTGCGCGCCGCCCTCCAGGCCGCCAACGACAGCCTCACCGCGAACCGCACCTCGAAGGAGCGGATCGTCGTCCGGGCCTCCGGCTCCATCCCGGCGGGCGAGCGGTACTCGATGCGCAGCTACACCACGATCGACCTGTGCGGCACCATCGACGTCACCGGATCCGGCTCGGGCGACTACGCCCCGGTGTACGCGCGCGGCGTGCGCGACATCGAGGTCCAGAACCTCACCCTCACGGGCACGCCGCTCTACGGCATCTTCATGCGCAACGTCACCAACGTCGTCATCGGCACCGTGAACATGCGCCTGTCGCGCGGCCTCGGCGTGCGCATCGACAACCGCGGCGACACCAGCCAGTGGACCCGCAACGTCCGCATCGACTACGCCTACGTGCAGGGCGCCAGCTCGCACGCCGTGGAGACCTACGGCGTGGACGGCCTGACCATCGGCACGGTCGTGGCGCGCGGCGTCGGCGAGTCGGGCCTGCTGCTCAACCAGACCATCAACGCCACCGTCGGCACCGTGGACGCGGAGAACGCGGGCACCGGCACCGGCTACGCCGCCTTCCGCACCGCCAACCGCAACGGCCGCGTCGGCAGCAGCTACCCGATCAACGTCCGGGTCGGCCAGGTCATCGCCCGCGGCGGCGGCCGGGGCATCTTCTGCGTCTCGGAGAGCGGCGGCCTCCAGATCGACCGGGTGGACATCGCCAACACCGGCAACAACGCCATCCTGATCGAGAACTGCTACAACGTGACCATCGCCGCCCAGAGCGGCACCGTCTCCGGCCCCGGCGACATCCGGCTGGCGGCGCGCAGCGAGTTCCCGGTGACCAGCGACATCGTCATCCAGAACCTGCGGGTGTCGAACTCGGCCATCCGCGAGAGCCCGTGCGGCAACAACACCACGTTCCGCAACAACACCCTGGTCAACACGAGCCAGAGCATCTGCTGACCCGGCCCGACCGGGACGCGGGGCGGGGCGGTACCGCCTTCTGAACCGTTCCGCCCGGCGTCCCGGAATCGGTACTGTGCGGTGCCTGGGGTGCGGGAGGTGCCGCGTGAACCGTTACGACCGGTTGAACGCACTGCTGGAGCTCGTGGCCGAACGCGGGCGGGTCGAGGTGGACGACATCGCCGTCGAGCTCGACGTCTCCGGCGCGACCATCCGCCGGGACCTCGACCACCTGGCCGAACAGCAGCTGCTCACCCGGACCAGGGGCGGGGCGGTCGCCCACGCGGTCGCCTACGACCTGCCGCTGCGCTACCGGACGGTGCGGCGGGAGGGGGAGAAGCAGCGCATCGGGCGGGCGGCGGCCGGGCTCGTCACACCGGGCGCGGTGGTCGGCATGAACGGCGGCACGACCACCACCGAGGTGGCCCGCGCGCTCGCCACCAGCGCGGAGTTCGGCGGCGCGGACGGCGACGGCCTGGTCACCGTGGTCACCAACGCGCTGAACATCGCCACCGAGCTGGCCGTGCGGCCGCAGGTGAAGCTGGTGGTGACCGGCGGGGTGGCGCGGCCGCAGACCTACCAGCTGATGAGCCCGCTCGCCGGGAAGATCATCAACGAGCTGAGCCTCGACGTGACGTTCCTCGGGGTGGACGCGATCGACCCCGACTCGGGCGCCTACTCCCACCACGAGGGCGAGGCCGACGTGAACCGGCTGCTCGCCACCCGCGCCCGACGCGTGGTCGTGGTGGCCGACTCCGCCAAGATCGGGGCCCGCGCGTTCGCCGAGGCGTACCCCATCAGCGGCGTCCACGTGCTGGTCACCGACACCGACGCCGCCCCCGAGGACGTGCGCCGGTTCCGCGCGCGCGGGGTCGAGGTCAGGCTGGTCTGACCGGCGGTCCACTGTGGTCCGCACATGAGGTTCCCTCGCGGAGGGACCGGCCCGGTTGCGGTCCGGTCACACCGTCGCGCGGGGTGCTTGACACCGGCCTGTGCCGCGGGACACAGTAGCCGCCGATTTCGGACGTCGGATCTGGGGAGCGTTTCCGGGACGAGGGGCCCGGCACGGCACGCTCGGTGTTCACGTCTTGACCGCGGTGGGAGGACGAAGTGCCACGCGGTTCTCGGGCCGGTTGTCACGTGATGGGAGAGCCGTGACGACCGGCCACTAACGGAAGGGGGTGCGCCGCGCCGGCGCGGCGCACCCCCGGTACCACCGTCCCGCCCGGGGTCACCAGGTGCTGTTGACCAGCCCGGTGCCCAGGTAGACCTGGTCGAACCCGTTGCCGTCCTGGTCGTCGGTGTAGGCGACGGTGATCCGCCCCCACGCGTCCACGCCCAGCGCCGGCTCGTCCTGCCGCCCGGTGGCGGTCGAGACGGTCGCCTGCCGCGGCAGCCTGCCCTCGACCGTGCCGTCCGGGTTCAGGCCCTGCGTGACCACGTCCTGCGCCCGCACCCAGGTCACCACGACGTTCAGCTGGTCGTCGAGGCCGATCCGCGGGTCCGTCCCGGCCTGGTCGGGGTCGGCCAGCACGGTGTCGGCGGCGGTCCGGGGCACCCCGGCGGCGGTGAACGACCGGGCGGCCACCGCGGCGACGCCCGGGTGGTCGGTCTCCCAGGCCACCGCGAAGTCGCCGTTGAAGTTCGCCGCCACCACCGGGCGCCGCTGCTGCCCGTCACCGGCGGCGTTGGCCGTGCCCTGCGCCAGCCTCACCCCGCCGGCCGGGGTCAGGACCTTGCGGCCGATGTTGAAGAACCCGTTGCCGTCGCCGTCCTCGTCCCACACCACGACCGCGTTGCCGGCCGCGCCCACGGCCACGTCGGGCCGCTGGTGCGTGCCGCCCGCGTCGTTCACCCGCACCTCGTAGGTCTTCGACGTCACCGACGCGAACCCGGCGGCCCGCACGGTCGGCTCCGCGCCGGTCTGCCGGTCCTCCCACACCACCGCGAACCCGGCGGTGTCGGGGTCGGTGGCCACCGCGGGGGCGAGCTGCTGGCCGTCCGCGCTCGCGTTGGCCCGCGCCGAGCCGGTCACCGCGCCGGTGGCCGACAGCGCCCGCACCTGGATGTTGTAGTAGCCGTTGCCGTCGGCGTCGTCGGCCCACACCACGACCGCGGTGCCGTCGTCGTGCAGGGCCACGTCCGGCCGCACGTGCCGCCAGTCACCGCTGCCGCCCGCCGAGAGCTTCTTCTCGTAGCGCGACGCGCCGTCCTTGAACAGCCGCACCCACACGTCGCTGTGCACCGGGTCGGTGGGCGTGGCGGCGTCGCGGTCGTCCTCCCAGACGACGGCCGTCCAGCCGTTGCGCACCGCGGCCACCGCGGCGTTGTCCTGGTCGCCGGTCGCGGTGCTGTTGGCCGTGGTCCACGTGGCCGCCGCCGACGCGGTGCCCGCGCCCAGCAGCAGGAGCCCGCACACCAGGGGGACGATCTTCTTCATGGCGCCTGCAATCCGGGGTTGCCCGCTTCGACGACGTAGCTCTGGAGGGTCCGGACCGGGTAGTCGCGGGTGGTGACCCGGTCGACGAAGCGGAAGTCGACGTCGACCCGCGTGGAGGTGGTCCGGGTGCGGACGTAGCCGCGGAGGTTCTTGTAGAACCTGACGTGCGGGTTGAGGGCGGACAGGCCGTTGTCCGCGGCGTTGCCGTCACCGCCCGAGGTGATCGAGGTGGTGACCAGCTCGGTGCCGACCACCCGGTCCCGGGCGTCGTAGTCGAGCAGCAGGTCCGCCGCCCACGACCGGTGCACGTCGCCGGTCAGCACGACGGTGTTGCGCAGGCCCGCCGAGTCCCAGCCGCGCTGGAGCCGGTCCCGGTTGGCGGTGTAGCCGTCCCAGGAGTCCATGGACCTCGCCCCGTCGGCCGAGGCGAGCTTCTGCGCGAAGAACACCTGCTGGCCCAGGAAGTCCCAGGTGCCCAGCCGCTGCCGCATCCCGTCGAGCAGCCACGCCTCCTGGGTCGCGCCGGTGAGGGTGCGCGCCGGGTCGTCGGCGTCCGCGCAGACCTTGGTGCCGTCGCCGCACGCCTGGTCGGCGCGGTGCTGCCGGGTGTCGAGCATGTGGAACGTGGCCAGGCCGCCCCAGCGCACCCGGCGGTAGAGCCGCATGTCCTCCGCCACCGGCCGCTGCGCCGGCCGCAGCGGCATGTGCTCGTAGTACGCCTTGTACGCCGCCGCGCGGCGCGCCCGGAAGTCGCCCGCGGGGGAGGTGTTGGCGCGCACCAGGCCAGCGTAGTTGTTCTCCACCTCGTGGTCGTCCCACACGACCAGCCACGGCGCGGCGGCGTGCGCGGCCTGGAGGTCCACGTCGGTCTTGTACTGCGCGTGCCGCACCCGGTAGTCGGCCAGGCCGGCGATCTCCGCCGACGGCGCGAACCCGCGCACCCGGGTGGTGGTCGCGGCGCCCTCGTAGATGTAGTCGCCCAGGTGCAGGACCAGGTCCGGGTTCTCCTCGGCCATCCGCCGGTAGGCGGTGAAGTACCCCTCCTCGTAGTGCGAGCAGGAGGCGAACAGCATGGTCAGCGCCGGGCTGGTGCCGGGCGCGGGCGCGGTCACGCCGCGGCCGACCGGCGAGATGTGCCCGGCCGCGCGGAACCGGTAGGAGTACTCGCGGCCGGGTTGCAGGCCGGTCACCTCCACGTGCAGGCTGTGCGCCCAGTCGCGCGTCGCGACGGCGGAGCCGCTGCGCACGACCTGGGTGAACCGGTTGTCGGTGGCGACCTGCCACTCGACGGTCACCGGGTCGGCCGCCATGCCGCCCAGGCCGTCGGCGGCGAGCGGGCTGGGCGCCAGCCGCGTCCAGATCACGAAGCCGTCCGGCGCGGGCTCGCCGGAGGCGACGCCCAGGGTGAACGGGTAGGCCAGGGCGTTCGCGACGGCGGGCGCGAGGATCGTCGCGCCCGCGCTCGCCACGCCGCCGGCGATGAGCGCTCGTCGGGTCAACGGGGACATCGGCACTCCTTCGGTGCAGGGCCGGGAAGAACGCTGCCGAAACTTCTGCGGGCCCCTGCCTACACCCACCAGGTGATCGACGCGTGTACGCGCGGTGGATCGGGGTGGGCGACGGGGCACGGCAAGACGGGATGCCGTAGCGGGCCCGTGGGGTGGGCGCACGCCCGGCGGGCAGCGGCCGCGACGGGTTCCCCGCCGGGGAACGGGACAGGCGGGTCCGGGGCGCCGCGACCCGGGTTCGTCCACATCGGACGACCGGGCTCGACGCCGACGGGCTCGGCCGCGGCGGACGACCACCGCGCCGGCCCGCTGGGAGCGGCGCCTGCGGCGGCGGACCCGGGCCGGGGGCCTCGGCGGAGTCCGGTCGCGGGCGAAGGGCATGATCACCCTCGTCGCTTGACGGTCCGTGGCGGGTTGGGTGAAAAAACCGCCGACAGGGTGTATCTGGAAGGGCCTCTGGCGCGTCAACACACCGGGTGAACCATTTTGGATCACCGTACGTGTTGGAGCAGCACTCGATGTCCATCCTTGAGGGGGAACCGGTCGTGACCGAGGCCGAAGCCAGGACCACGTTGATCAGGATGCCGCGGCGGCCGGCCGGGACCCCCGCCGGGGACTGGGCGACCGGCCTGTTCCCCCGGCTCGACCCGCTGCCGGGTGACCGCGAGCCGCTGCGCGTGGTGGTGGCGGGCGGTGGCCCGGTCGGGCTGTCCTTCGCCTGCGCGCTGCGGGCCATGATGGGCGACCAGGTCGAGGTCCGCGTCCACGACCGGCGGTGGCGGCGGCAGGGCGACCGGGTGGTGTGGCTGGGGCAGGCCGAGGGCAACTTCCGGCGCGAGCAGGTGGTGACCCTCCAGAGCAACGTGTGGTCGACGCTGCCGCACCGGGTGCAGGAGCGGCTGTTCACCGAGGGCCGCTTCGGGGAGATGTGGCCGCTGGGCCCGGACTCGCCCGCGGCGAAGGGCCGCCCGCGCAACGTCCGCATCCGGTGGGTCGAGGACTGCCTGCTGGACATGGCCCAGGACGTCTACGGCGTCGAACTCGTGCCCGGCCGCTACGAGGTCCCGGCGGCGTGGGGCGACACGCACATCCTGGTCGTCGCCGACGGCGCGAACTCGCCGACCCGCGACCGGCTCAAGGACCACTTCGGCAAGCCCGACCGGGACTTCTACTCGGTCGACGGCGAGCAGCTGGTGGAGACCGTGCTCGGCATCCGCGTCAAGGGCGTGTTCCCCGACGAGCACACGGTGCCGCTGACGGTCAGCCAGAACCGGTACCTGTTCAACTCCCTGGGCGGCGGGTTCATCAACATGCGGCTGACCGCCGAGGAAGCCTCGGAGATCGTGGCCATCGGCGAGCACAGCCCGGTCGACTGCATCCGCACCTACCGCTGCACGATGCTGCCGCGCGGCGACCGGTTCGCCTGCGACCGGCACCGCGCGGTCTTCAAGCCCTCGGTCGACCGGCTGTCGTTCCTGTGGCCGCGGGTCCTGGAGGGCGTGCGGTTCTTCGGCGCGGCGCCGCGCGACATCCTCGGCGTCACCATGTTCAACCTGAGCATGACGCAGAACGCCCGCTTCACCGCCCAGCTCGGCCCGGCCACGTTCGGGTTCCTGATCGGCGACGCGGCCAACTCGCTGCACTTCTGGCCCGGCCGCGGCCTGAACACCGGGGTGAAGAGCGCGCTGTCGCTGGCGGGCGCGCTGCGCTCGCGGTGGCGGGGCAGGCAGTTCCGCGCGTCGGACTTCTCCGGTCACGAGGGCCTGATGCAGCAGCTCCAGTACCGGGAGAAGTCGCGAGCCTGGACCACCATGCTCATGCCCGACGAGGACGGGGTGGCGCGCGGCATCGAGGCGCGGCTGCGCGACGGCCTGGACGGGCCGTACGACCGGGCGGCGCTGACCGCCGTGCTGTGGGAGCGGGTGAAGGAGGTCAAGGCGCGCCTGGCCGGCCGGATGGGGCAGCTGCCGCCGGACGAGTGGTACCTCCAGCGCGTCAACGGCCTGCACGTGAGGACGCTGAAGCAGCTAGTGGAGACCGGGCCGTGGATCACCCGCGAGATCGGCGGCGACGAGGTGTCGGTGGACGTGGAGTTCCCCGAGTCCTACCTGGCGGCCGTCCCGGTGCCGGTGCCGGCCGCCCCGCCGACGCCGATCGTGCCGCAGGTCGACCCGGACCCGACGGTGTTCAGGCCGCGACCGGTGCCCCCGTCCCCGGTGCCCCCGTCCCCGGTGGCCCCGTCCCCGGTGGCCCCGCCTTCGGGCCCCACGCCTTCGGGCCCCACGCCTTCGGGCCACGCCGAGCAGACCGTGCTCAAGCCCCTGCGCGACGTGCTGCCGCTCGACCGGCCCGCCGACGGCGGTTCCCCGGTCCGGCTCGCACCGGCCTAACCGGGCGGTTCCACGACCCGGCGCGCGCCGCCGGCGGCGGTGGCGGTCCAGCTCTCGGGCTTGGTGTAGCCGTGGCCCGCGAAGGCCGAGCGCACCGCCGCCGCGCAGGCGTCGGCCGCCGACTCCTCGACCAGGGCGACGACGCAGCCGCCGAAGCCGCCGCCGGTCATCCGGGCGCCCAGCGCGCCCTCGTGCAGCAGCGCCTCCACCGCCACGTCCAGCTCGGGGACCGTCACCTCGAAGTCGTCGCGCAGCGACTCGTGCGAGGCGGTCAGCAGCGGCCCGACCTCGTGGACGCGGCCCGCCCGCAGCAGGTCCGCCACCTCCAGCACGCGCGCGTTCTCGCCCACCACGTGCCGCACCCGCGGCACCAGCTTCTCGGGCAGGTCGCGGGGCTCGCCGACCAGGTCGCGCAGCGCGGCCACGCCCAGCAGCTCGGCGGCCCGGTGGCAGTCGCGGCGGCGGGCCGCGTACTCGCCGTCCACCAGCCGGTGCGGCGCCTTGGTGTCCACGACCAGCAGCGCGAGCCCGGCGGCCACCGGGTCGAACGGGATGTGCTCGACCGCCAGCGTCCGCGTGTCCAGCAGCAGCGCGTGCCGCTCCCAGGCCAGCAGCGAGGCCGACTGGTCCATGATCCCGCACGGCACCCCGACGAACTCGTTCTCCGCCCGCTGCGCGATCCGCGCCAGCTCCCGGCGGTCCAGCGCGATGCCCGACAGCTCGGTCACCGCGAGCGCGGTGGCGCTTTCCAGGGCCGCCGACGAGGACAGCCCCGCGCCCGGCGGCACGGTGCCGTCCACCAGCAGGTCGAACCCGCCGATCGGGTGCCCGGCCTCGCGCAGCGCCCACACCACGCCCGCCACGTACGCGGCCCACCCGGTCACCACACCCGGCCGCAGGTCCGCCACGCTCAGCTCGGCGGTGCCGCCGACCTGCCGGGAGGCCATCCGCAGCACGCCGTCGTCGCGCCGGTGGGCCCGCACCCGCACCGAGTGGGACAGGGCGATGGGCAGCACGAACCCGTCGTTGTAGTCGGTGTGCTCACCGATGAGGTTGATCCTGCCCGGAGCCTCGAACACCCCGTCACGCGTCACCCGTGCTCTCCCTCACCCGCAGCGTGAACGGCGTCCGCACGTGCTCCGGCGGCCGTTCGGTGTCGTCCACGCGCCGGCGCAGCAGGTCCACCGCGGCGTGCGCGATAGCCGCCTTGTCCGGTGCGACCGTGGTCAGCGAGGGGAGGCTGTAGGCACCCTCCTCGGTGTTGTCGAAGCCTACGACAGCGAGGTCGTCCGGGACCCGGACGCCCCGCTCGGCGGCGGCCCGCACCGCGCCCACGGCCAGCAGGTCGTTGAAGCAGAACACCGCGTCCGGCGGCTCGGGGGAGGCCAGCAACCGCGCCATGGCCTCCGCGCCGTCCCGGCGGTGGTAGTTCAGCGCGGTCGCCACCAGCTCGTCGCGCACCGGCAGGCCCGCCTCGGCCAGCGCGAGCCGGTAGCCGGTCAGGCGCTGCGCGGCGGTGCCGCGGTGGGGGTGCGCGCCGATGGCGGCGATCCGGGTGCGGCCCAGTGAGACCAGGTGCGCCACGGCCTCGCGCGCGGCGGCCACGTTGTCGATGCCGACGTGGTCGAACGGCACGTCCACGTGGTGCTCGCCCAGCAGCACCACCGGGATGCCGGGCGCCAGCTCGCCGAAGTCGCGCCCCTCCAGCGCCTCCGGGCTGACGATCGCGGCGTCGATCATGTGCGGGCCGAGGGCGGCGAGCGTGTCGCGCTCCCCGTCGCGGGTGCCCCGGGTCTGCTCGATCAGCACGTTCCACTCGTGCTCCTGCGCCGCGCCGAGCACGAGGTTCGCCAGCTCCGCGAAGTAGGGCACCACCAGCTCCGGCAGCACCAGGGCGAGGAAGCCGGTCCGGCCGCGGCGCAGGTTGCGGGCGCCCAGGTTGGGCCGGTAGCCCGTGGCGGCGAGCGCCTGCTCGACCCGGCTGCGGTTCTCGGGCTTCACGAACGCGTAGCCGTTGACCACGTTCGACACCGTCTTCACCGAGACGCCCGCCAACGCGGCGACGTCCTTGAGCGTGGCCAACCAGCGCCTCCCCGAACTCGGTTCCCGGTAACGACCGGGATGGTAGTCGGTTCCCCCGAATCGCTTACATCGTTGTAAGAACGGGGTGGGCCACGGTACCCGGCGCCGGCGCCGATCGCGGTCCGGACGCCCTAGGACCAGCGGGCGAGCAGGGCGAGGCTGCGCTCGACGACCAGCGCGGTGGCGTCGGCGTCGTACGCCTCCAGGCTGCTGTCGGTGAACAGGTGCGCCGAACCGCGGTAGGTGAACAGCTCGGCGTCGGGCACCAGCCCGACCAGCTCCCGCATCACGCCCAGGTCGCCCCAGGCGTCCTCGTCGTTGACGTGCGCCTGCACCGCCACCCCGGCCGGCCAGGACGGGGAGAAGGCCGTGGCGGGCACCGCGCCGTGGTAGAGCAGGACGGCGAGCGCGCCGGGGCGGGTCTGGGCGAGGTTCTGGGCGGGCATGGCCCCGAGCGAGAAGCCCGCGTAGACGACCCGCTCGGGCAGGCCGGCCACCGCGTCGGCGCCGCGCCGCACGACCGCGTCGACGCCGATCTCCTCCACGTGGGCGACGCCGTCCTCCACGGTGGTGAAGGTCCTGCCCTCGAACAGGTCCGGCGCGGTGACCCGGTGGCCCGCCGCGCGCAGGCGGTCGGCGAAGGCGTGGACGCCGGGGGTGAGGCCCTGGGCGTGGTGGAACAGGGCGATGTCGGTCATGGTGGTCCTCGGGGCCGGTGGGCGATGCCGAACAGGGGTCCCCCGCGAGAGGGGACCCCCGTTCTTGATCCTGCCGGCGGGGTACGACATTTCCGGGCCCGCGGCCTTCGCGACCTGAGCGGCCTTCGCGACCTGAGCGGCCTTCGCGATCGGAGCGACCCGCGCCACCTGAGCGACCCGCGTGACCTAAGCGGCCTTCGCGCCGTCCAGCCCGTCGACCTCAGCCGAGGCCGGTCCGCGGTCACCGCCGAGGCGGTCCTTGAGCACGAAGGCGACCGCCGCCAGCGTGAGCAGGGCGAACGCCGGGTAGGCCCAGCCGACCAGCGACAGCCACCCCGGCCGGCTGATCGTCCAGATCGTCGGCTGCCGGTCGAGCTGGAAGGCGATCAGGTCCCAGAACATGATCGGGCACCACAGCGCCAGCAGCGTCCACCGCACCCACGGCACCACCCGCGAGTGCGCCAGCCAGATCAGCAGCGCGCCCACCCACACCCAGTGGTGGTCCCACGAGATCGGCGACAGCAGCAACCCCAGGAACTGCACCACCAGCACCCCGAGCAGCGCGTCGCGCGCCCGCACCGCCACCCGCAGGGCGAGCCCGGCCACCACCACCGACACCACCGCGGCCACGATCCACGGCCACGACGTGCCGACGTCGTAGCCGAGTGTCCGGGACAGCGCGCCCCGCAGCGACTGGTTGTGCGCGGTGGCGACCGGGCCCACCCGGTCGGCCGCCCCCAGCAGCTCGAACCAGTAGCGCCTGGCCTGCTCCGCGTCCACCAGGAAGCTCAGGGCGACGCTCACCGCGAACGCCACCACCGACCACGCCGCGGCGGCGAACCGGCGCGTGGCCAGGAAGTACAGCCCGGAGATGGCGGGCACCAGCTTCACACCCGCGGTCAGCCCGATCCCCGCGCCCGCGACCCGGGGGTCCCGGGCCACCATGGCGGCCAGCACCACACCCGCCAGCACCAGGTTGATCTGCCCGAACTCGAAGGTGTGGTAGACGGGTTGCAGCCACAGCAGCACCGCGGTCCACAGGATCGCCCGCCGCCGCCACACCCTCGGCTCCGCGGTCCACCCGGGGCCCGCCACGAGGCGCAGCGACACCCGCACCAGCCAGTACAGGCACAGCCCGGACAGCAGCCGGAAGGTCCACTGCGCCGCCACCCACGGCAGCCACGTCATGGGCAGGAACACCAGCGCGCCGAACGGCGGGTAGGTGAACGGCAGCGGGAAGTCGGGCGGCGAGTGCGGCGAGGTGACCTGGTAGAGGTCGCCCTCCAGCACGTGCGGCGCGAGCGCCCAGTACACGTACAGGTCGATCGTCTCGTTGCCGAACCCGGTGACGATGGTCCAGGTGCGGACGAGCGCGGAGGCGATCAGCAGCCACGGCGCGACGGCCAGCAGCCGCCGCTCCCAGGTCACCGGGGCGGACGGGTCAGAGGGCACTGCGCTCGGCCTTCGAGGTCGGGGTGGGGGTCGCGCCGGCCTGCCCGCCCCCGCGGAGCAGCCTCGGCACCACCGCGAGGGTGAGCAGCCCGAGCGCCGGGTAGGCCCACCCGAGCGCGGCGAGCGGCCACGGCCGGGGGATCTCCCAGATGGACGGCTGCTGGTCGATCAGGAACGTGATGAGGTCCGCGCCGGTCACGACCACCCAGGCCGCGGCGAGGGCGACGGCCCGCCACCCCCGACCCGGCACGCCGTGGACCAGCCACAGCACCAGCGGGATGACCCAGAGCCAGTGGTGGCTCCAGGAGATCGGCGAGAGCAGCAGCCCGAACAGCTGCACGGCCACCACGGTGATCAGGGTGTCGCCGGCCCGGACCGCGGCGCGCAGGGCGAACCCGGTCAGCACCGCGGACACCGCCACCGCGAGCAGCCACGGCCACGACGTGCCGACGTCGTGGCCGAGGGTGCGCGAGAGCGCGCCGCGCAGCGACTGGTTGATCGCGGAGCCCACCGGGCCCACCCGGTCGGCCGCGCCGAGCAGTTCGAACCAGTAGCGCCACGAGTCGCCCGCCGAGGCGGCGAAGCCCAGCGCCACGGTGACCGCGAACCCCGCCACCGACCAGGCCGCGGCCGCGAACCTGCGGGTGACCAGGAAGTACAGCCCCGAGATCGCGGGGGTCAGCTTCAGTCCGGCGGCGACGCCGACGCCCAGGCCGGCGACCGCCTGGCGGGTCGCCACCAGGGCCGCGAAGGTGCCCGCGACCAGCACGAGGTTGATCTGCCCGAAGTCGAGGGTCTTGCGCACCGGCTCGCACCACAGGGCCAGTCCGGTCCACAGCAGCGCCCGGCGCGACCAGGTGGCGTCGTAGGGCTGCCCGGCGCGGGAGGCCAGCAGCCCGAGCGACGTGCGCACCAGCCACCACAGGCAGATCAGCGACAGCACCTGCCACAGGATCCGCGCGGCCAGCCACGGCAGCGCCGACACCGGCAGGAACGCCAGCGCCGCGAACGGCGGGTAGGTGAACGGCAGCGGGAAGTCCGCGGTGAACGGCATGGTGACCGAGTAGAGCTGGTCGCTGAGCAGGTTCGGCGCGAGGCTCCAGTAGACCTTGAGGTCGATCATGCCCCAGTCCGCCGGGTTGCCCAGCCGCCACGCGTACCAGCCCAGCGACAGGACGAGCACCAGCGGCGCGAACCCGAGCACCCGCTCCTCGGCCGCGCGCACCCGGTCAGCCACCGGTGCCCCCGCGCCGCCGGGCTTCGGCCACCTCGTCGAAGTCGACGTCCCGGAAATCCGCGTCCCGGAAATCCCCGTCCCGGAAGTCGATCTTCTTCAGGTCGGCCAGGTCCTTCAGGTCCACCCCGGTGAGGTCCACGCCCGTCAGGTCCACGCCGGGCAGGCCGACCCCGGGCGACGCCGCCCCGGCGGCCGCGCCGCGCGCCGGTTCGGGCTCGCGCTGGAGCAGCGCCCGGCCCACCCACACGCCGACCAGCACGGTCAGGGCCAGGTAGGGCCACCACACCCACGGGTTCATCGAGCCGTAGGTCCACCGGGCCACGATCGTGCCGTCGGGCAGGGTGACCAGCACCATCCACACCGAGACGCCCGCCGCGACGGCCAGCCACCTGTCCTGCCAGGCGAACACCGCGGCCAGCGCGAGCGCCCAGGTGAAGTACCAGGGCAGCACCGACGGGGCGAGCACGGAGGCGGCGAGCAGGGCGATCGCGGCGCGCCGGACCGCTTCCGCACCGCCCTCCCTGGCCAGCCACCACTGGCGGACGAGCACGGCGACCAGCAGGTACATGCCGGCCGACCGGAAGAAGCCCAGGAAGCCCTCGTAGGTGAACAAGCCGACGTGGCGGCCGACCGCGTGGTAGCCGAGCTCCGCCACCGCGCAGGGCAGCGACATCCAGGTCAGCAGCGGGGTCTGGGAGCGCAGCACGTCGATCCACCCCAGGTCGACGCCCGCCACCACGGTGGACAGGGCGAAGACGACCGCGAAGGCGGCGCCGCCGGCGGCCGCCCCCTTGAGGAAGCGGTGCCGCGCCGGGCCCGACATCCGCGCCACCCACACCCACACCAGGAACGGGGCGACCAGCAGCGCCGTGGCCTTCACCGCGGCGGCCAGGGCGATCACCGCGAACCCGAGCAGGTGCCTGCGGTCGAGCACCAGCAGCACCCCGGCGGCCATCAGGCCGACCATCAGGATGTCGTTGTGCGCGCCGCCGATGCCCACGGCCACCACCAGCGGGTTGGCCACGGTCAGCCACAGGGCGACCGGGGCGCGCCCGCCGAGGTGGCGGGTCAGGCCCGGGATGGCCCAGGCGAGCAGCACCAGCCCGGCGAGCACGGCCAGGCGCATGAGGATCGCGCCGAGGATGACGTTGTCGCCGACCACGGCGACCGTGGTCTTGGCCAGCAGGAGGAACAGCGGGCCGTAGGGCGACGGCGTGTCCTGCCACAGCCCGGCCACGTTCCCGCTCAGCGGCAGGTCCAGCGCCGACGCGCCGGTCGCGTAGGGGTCGAACCCGCGCAGCGCGACCGCGCCCTGCGCCAGGTAGCTGTAGACGTCCCGGCTGTAGAGGGGCGGGGCGATCACCAGCGGCGCGGTCCAGGCCGCGGCGGTCAGCGCCACCGCCCGGCCGCCGATCCGCCCGGTGCGCACCAGGCGGCCGAGCCGGACCCACGACACCACCATCAGCGCCAGTCCCACGAACAGGACGGCGAAGGCGAGGTCGTGCCCGTGGCCGTAGCGCATCGCGTTGAGGAACGTGCCGCTCAGCAGCGGGTCCCGGCGGACGACCGCGCCCGCGCCCAGCCCGCCGAAGGTGATCAGCACAGCGCCGAGCACGCCCGGTCGCAGCACCCGCGGGGGCACCTGCCGGACCAGCGTCAGCCACGCGCTCTGCCGGGGAGGGAGCAGTTCCGTCCGCTCGGCACTTCCGCTCAGATCAGCGGTCACAACCGGATCCACCTCGTCGATCCCGGGATCGGTCCGCTTACACGCCGACGGGGCCGGATGTGCGCGGCACCGTCGCTGAGATCAGGGACGTGTGGGGCCATAACCAGGAATCTTGGCACGACAACCCACCGTAGATGACACGGACCGGCCTTTTGACCTCGTCGTTACACAGTGGTGTGACGATCCCCACTGGGGCGCAACCTCGGCGGAACAGGCGCCGGCGGTGGCGACGGGCTCCTTGCGCGGGAGTTCCGCCGACCCGCCGGCAGCGGGTCCGATCTGGCGCGACCGGGACCGGAAGCGCAGGTCCGGGCACATCTCCTGCCTGCCGGGCGCGGCCGCGTCGAGGTCACCCGAGTGCATTACCCCGGCGCGATCGGGTTCAAACCGGATCCGGCCGGCGCCTTCGGGTGGAACGCTGTTCGACGAATCAGGTGTCGCCGCGGCAGTGCTCGACATCATGCCTGTGACGAACCGAGCCCTCCTCGCGACCGCGGTGTCACACGGTTGTCGGCGAGGCGCATTCAGCGGGAATCACCCGATCCGCGCAGAAGCGCGTGATTCACCTGGTTGTGTAATAGTTTTCGTGTTGCGGGTGTGGTGTGCCCAGGTCCGCGCGGCCGCGGCGCCCGCCCGCCCGATCGAGCGCCGCGGCCCCACGCCGTCACACCGGGATCATGCCCGTGAACAGCAGCAGGTTGGGCGAACCCGCGCCGGGGTTGACGACCACGCCCGGCGTGGCGTTGGCGCTCAGCGCGGCACCCACCTGCACCGCCGAGTCGCCCGGGAAGCGGTGCCGCCACAGCGCCGCCGCGCCCGCCGCGTGCGCGGACGCCGCCGAGCCGCTGATGGTCGAGTACGCCGTGTCCGACGTGCCCCACGCCGAGGTGATGTTCACGCCCGGCGCCCACACGTCGATGCAGCTGCCGTAGTTGGAGAAGCTCGCCCGGTTGTCGTTGGCGTCGGTCGCGCCCACGGTCGTGGCGAGCGGGGTGCTGCCGGGGGAGTACGCGCACGCGTCGGCGTTGGAGCCGCCGGACACGACCGAGTAGTGCACGTTCGCGTTGATCGAGGCGGTGATGGCGTCGTTGAACGCCTGGTGCCGCGCCCCGCCGGGCGTCATGAGCGCGACCGCCCGCCGCCCGCCGGCCGCCGCGTCCCTGGTCACCCAGTCGATGCCCTGGATGATCTGCGAGTACGAGCCGGAGCCCTGGCAGTTGAGCACCCGCACGGACACCAGGGTCACGTCCTTGGCCACGCCGGTGGTGCGGCCGCCGATGATCCCCGCCATGTGCGTGCCGTGCCCGTTGCAGTCGTTGCCCGGCGGGGTGACGCCGCCGATCGTGTCCAGGCCCGGCACGGCCGCGCCGTCGAACTCCTGGTGCGTGTAGCGGATGCCGGTGCCGAAGACGTAGGCCCGGACGTCCGACGCGGTGTTGGCGTAGTGGTACCGGGTGTCCAGCGGCAGGGCGCGCTGGTCGATCCGGTCCAGCCCCCACGACGGCGGGGCGGGCTGCACCCCGAGCGCCTGCGCCGAGAGGTCCACCTCCAGGTCCTGCGCCACGTAGTCGACGCGCGGGTCGGCGGCCAGGCGGCGGGCGGTCGCGGCGTCGGCGCGCAGGGCGAAGCCCGCCAGGGCCGTGGTGTAGGTGCGGGTGACGCCCCGGACGGCGGTGCGCGTCGCCGCCAGGTCCTCGTGCCGCTTGAGCACCACGATGTAGCTGTCGGCGACCGCGTCCGGGTGCCCGCTGTAGAGCACCGGCGCGGCCGCGTGCGCGGGCGGTGCGACGAGCCCGGCTAACAGCGCGCTCGCCACCACGACGTGTCTGGTCCTCATGGCTCCTCCTAGAGCAGGGCCGGCCGGTGGCCGATTTTCAGGGGAACTCGCCCCTGCACAACAGCACGCCGGGCGGAACGCGCGGCAGGGCCGAACAGTGGTTGGTCACACCTCCGTCGTGTTCGGGTCCCCCTGTTGGGCCGAACGGTTGACCACACCGAGTTCGGGCTAACGCTCGTTCGGGGGACTTCGACAGCAAGGCCACCGACGCGCGCACACCAGGGGGACGCCGCTCATGGCCAGGAAGAAGAACGGGACGCCCCGGTCGCTCCGGCAGTTCGTCCGCGCGAAAGGCGCCGGTTACCTGCGCGACCCGAACGTGACGTCCATCGGCATCGGCCACAAGGTGACCGGCGGCCGGGTGACCGGCGAGGTCGCGGTCCAGTTCACCGTGCGGCGGAAGGCCGCGCCGGAGGAGCTGGCCGCGCTGGGCACCGCGCCGCTGCCCGAGGCGGTCGAGGTGGACGGCGTGGCCGTGCCCACCGACGTGCTCCAGCGCGACTACCGCGTGGAGTTCCGGGTGCTGGAGGAGGCGGAGGTCGACCCGCGCAAGACGCGCGTCGACCCCGTGGTGCCCGGCGTGAGCGTGGGGCACGTGCGGGTGTCCGCGGGCACCGTCGGCTGCGTCGTGCACGACCGCGAGGACGGCACCCCTTACGTGCTGAGCAACTGGCACGTCCTGCACGGCCCGCAGGGCGCGCTGGGCGACGACGTGGTGCAGCCGGGCGCGCACGACGACAACCGCACCGGGCGCAACCGCCTCGGCCGGCTCGTCCGGTCGCACCTGGGCGCGGCGGGCGACTGCGCCATCGCCACCGTCGAGGACCGCGGGTTCGCCGCCCACGTCCACGGGTTGGGCGTCACCGTGGACCGGCTCGGCGAGCCGGACCTGGGCGACAAGGTCGTCAAGAGCGGCCGCACGACCGGTGTGACGCACGGCGTCGTCCGGCGCGTGGACGTGCTCGCCGAGATCGACTACGGGCCCGGCGTCGGCCCGCGCGGGATCGGGTGCTTCGAGATCGGCCCCGACCGCGCCAAGCCCGCCCCCGACGGCGAGATCAGCCGGGGCGGCGACTCGGGCGCGGCCTGGGTGTTCAAGTCCGCCAACGGCAAGCCGGGCCGGACCCTGGCCGGCCTGCACTTCGCCGGCGAGGCGGCGGACAGCCCGGACGAGCACGCGCTGGCGTGCCTGCCCGGCTCGGTGTTCGAGAAGCTGGGCATCTCGCTCACGCCGCCCGGGACCGCGCGCCCGGAGCGCCCCGCGTCGCGGCCCGGCTTCGACCCGAATTTCCTCGGCCCGGATTTCCCGGGTACGGCGGTCGGCCTGCCGGTGCTGGGGGACCGGGCGCGGGCCGACGCGGTCGAGCTGGACGGCGTGCCGGTGATCGACTACACCCACTTCTCCCTCGCCCAGTCGACATCCCGGCGTTTCGCGTACTGGGTGGCCTGGAACATCGACGGCGGCGACCTCCGGGACATCAGCCGCACCGGCATCCCGTTCGTCCTCGACCCGCGCGTGCCCGCCGAGCACCAGGTCGGCGACGAGCTCTACCGGGACAACCGGCTCGACCGGGGCCACCTGGCGCGGCGCGCGGACCTGCTGTGGGGGCCGGACGCGGCGCGGGCCAACGTCGACTCGTTCTTCTTCACCAACATCACCCCGCAGGTGGACGACTTCAACCAGAGCTCGCGGCGGGGCCTGTGGGGGAGGCTGGAGGACGCGGTGCTCGCCGACGCCAAGGCGGACCGCCTGCGCGTCAGCGTCTACGGCGGCCCGGTGTTCCGGGCGGACGACCGGGTCTTCCGCGGCGTGGCCCTGCCGCGCGAGTACTGGAAGGTGGTCGTGTTCGCCTCGGGCGGCGCGCTCACCGCGCGGGCGTTCCTGCTCACCCAGAACCTGGACCAGCTGGAATCGCTGGAGCTGGACGAGTTCCGGGTGTTCCAGGTCGGGGTGGCCGAGGTGGAGCAGCGGTGCGGGTTCACCTTCCCGGACGCGGTGCGGGCCGCGGACGCGCTCGTCGTGCCGTCGTCGGCCGACGAGCGCGCGCCGCTGGAGGACCTGGGTGACATCCGCTGGTGACGGCGGTCAGGCGCCGTGCACGGTGAGGGTGGTCGGCCCGGACACGGAGGCCACCCCGCCGACCAGGCACTGGAGGACGTTCGGGGTCACCAGGGTGATCACCTGCTCCGCGCCCGCCGGCGCGAACCCGCCCGCGGTGATCACCCCGGTGTTGGTCACCACGACCTGACCGGCCACGGCGCTGGAGGTGACGTTGTACTGGAACGTGCTGGGCGCCTCCGTCCCGCCCCAGGTGAACGTGCGCAGCGCCGACCCGGAGTCGAACAGCACCAGGCAGGACGCGGTGAGCGGGAACGTCTCGGCGTAGGTGGCGGTGATCGCGCCCGGGTTCGTGCAGGTGGTGTAGACGCCGCTGACGGTGACGGTCGTCGGCCGCGCGGTGAGGGTCAGCGGCGGGTCGAAGGTGGTCACCTCGGTGCCCACGCACACCTGGTCCAACCCGGCCGCGTGCGCGGGCGCGGCGACCGCCGCGGTGGCCACCGCGGCGGCCAGGACCGACAGGAGCGCCGCGGCGCGGCGGAGCGGTCTCGACGACATCATGGTTTTCGTCTCCCTCGACGACCGGTGGTGGGGCGGCACCCGGTGAGTTCGCCGCGCCCGACCCGCCGTTAGCCGACCGGGCCGCGCACCACCCGGTCGGCGGTGCGGTGTCCCGCAGGACCGCCGGCTCCCGGCCGGGGGTCGGGCCGCGAGCCCCGCCGCCGCGGCTCGCGGAGGCCCACCGGGGCGCTCCCCGGCCGTCCCGTCAGCGGACGTCCACCAGCTCGTGCCCCTCCGCCGTGCGGCTCATCAGGAACACCGTCTTCCGCACGGCGTTGCCCTGCGTGTCGTAGGACAACCGCCCGCTGGCGCCCTGGACGGCGGTGAAGTCCCTGATCGAGTCGATCACCGCCCACACGTCCCGGGCGGTGACGGCCTCCTCGCGGTCCGGCTCCACGGCGTTCTGCACCAGCGTCGTCGCGGTGAACACGGCGTCGTAGGACAGGACCTCGCCGTCGTCCGCCGGCTGCGCCGCCGACGCCCCGTCCCGAGGTCCCAGGAAGCGCTCGACGCCGGCGTCGGTCATCGCGTCGGGGGCGATCGAGCCCTCGGGCTTCGCCCGGACCAGGTCCAGGGCTTCCCACAGGTCCGGCGGGGCGAGCTCGGTGTTGATGATCTCGATGCCCTTGTCGAGCGCCTCGGTGAAGTTCTTCCCGGCGACCTGGTCCTCCGTGGGGCTGTCGTCCCCGCTCAGCACGACCAGGTCCGGGGCGATGTCGCAGTAGACGTCGCTCAGCGCACCCACGAACGCGCTCAGGTGCAGACCGCGCCCGGCGAAGTAGATGACCTCGGCCTTCTCCGAGCAGATGTTGAGCCAGTGGTTCCGGAACGTGCCGCTGACCTCCCCGAGCCCGCTGTTGTAGAACAGCGGATCGGCCACCTGGCCGCCCAGGCGGCCGAACTCGACCTCGAAGGTCTCCTTGAGATCGCTCGGGTACGGGTCGCCCTCCTTCTCGTCCGTGATGATGACGGCCTTCGGCTTCTCCGGGCCGGTCGAGGCGCCCGGTAGCGGGGCCGCGGTGCTCCCGGTCCCGGGGACGCCCCTGCGCGCGAGCTTCCCGCGGGCTATCTCCGCGGCCTTCTCGGCCGCCACCACGGCCTGCTGCGAGTTGTTCGGCGCGGGGCGGAGCAGCCCCCGGATGCCCTGCAACGTGCTGGAGGTCAGGGTGGAGGCGACCATGGGGACCTTCTCCTCCGCCAGGGCCCGGATGGCGTCCGTCACCTTCGTCAGGCTCTGGCCGAACCCGGTGACCGCGACCAGGTTGTCCGGGGTGCCGCGCCTCCGGAGGAGCTCCTCGACCGCCTTCGGCCAGTGCTCGAACCCGTCACCGGCGTTGGCCAGCAGCAACTCGACCCGGGGGAGGTGGCCGCGGTCCTCGTTGTGGGCGGCCTGGGCCCGCAGCGCGCCTTCGAGCTGCTTGCGCAGCTGCGTCGGCGGTTCGATCGCGTGGTCGCCCGGCGTCAGGTTGAGCAGCACCGCGATGCCCACGTGGTGCTCGTCGTCCTGCCTCGCCCCGGCGTTCGCCTCCCGCAACCGCACCGCGACGTCGCGCAGCTCCTCGTGGCCGAAGTCGTACACCCGATCGGTGTCGGCGACCCCGACGCACTGGCCGTCGACCGGCGTCAGCCCCACCTGGTCGTCGCAGACCGGTTCGTGCGAGGGCCACGCCCACACGACGATCGCGGCGGCCACCACGACCGCCGCCGCGCACCAGGCGACCACCCGTCGCGCGGTCCGCTTCGGGCGGGCGTCGGGAATCTCCACTCGGGTCACGGCGCGTCCTCTTCCGTCTTCAGGGGTTGGGGCGGTGGGGCTGCCTGCGCGCCCGTTCCTCGTGCCACTCGGCGGCCTCCAGGAACGCCATGTGCCCGTCCTGGGCCTGGCCCGCGACCTGCCTCAGGTGCGAGGCGGTCTGCGCGTGGTGGTCCGCCCACCGGTCCACCAGGTGCGGGTCGTTGGTGGCGCGCCACGCCGCCACCAGCGCCCCGACCGGCGAGCGGGAGGCGGCGTCGTGGTCCTCGCCCGGTGGGCAGGGGCAGGTCGCGACGGTCTCGACCAGGCTCAGCCACCGCCGTCCCGAGCCGTTCACCAGGCGCTCCTCCAGCTCCGCCACCACCCGGTCGACGTCCCCGGAGGCGTACCCGTGGTATAGGGCGCCCGCCTCGTCCCGCCGGCGTGCCGCGGACCCGGCGAGCCGGGTGAACACGGCGCTCCACCCGTCCGGCGCGTCCGCCGGCCGCTCCGCCAACCGCCGCAGCAGCAGCAACCGGGCCAGCGGGTGCATCGTCCGCGTCCCGGCCGGCCCGTCGCACGGCCACACCGCCGGGGTGAACGCCCGGGTCCTCTCCCGGATGATCCCGTCGTTCATCAGCGCGGCGGCCTCCGTCTGGTTCCTGGCCGCCGCGCACGTCACCGCGTCGTCGGCCTTGTCGACCTTCTTCTGGAGCAGCCGGTCCAGGAGGTACTCCGACAGGGGGACGGACCTGCCGGGGGGCCGCGTCCCGAGCAGCCGGGCGGGCCGGACGTCCTCCGGCGCGACCGCGGCGGCCCGCACCAGCTCGACCGTCGCCTCCAGGTGGCTCGCGGTCACCGCGAGCACGTCGTGCGCGACGGGTTCCCTCAGCTCCTCGGGCACCCCCGCGCCGGCGGCCGCGCGCCGCACCTGCGACTCGGTCAGCCCGGACAGCGGCAGCGCGGTCCACGCCCCGCCGGAGGAGGGCTCCCCGCCGTCGGGCCGCCCCCCGTCCGGGCCGTCGTCGAGCACCGCCGCGCGGTCGGTCGACCGCAGCCGGTCCACCAGTTCGCGATCGCCCACCGCGACGAGGGTCATCCGGGCCGGCCGGGCCCTCGTCACCACCCTGCCCCACGTCCGCACCAGGGCGGTGGCCCCGACGGGGTCGTCCACCACGACCACCGGGTCCACCAGCTTCGGCTTGGCGTGCGCGTTCGCGTGCGCGTCGAGGTCGGTCAGGAACGACCGCAGCACGATGTCGTCGACCTCGGCGTGGGCCTCCGGGACGTCGCGGCGGGACAGGGCGTCGACCTCGCGCAGCTCGGCGGGCCGGACGGCCCGGTCGAACCTCGGCCGCAGACCGAGCCAGTTCCGCCCGGTGAGGCGGGAGGTCAGCACGGGGACCACGTGGGCCCACGCGGTGAGCTGCCTCTTCACGAGCAGCTCGTGCAGGGCCGCCGACATCGCCGTGGGCGAGGCCAGCTCCGCGATCAGCGCGTCGGGGCCCGCGCGACCGGGCAGGACCTTGAACAGCACGGCGCAGCACCCCAGGAACCCGGCGAAGTCCCACCGGCCCCCGCCGTCGACCAGCCTGACCGCCGCCTCCAGCAGCAGGTCCGGCACCGGGCGGGAGCGGTGGCCGGTCTCCTCGGTGAGCAGGGCGTTCGGCTGCCCCTTGGCCTCCAGCTCCCCGCACACCAGCCGGGCGAACCGCGTCCGACCCGACCCCGGCGGCCCGTGGAGCACGGGGGCGGTGGTGCGGTCCTGCCGGGTCGTCGCGTCCGGCGCGCCGTGCACGACGACGGCCCGGACGAGGGTGAACGCCGGGTCGTCCTCGTCCGGCGGGAGGTCGAGCGGCGCGGGTTCGACGGCCCCGCCGGGGGCGGCGCGGCGCGGCGCCGACGGCCTCGGGGCCCCGCTGCCGAACAGGCACAACCAGGCGCCGACGGTGCCGTCGCGCACCACGTCGGAGAAGGGCTCGAAACCCTGCTGGCTGGCGACCGGGTCCTCGTGGACGACGTTCCCGTAGAAGTCGTCGGACGCCACGAGTGCCAGCGCGAACCCCGATTCCCTGAGCTTGCGCTTCACGTACGGGGCGTCCCGGATCCGGGTCGCGTGCTCCACCGCCTTGGAGACGTGGGAGACGCCGAACGTGGTGACCTCCCCGTAGTGCAGCGCGACCCTGAGCCGCAGGGTGGCTTCCTCGTTGGCCACCGAGTTGTACCGCAGCAGCCGGTTCCTCAGCTCGTGGACGAACCTGTCGGCCAGCCGGATCTTCGGGACCGAGGCGTTCACCAGGATCTGCCAGCCGTCCCCGCGGTCGAGGAAGTCGCACCTGTCCGGGGCGATGTCCGCCGCGGCGAAGGACTCCCGGAGGAAGTCGTGCAGCCCCTCGACCATCCGCACCTTGTGCGGGGTCCGCCGGGTCTCCGCGCTGGAGTCGGCGATGTCCACCGAGACGATGGAGGAGTGCAGTGGCTCGGAGTGGCCCGACATGAACCGTCCCTCCCATGGTCTCCGTACCTCGACCCGGTGCCGTCCACCAGCGTGACAGCGGGTCTGCCGTGAGTTCTGCGTCATCTGACCCACACGACCCGGACGGGTCTCGACCCGGTGCCGTCGGAGGCTCCCCACGCGCGGGCGGGCCTCACCGGCCGCCACGTCGTTCCTCCTCCTGGGTGAGGAACGACGTTAGGACCGCGGTCCGGCGCGGCCCCCGCAAATCTGCGGCCTTCCACGATCGGGCCCGACCACCCCGCGCGAGTCGTACGTCCAGACCCACCGTGTCGTACGTTCCGGACCCCCGAGTTCAACGTTCAGGTACCCCTCGACGGGGCTTGGCCGGGCCGACGGTGTGCGCGAACGTAGAACTCGGGGGTCCTGGACGTACGACACGGTGGTCCTGGGCGTACGACTCGCGCGGTTTGGGGGGTTTGGGTGGGCTGGCACAGTGGGGAACCGTCGTCGTCCCCGGGCCGCCGTCAGTAGAGTCCGGGGTGACGTGATCTCCAGCGGAGGAAGCGATGAAGACGAACATCACCTGTCCGTGCGGTGAGCGCATCATCGGCCAGGACGAGGACGACCTCGTGGCGAAGACCCAGCAGCACCTCAAGGAGAACCACCCGGGGCACGACTACTCGCGCGACGAGATCCTGTTCATGGCCTACTGAGCCGGGAGGGCCTCACCCGGCCGGGTGAACGTGCGCGGGCGGCGGTCGGGTGAGCGCCCTATGGTCCACCCGGGAGGTCCGCCGTGGTCCACCAGGCCGAACGAACCGGGGTCCGCCGGGGCGCGCGCAACGCCGTCGTCGCGGTGATCATGCTCGGCATGCTGCTCGCCGCGCTGGACCAGACCATCGTGGCGACCGCGCTGCCGACCATCGTCGGCGACCTGGGCGGCGGTGGCCACCTGTCGTGGGTGGTCACCTCCTACCTGCTCGCCGAGACGATCATGACCGCGCTGATCGGCAAGTTCGGCGACCTGTTCGGGCGCAAACCGGCGTTCCTGGCGAGCGTCGCGCTGTTCCTGGTCGGCTCGTTCCTGTGCGGCTGGGCCGACTCGATGACGTGGCTGATCCTGGCGCGCGCGGTGCAGGGCCTGGGCGCGGGCGGGCTGATGGTGACCTCCGCGGCCGTCATCGCGGACGTGGTGCCGCTCGCCCAGCGCGGCAAGTACCAGGGGTTCATCGGCGCGGTGTTCGGCGTGGCCACGGTCGTCGGGCCGCTGCTCGGCGGTCTGTTCGTGGACCACCTGAGCTGGCGCTGGGCGTTCTACGTCAACCTGCCGCTCGGCCTGGTGGTGCTCGCGGTCGCCGCGGTCGCGCTGCCGACCGGTCGCACCACCGCCCGCCCGCGCGTCGACTACGCCGGCATCCTGCTGATCGCCCTGGCCGCCACCGGCCTCACGCTGGTCACCTCGTGGGGCGGGGTCGAGTACCCGTGGTCCTCCCCGACGATCCTGTGGATGGCCGTGGGCTCGGTGGCCGCGCTGGTGGCGTTCGTGCTCGTCGAACTGCGCGCCGAGGAGCCGATGCTGCCCATGCGGCTGTTCCGCGGCCGCGTGTTCACCGTGTGCACGATCCTCAGCTTCGTCGTCGGCTTCGCCATGCTGGGCGGCGTCACGTTCCTGCCGACCTACCTCCAGTACGTGCACGGCGCGTCGGCCACCCGGTCGGGCCTGGAGATGCTGCCGCTGGTCGTCGGCCTGCTGGCGGCGTCGGTCACCACCGGCACCATCATCGGCAAGACCGGCCGCTACCGGGTGTTCCCGCTGGTCGGCAGCCTGCTCATGGTCGCCGGGATGCTCCTGCTGTCCCGGCTGGGCGTCGGCACGACGTTCTGGGAGGCGTCGGTCTCCATGCTCGTGCTCGGCCTGGGCGTGGGCATGTGCATGCCGGTGACCATGGTGGTCGTGCAGAGCACCAGCAGCTACGAGGACCTGGGCGTGGCCACGTCCGGGGTCAGCTTCCTGCGCACCCTGGGCAGCTCGTTCGGCGTGGCGGTCTTCGGCACGATCTACGCGGGCACCCTGCCGGACCACCTGGCCACCGCGGTCCCGCCCGGCGTCGACCCGCGCGTCGCGACCGACGTCCAGGCCCTGCACGCCCTGCCGGCCGAGCAGAAGGCCCCGATCATCGCCGCCTACGCCGACACCCTGCACACGGTGTTCCTGTCCGCCGCGCCGGTGGCCGCGGTCGCGTTCGTGGTGGCCCTGTTCCTGCGGGAGGTGCCGCTGCGGGACACCGCGCGCGCCGCCGCGAACGAGGTCGGCGACAACTTCGGCGAACCCCGGACCTGGAACTCCGAGCGGGAGCTGGAGAAGCTCGTCGCCCTGGTCGTCGGCCGGGAGCGGCGCGACCCCACGCCCGACGTGCTCACCGCGTCGGACGTCCCGCTCACCCACGCGCAGGCGTGGCTGGTGGTCCGGGTGTTCCGGCAGAGCGTGGCCGGCGGCGCGGCCGACCTCGACCGCCTCGCCGAGGAGACCGGGGTGCCGGCGGGGGTGTTCGAACCGGTGGCGCGCCAGCTCCAGACCCGCGGCTACGTGGTCGAGGACGGCGGTCGGTACCGCTTCACCCCGCAGGGAACCGAGGTGTTCGCCCGGTTGGTGGATGCCTGGCGGCGCTGGCTGCTGGTCAGGCTGGACGACTGGAACTGCGACGCACCCGGGTTCACCGCGGCGGTGGACCGCGTGGCGACCGAGCTGACCACCACGGGCCGCGCCCTGTCCGCCCGGCACCCGGCGGCGGTGTGACCGCATTTTGCGGAAATGGCCCCTGTTCGGTGTGGAACAGTTGCTCCTGCGGTGAGCGGGGGGCGACGATCCCTTCTTCGTCGACGCTCGCCGCGATCCGGCTTCTGCGGTGGACGGGGGATGGTCGCATGGTCACGGATCTCGGTGCGGGCACCGCCCAGCTCCGCTTGCAGGGCGACCTGGTCTCCGCGCTGGAGCGGTGCGAGTGCCTGCGCACCGAACGCGGGCGGGCGATGCTGGTGGGTCTGCTCTCGGACCTCTTCGGCGAGTCGGTGCCCCTGGAGGGGCAGGAGGCCCACCTCCAGCTGCTCGGCCTCGTCCGCTGGTGCTGCCGCCGCGGTGGCGGCCTGGCCGCCCTGGTCGACTGCCTGTCCGTGCTGGAGCCCCACGCGCCGGAGATCGCCCTGATCCTCGACCTCGGCGACGAGTGGACGGCCTGCCGGGCGCTGCCCGCGCGGGACTGGGACCGGTTCGCGCAGGTGCTGCGGTCCGTGCGGCTGGCCGACGACCCGGCCGAGGAGCTGCGCCTGCTGCGCCGGCTGGCCACCGTCGCCAGCGCCGGCCGCTGCGACGACATGCCGGCGCGGTGCCGGTCGGTGTGGTCGGTGTTCCTCCACCTCGCCGACCACAACGCCGGCCCGGACGCGCTGCCGCCCGCCATGGTGTTCGTGGACTGCCTCGCGGGCCGGGTCGGGGACAGCGCGCTGGCCGACGAGCTGCGGCGGTACAACTGGCGGTGGGCGGAGCGGTTCGAGGTGACGGACCTGGTGGAGCGGGCGGACTGGCGCGCCGAGCCCGGCGCCCGGCAAGCCGACGTGGTGCACCTGGTGTTCGAGGTCGACCCCACCCCGGACGACCCGGAGAAGGTCGTGTTCTCGCACTGGCGGTACTGGGCCGGGTCCGACGGGAGCGGTCCCGGCGGGAACACCGCCCGCCGCGGTGACGCCCAGGTCCACCGGGCGGACCTGGAGGCCGAGGTCGACACCGTGATCGCGGAGCTGGAGGTCGAGCTGGGCACCACGGCCGCGGGCGCGCGGGTCAGCGCGATCGTGGTCGAGTTCACCCTGCCGTGGGAAATGATCAACACCCCGGTGGAGTTCTGGCGGAAGGCGTCGCTGTCCGACATCGCCGTCCCCCTGGCGATGGATCACCCGGTGGTGGTGCGCAGCCTGGACCGGATGCGCGCCCAGCGCTACTGGCTGGCGTGGAAGCAGCGCTGGAGCACGATGTCGGGCGACCAGGCCGCCCCGCCCAGGCTGTACTGGAGCGACGCCAACGGCGGCTGGGACCTCACCGGCATGGCGGTGGAGCTGAAGGACACCTCGATCGTGTCGCTCGTGCTCAGCGAACCCCCGGGCGACCGCCGGAGCCGGGCCTGGCAGGAGGCGGCGCTGGCGTTCCGCGCGGGTGTCCCGATCATCATCTGGGACCGCGAGGATTGCTCGAACCCGCGTTTTCGGGAAGCCGTGACCGGGATGTTCGAGGCGGGCGGGGTGCACGGACTGCCCCACCGGTTGGCCGAGTTGCGCACCGAGGCGTTGCGTTCGCGTAACGCGGTTGAGCCCCACGCGGGTCGCAGTCTTGCCGTATTGTGGGATGACGCAGAGCGTCTACCGGAACCGCTGACCTACGGGTGGGGTTCGCAGGGAGGGATCTGAGGCATGTCCCACCGACGCGCGGCGGATACCGGGAATTTATCGGTCGACTATTCACCGCGACCGCCCGCGCGGACGCCCCGTGAGCGCGGTGGGACGACAGCCCGTTCGGTACGGATTTGCGGGGTGTGCGGCTCGCCGCGGTCGATGATGACTGATTCAGGTGAATATTCGCGTCAATTGCCCCGTCGATCCGGGAGGCGGTGACCGTGGGCGCGCTCGATCAGGGCGCCGACGGCAGAGCGGCGACCGGTCCGGGCGCCTCCGGGTGGACCCCCGACCGGGTGCGGGAGGCGCTCGCGCCGCTCGTCGGCCGCGCGCACGGGCTGGTGGTGGCGGTCGACGACGGTCCCGCCATGGCGATCTGGGCCCCCACCGTCGACGAGGTCGTCGGGGCCCTGCGCGGGTCGGGCGTGTTCGGCTCCGTCACCACGTGCGCCTTCGGCCCCGACGAGACGGGGCGGGTGGCGCTGCGCGACCCCGACGCGGGCCACGTCCTGGAGCCCGCCGGCCGGCCGCTGGTGCTCGTGCTCACCGACGCCGTCGACCCCGGCTGGCGGTCCGGCCCGGCGTGGGCGGGACTGCGCGAGCTGGGCGCCGCGCACTCGGTGGCCGTGGCCAGCCCGCTGTCCTGGTCGATGGCCCGCCGGACCGGCCTCGACCTGCACCGGGTGCGGTTGAGGGCCCCCGAGCCGGGAGCGCCGAACACCGCCCAGGAGTGGGCACCCCAGGCGGACGTGCCCGGCCTGTACGACGCCCTCGGCGACGTGGTGCCCGTCTGCTTCACCGGGCTCGGCCCGCCGGGGCTGCGGAGGTGGGCCGAGCTCACCGCCGCGACGGGCTGGACGGACGCGGGCGCGGCCCTCGTGCCCGCCGGGGAGGACCCGGCCGGGGTCGAACCGGCCCGCCGCGGCGAGCCGCTCACCGCCGTGCGGCTGGTCGCGGCCTACCGGGCGTCCGCGTCGAGGTCCGCGGCCGCCCTGGCCGTGCACTTCGCCACGGCCCCGCTGGAGGTGGCGCTGCTGGCGCGCATCCAGGAGCACCTGCTCCCCGATGCCGGCCCGGCCGCCGTCGCCGAGTTCCTGGGCGGTCCCCTGGTGGTGCCGCCGGCCCGGGACGCCCGCGTCGACCCGGGACGCGCGAGGTTCGACTTCGCGGTCGAGGGGGTCCGCGAGGAGTTGCTGGCGCACGGCCGCCGCAGCGAGACCGAACGGGTGTTCCGACTCGTGCGCGAATACCTGTACGAGCACGAGCCGGAAATCGCCGCGACGCCCTTGCCCGCGGACGAGGAATTGGTGCGGACCGTGGGTCCCGTCATCGCGGCGCCCCGCCACGTGGTCGAGGTGGACCGGGCGGTGCACCGGGCCCTGTCGGGTATTTACCTGCGCTATTCCACTCCGACGGACCCGGCGTTCCCGGCTCGCGGTGATCGCGGTAAAAAAGACGGCACTGGAGTCTTGCATTCGGATGAGCGTGATCGAACACTTGTTCGAACGGGGGCTGATGGTGACCGGCGAAACGCAGGAGGAGTAGACGTGACCTCGACCGTCGACCGCGAAGAAAGGAGCAAGAGCCTCACCGCGCCCGTTTTTGGTGGCCTGCCACCCCGGAACCCGAATTTCACCGGGCGGACGGACCTCCTGGAGGAGCTCGGGCGGCGGCTGGTCCGCGGCTCGACCGCCGCGGTGCTCCCGGAGGCGCTGCACGGCATGGGCGGTGTCGGCAAGTCGCAGCTGGCGATCGAGTACGCCTACCGCAACCGCGCCAAGTTCGACGTCGTGTGGTGGATCCCGGCGGAGCGGTCGGTCAAGATCGTGGACTCGCTGGTGGAGCTGGGCCAGCGGCTGGAACTGAACGTCGGCTCCGAGGCCAACGTCGCCGTGCAGCAGGTGCTCGACGCCCTGCGCAGCGGCAACCACCCCAAGGTCCCCGCCAACTGGCTGCTCATCTTCGACAACGCCGACAGCCCCGGCGCCGTCCAGCGCTACCTGCCGACCGGCGGCACCGGCCGCATCCTGGTCACCTCGCGCAACTCCCAGTGGCTCAGCGTCGCCCGCCCCCTGGAGGTCGACGTCTTCCGGCGCGCCGAGAGCGTGCAGCTGCTGCGCCGCCGCGACCCCGACCTCACCGAGGTGGACGCCGGCCGGCTGGCCGAGGCGCTGGGCGACCTGCCGCTGGCCGTCGCGCAGGCGGCCGCGTGGCGCGTGGAGACGGGTATGCCCGCCGCCGAGTACCTGGAGCTCCTGGCGGAGAAGCAGCTGGAGCTGCTCGACGTCACCACGACGCTCGACTACCCCAAGTCGGTCGCGGCGATGTGGGACCTCTCCCTCAGCGAGCTCAAGCGCAAGAACCCCTCCGCGCTGCGGCTGCTCCAGATGTGCGCGTTCCTGGCCCCGGAACCGATCAACCGCACGATGTTCACCTACAACAGCCGCAACATCGTCGACGTGCCGCCGGAGCTGTCGCGCGTCCTGCGCGACCGCCTGCGGCTCAGCGAGGCGATCCGCGACATCCACCGGTTCGCCCTCGTGCGCGTCGACCACCGGACGAACTCGATCGAACTGCACCGCCTGGTCCAGGCGGTGCTCATCAGCCAGATGAACGAGGACGAGCGGGCCACCATGCGCCACGCCGCCCACCAGATGCTGGCCGCGAACGACCCGGAGTCGCCGACCGAGTCGGACAGCTGGCGCAAGTACGCCGACCTGAGCGCCCACCTGGCCGCGTCCGACGCCTACGAGTGCGAGTCCGAAGGGGTTCGGGCCCTGCTCTACAACCAGGTGCAGTTTCTCTACTACTGGGGCGAGCACAACCGGAGCCTGGAGCTGTCCGAGCGGATCTACCGGATCTGGGTCGAGCGCCTGGGCGAGGAGCACCAGGACACCCTGCGGATGGGCCGCTGGTACGGCTTCATGCTGTGGGTGCAGGGGCTCTACGCCGAAGCGGCGTCCCTCAACCAGGTCCTCGTGGAGCGGCACCGCGACGTCTTCGGCGAGGAGCACGAGGAGACCATCGCGGCGATCAGCGCCGTGGCCGCGGACAAGCGGGCCAAGGGCGACTTCCCCGGCGCGCTGGAGCTCTCCCGGGGCAACTACGAACTCTGCGTCCGCTACCTGGGCGACGATGACCCGATGACGCTGAACGAGGCGCACAACCTCGGGGTGAGCCTCCGACTCGCCGGCGACTACCGGTCGGCCTACGCGCTGGACGTCGACACCTGGGACCGCAAGGTCCAGATGTACGGCCAGGAGCACGAGATGGCGTTGCTCACCCAGATCAGCCTCACCCTCGACAAGCGCGAGCTGGGCGACTACCACGAGGCCCGCGTCGAGCACGAGGAGATCGTGCGCGCCTACCAGCGCCAGAGCGAGGAGCGGCCGCTCAACCCGATGGAGCTGCGCGCGGTGCGCCACCTCGCGGCGATGCGCCGGAAGGCGGGCGACCACGAGGGCGCGATGGCGGCGGCGGACACCGCCTTCGAGGGCCTGAAGCTGCGGTACGGCCTCGACCACGCGGACACGCTCGCGGCCGCGCTGGCCAAGTCCATCGAGATGCGCCACCTCGGTCGGCACGGGAAGGCCGCGCAACTGGCCCAGGAAACCCTGATCCGGTACGCGAAGACGCTGGGTCCCGAGCACCCGCACACCCTGGCCGCCGCGGTCAACGTGGCGATCCTGCGGCGGCTGGCGGGCGATCCGCAGGGCGCGCGGGAACTCGACGAGAACACCCTGGAGAGCTTCCGCGCCCGCTTGGGGCCCGACCACCCGTTCACCCTGATCACCACGATCAACCTGGCCAGCGACCTGCACGACACGGGTGACGCGCAGCGGGCGTTCGAGCTGGGCGGCGAGGTGCTGCGCCGGGCGGTCGAGGTGTTCGGCGCGGACCACCCGACCACGCTGACCTGCCAGGCGAACCTGGCCCAGGACCTCCGCTCGCTCGGGCGGGAGGAGGAGGCGGACGCCCTGCACCAGCGGACCCTGGACGCCCTGCGCGACCGGCTGGGCGACCGCCACCCGGTGATCGCCCACCTGGACGAGCGCCGGGCGCGGGCCAACTGCGACATCGACCCGATGCCGCTGTGAGCGCCTAACCCGCCGTCCCGAGCCACGCGGCGAGCCGCTCGACGTCGGGCGCCTCGTCGCGGCGGTCCAGCTCGTCCCGCACCGCGCGGACGACGTGCGGGTGGTCGAGCAGCGCCCGCGACGCCGGGCCGGGGGAGAGCGCGTGCAGCGCCAGCGCGTAGCCCGACCACGTGCCCGGACGCCCCGGGCCGGTGGCGAGCTCGGCCGCGTACGACGCGCGGGCCCGGTCGTGCTCCCCGGCCACGAGGGCGAAGTCGGCCCCGGTCAGGTCCGCGTCGACCTCGCGGGCCTCGGCCCGGGGGTTCGAGCGCATCGCCTCGAACTCCGCCCCGCCGGCGAGCCGGACCCTGGTGAGGATCGCCTTGCTGTCCAGCTTGTCCGTCGTCGGGCCCGCGACCACGGGGGAGTGCGGCGTGGTCCCGGGCGCGGGCGCGCCCCTGGACCACCGGTGCGCGCACTCCAGCACGTGCGCCCTCATCGGGTGCAGGTGCGCGGCGCGCCACGCGGTGCGGTGGTCCTGGACGGCCACCTCCGCGGCGGCCAGCGGTCCGGCGGGCACCTCGGCGTCCCGCAGCGCCGCCAGCCGCCGCGCCAGGCGGTCCGCGAACCGCCTGCCGACGTCGGTCAGGGCGGGGTGACCGCGCAGCGCCCCCAGCGCCTCGGTGACCTGCGCCCGGACGAGGGCGAACTCGAAGTGCGCCAGCTCGGCGTCCGGTCCCGTCGACAGCTCGCGCTGCCGCGCCCAGAACTCGGCGACCGCGGTGAAGGCGTGGACGCCCTGGTACAGGCCGGACACCGGTCGGGGGTCGTCCCGCCACGGCGCGTAGCAGGTGGCGCCCGCGTCCGTGGCGGTGAGGGGTGTGAGGTGGCCGATCGCGGTGAGCTTGCTGTGCTGGTGCTCGTGCACCATCGTGACCGCCAGCTGCGTGGCGTCGTGCGGTTCGGAGATCACCGCGGCGCCGTAGCCGTCACCCACCGACCCGCTGTGCGGCCGGAAGCGGTGGGCCGCGGGCCGGGGCGTGATCACCGACAGTCCGGCGGCCAGCTCCCGCGCCCAGTGCGGGTGGTCGCGCGCCAGCAGCGCCCACGCGTCGGCGAAGACCTCGCCCCACCTCGCCGCCGACGATTCGGGCAACGGGTCCGGCCGTTCGGGTATCGCCGATCCCCGGTACGGTCCGGTGTCGTCGAGGTGTACGCGGGGTGCGGCCGCGCCTCCTTTGCCCCGGAGAATTCTGATCCGGCGCCATTCGAGGGGACGGGCCGCGTCGTCGCCCGTTTTCACGGTCGACCCGGACGTGTCCGAAACCAGCACGGCGTGGTCCCAGCCGGTCGAATCGGTTACCCGCGCGGCGCCGATACCGGGGAGCACCACGATTCCGTCCCACAGCGGAATCGTGGTGGAGAAGCGCAATTCTGCGGCCAGTCCGGCCGCGGCGGCCAACGCGTGCAGTTGACCGGTGTGGAACCACAGCGGAGCGGTGTCGGAGTCCTTCCGCCGCAGGCGGCGCAGCAGGTGCGCCGACCACACGCCGACCTGGGGGCGCGCCAGGAGTTCGGCCACGGCCGCCGGGCGGACGCGCTCGGCGGCGGCCAGCAGGTCCCACGCCTCGTCCACGGGGCGCAGGGGGCCGGTGGCCGACGGGTGGTCCCGGACGTAGCGCAGCACCAGCCGCAGGGCGAGCAGGCGCCTGGTGCGCTCGACGTCGCGCAGCAGCCCGGCGGCGTCGGCGTCGAACCGGCCGGAGGCCAGCAGGTCCAGCTGCTCCGGTGTCGTCCCGTGGTTCGGCGGCAACGTCACGTGCCCGGGATCCCGGTCTGTCACCTGGTCGTCCCTCGTCATGGGGGTGCCGCCCGCCGGTCAGGAGTTGTAGCCGCCGAAGCTGGCGCTGGCGTGGTCGACCTGTCTGAGGAAACGCTCCGCCGACGCCGCCAGCGCCTCGTCGTCGAATGCCTCCAAGGCGTCGAGGGGAACGTTCGTCAGGTCCACCAGACCGGAGTCGATCCGAATTGTGGATTCATCCACCAGCGAGCCTCCCGACTTGGCCACCAGGTAGGGCGTCCCCCGTGCGGGTGGGGGATTCACCCTCGACGGCATGACTCAGTGTAATGTCGTTGAAACGGAGCGGAAGAGGTGCGTATGGCGGTATTCGGTGCTGCCGGTGACAACTAGACGTCGTCGTCCCGTTCCCCCATCAGGGTGTCCAGTTCGGCCATTTCGGTGGTGCCGGCGGCGTAGAAGCGGATCGCCTCGACCAGCGCCTTGAGCCCGCGCGGGTAGTGCGCGCACGTCCGGACGATGCTCACCGTGTCCGGCCGGTCCGCGCCGTGGCGCGGGACGGCCCTGGCGAACGGCAGCTCGCGCAGCACCAGGTCGCGGCCCTCCCTGGTGTCGAAGCCGGTGGTCTTCAGCAGCACGGTCACCAGCGGGCCCAGCTCGGTCAGGGTGAGGGGCCGCACCGGGGCGGCCGGGGTGGTCGGGGTGGTCGGGGAGGCGGGGGTGAGCGGCCGGCCGTCCACCAGGCGCACCCACGCCCGGTCGTTGATCTCCTTGACCGCCACCGCCACGGGCTCGTACTCGTCCGGGTGGGCGGCCGGGTCCTGGCTGACCACCGCCTCGTAGAACCACCGGGAGACGATCAGCACCAGGGACGCGGTGGAGTCGCGCAGCGCCCGCTTGGCCTCCGCCGCGTCGAGGATCCGGTGCACCAGGACCAGCCCCGGAGCGGTCTTGCCGCGCGCGTCGTAGGCCAGTTCGTCCGCGTGCAGCGCCATCCGCATCCGCATCCGCGCGCCGGTGGAGTGGGCGGCGTTGTACCGGCGCAGCCCGGCCGCCAGCCTGGTCGGCAGGTGGTCGGCCAGGACGGTCTTCGACACCTCCGGCGGCACGACCACCAGCAGGCTGTCGCCCGCGTCGTCGACGTCGTCCTCCGACCACGGCACCCCGCACTCGGCGAACGCCTCGCGCAGCACCCGGTACATGCCCTCGCGCAGCACGAGGCGGTCGTGGGTCGTGCGCGCCAGGTCCCCGTAGCTCTCGACGTCCACGACGACGAACGACCGGTGGACCGCGCCTGACCCCATGGGACCTCCCCGTGCTTGTTGTAGCCCACCGGGGGCGCGTCGCGGCAGCCGTGCCACTCGAAATGACCAACGCGCGAGCGACGTTGCGCCCGGGGTGGTCTGGTTCGGCCGGGTTTGGGTAAAGGGTGGGTGTGGACGGGTACGGATTCACGCTCGCGCTGGTCGCGGTGCTGGTGCTGCTCAACGCGTTGTTCGCCGGGTCGGAGATGGCCCTGATCTCGCTGCGGGAGGGGCAGCTGAGGGGGTTGGAGCGCGACGGGAAACCCAGCGCGAAGACCCTCGTGCGGCTGGCGCGCGACCCCAACCGGTTCCTCGCCACCATCCAGATCGGCATCACCCTGGCCGGGTTCCTGGCCTCGGCGACGGCGGCGGTGTCGCTGGCCCGGCCGATCGTGCCGGCGCTGTCGTTCCTGGGCACCGCCGCCGACGCGGTGGCGATCGCCCTGGTCACGGTGGTGCTGACGTTCCTGACCCTGGTCTTCGGCGAGCTGGCGCCCAAGCGGCTGGCCATGCAGTACGCGCTGCGCTGGGCACTGCTGGTGGCGCGCCCGCTGCACGTGCTCTCCACGATCTCCCGGCCCGCGGTGTGGCTGCTGAGCTCCTCCACGAACCTGGTGGTGCGCGTGTTCGGCGGCAAGCCCGACGCCGAGTCCGAGGAGATGTCGGCCGAGGAGCTGCGCGAGCTGGTGCACGCCCAGCGCGGCCTCAACGCCGAGCAGCGGATGATCATGACCGGCGCGCTGGAGATCAACGAGCGCCGGCTGCGCGAGGTCCTGGTGCCGCGCCGGTCGGTGGTCACCCTGGACGCCGCCCTGGACGTGCCGTCCGCCCGCGCCGAGCTGGCCGCCTCCGGCCACTCCCGCGCCCCGGTGGCCCGCGGCGGCCACCTCGACGACGTGGTGGGCGTGGTGCACCTGCGCGACCTGCTCGACGACGACGCGGAGCTGGTCGACCTGGCCCGGCCGCCGGTGGTGTTCCCCGACTCGGTGAAGGTGTCCGACGCGCTGCGCCGGTTCAAGGCCGAGCGCGAGCAGCTGGGCCTGGTGGTCGACGAGCACGGCGCGGTGGACGGCATCATCGCGCTGGAGGACCTGCTGGAGGAGATCGTCGGCGAGATCCTGGACGAGACCGACCGGGACGTGATGGCCGTGCGCAACGGCGCGGACGGGTCGATGGTGCTGCCCGGCACGTTCCCCGTGCACGACCTGGGCGACATCGGGGTGGAACTGCCCGACGCGCCGGCCGGCGACTACGCCACCATCGCGGGCCTGGTGCTGGTGCTGCTCGGGCGCATCCCGGAGGCGCCCGGCGACCGGGTCTCGGTGTCCGGCTGGACCGCCGAGGTGCTGGCCGTGGAGCACCACGCCATCACGTCGGTCCGGTTGCGCCGCCAGGAGTCCGGCGCGGAGGAGCCCGGCGCGGAAAAGCCCGGTGGGGAGGAGTCCGGTGGAGGGAACGGGCCCGCCCCGGAGGACGGGCCCGGCCGGTAGGGCCCCGGGTCAGCGCCCGGCGGCCGCCACCCACGCCTCCAGCCCGGCGGCGTCGGACGGCAGGGCCGCGGACAGCACCCGGTTGCCCTCCGGGGTCACCACCACGTTCTCCTCCAGCCGCACGCCGATGCCGCGCAGCTCCGGCGGCACGGTCTCGTCGTTTGGGTGGAAGTACAGGCCCGGCTCGACGGCCAGCGCCATGCCGACCTCCAGCGTCCCGTCGTGGTACGCCTCGGCGCGCGAGTTCGCGCAGTCGTGCACGTCCAGGCCCAGGAAGTGCCCCACGCCGCAGGCGATGTAGCGGCGGTGGTGCTGGCCGTCCGGGTCCAGCGCCTCGTCCACCGACACCGGCAGCAGGCCCCAGTCGTGCAAGCCCTCGGCCAGCACGCGCATGGCCGCGCGGTGGAAGTCCCGGTACTCCGCGCCCGGCCGGACGGCGGCCAGCGCGGCCACCGACGCGCGCTCGATCAGCTCGTGCACCCGCCGCTGCGCCGGGCTGTAGGCGCCGGACACCGGCAGCGTGCGGGTGATGTCGGCGGTGTAGAGCGTGTCCAGCTCCACGCCCGCGTCCAGCAGCAGCACCGCGTCCTCCGGCACCGGGCCGTCGTTGCGCACCCAGTGCAGCACCGGCGCGTGCGGCCCGGCCGCCACGATCGAGGCGTAGCCGGGGCCGTTGCCCGCGGTCCGCGCCCGCCGGTCGAACGTGCCCTGCAACCAGCGCTCGCCACCGCCCTTGACCGCGGCGCCCAGCTCGGCGGCGACGTCGGCGAAGCCCAGGACCGTGGCGTCCACGGCGGCCTGGAGCTGGCCGATCTCCCAGTCGTCCTTGACCCGCCGCAGCTCGGCCAGCGTGGTCCGCAGCGCGGCCGTGTGGTCCGCGCCGGCCAGGGCGTCCAGCAGCGGGTCCACGCCCACCGTCGCGTGCACCGCGGGCAGCCTGCCGCGCAGCGCCGAGGGCAGCTCGTGCAGCGGGCGGCACCGCACGCCCAGCGCCCCGGACCACGCGCCCAGGTCCGGCACCGGGCCGATCCACAGCTCGCCGTCGCGGGCGTTGGCGAAGAAGTCGGGCTCGTCGGGGCCCGCGGGCGGGCGCAGGAACAGCTCCGCCTCGTGCCCGTCGCCCACCGGGTGCATGACCAGCACGGCGCCCTCGGCGGAGCAGCCGGTCAGCCAGGAGAAGTCGCTGTCGGGGCGGAACCCGAAGTCGGTGTCGTTGGACCGCACCGGCGCCCAGCCGGCCGCCACGGCGATGCGCGCGCCGGGCAGGGCGGCGCTGAGCCGGGCGCGGTGCGCGGCGGCGGCACCGGCGGCGCCGGGCGCGACGCGCGCGGTCCGGTCGGCCGGGCCCCAGCCGTCCCGGACGAACTCGCGGAAACCCCGGGCGTCGACGAGGTTGCTCGGGTCGCGGCGGGCGGGTTTGGTCACGGTCGGCAACCTTTCGGGGTCGGGGCTCGTCGCTCGTCCGGTCCCGATCGGCGAACGGACGCGCACGGGCATGCTCTCATCGTCACCCGTTCACCCGGCCGAGTGCCTCCCGGGGGGAAACGCCCTCGCCGGAGGGGGCGATCCGGTAGGCAACAGCCGGGAGGTGTCCGCATGAAGCCAGAGGAAGTCGTCGAACTGCGGGTCCACGGCGTCTCCGGCACGCCGCCGGAGCACGTGCTGGGCGATCCGTTCCCCACCCCCGTGGCGGGGGACGACGTGGCCAGGTTCCTGCGGGCGGGCCGGCCCGTCGCCACCCTGCCCGGCGAGCGGCCGGCGCGGGAGCGGGTGGTCGAGGCGTTCCACTGGGGCCGGTTCACCTCGGGCGGCGCGAGCCGGGCGCTGTGGCTGCTGATGGCCCCGTTCGCGGTGCTCAACCTCGCCCGCTACGCGCTGCTGGGCGCGGGCCGGTTCGCCGAGGCGGTGCTCCGGCTCCTCGGCCTGGTGCTGACCTGCATGTTCGTCACGACCGTCGGGTACGTGTCGCTGGAGCTGGTGGTGCGGCAGTGCGCGGCCGCCGCGGCGTGCCGGGCCGAGCACACCTGGCTCGGGTCCTTCGCCGACTGGCCGTTCGGGGCGCTGCTGCTGCTCGGGACGGCGCCGCCGGCGCTGGTCGTCGCGGTGCTGTGGTGGTTCGGCCGGCAGACCTTCCTGTACGAGCCGCGCGGCACGCACCACCGGTGGGAGACCCACACCGGCAGCCTCGGCGACTACGCGTTCTGGCACACCTCGCCGCGCACGCCGGTGCTGCGCGACGCGCACGTGGCCGCGTCCTGCGTGGTGCTGGGCGTGCTGCACGCGGGCGCGCTGCGGACCGCGCTGCCCGACGGCGCGCTGTCGTGGTCGGTGATCGGCCTGGCCGTGCCGCTGCTGGCGTGGGTGGTCGGCTGCGTGGTCACCTCCCCGGACCGGCGCGCCGCCAACACGCGGCCGCTGAAGTGGGCGGCGGCGGTCTACCTGCTGCTCACGGCCGGGTTGGCGGCGGCGTTCCTGTGGCGGCTGCCCACCGATCCCGCGCCGCCGCTGGCGGGGTTCGAGGCGGTGACCAACGTGCTGGCCGCGCTGGCGATGCTGCTGCTGGTGGCGCTGCTCGCGGCGTGCGCGCGGATGCGGCGCTCCCCGCGCGGGGTCGAGCTGATGGCGGTCGACGCGCGGTTCCGGCCGATGTGGCACGGGTACGGGGCCGCGGTGGTCGCGGCGCTGGCGACCACGCTGGCGGTCGGGTTCAGCGGCGGCCTGGCCTACCGGGTGGTCGAGTGGCTGGGCGACCCGGCCCCGACCGGGCGGCCGGGCCTGGGGCTGAGCACGAGCTACCTGTTCGGGGCCGGGCTGTGGGGCGTGCTGGCGATCGGGTTCGCGCTGCTGCTCGGCCCGGTCGTGGCGGCGATGGTGGGGCAGGTGTCCAGCGCGCTCGTGCTCGCGACCGGGTCCTCGCTGGCCTGCGCGGCGGTGGTGCTGCGGTGGGCCTCCGCGCCCGGCTGGGCGGTCTGGGGCGGCCTGGCCGGCGCGACCGTGCTGTACGCGGTGGGCGTGTGGTCGGGCGTGCACCACGCGGTGGGCGAGGCGGTCCGCGCCGGGGTGTGCGAGGACTACCCCGGCCCGCCCACCCGGCCCGGCGTCACCAAGGTCGCCCTGAGCAGGCGGCTGGCCTCGGCGAAGTTCCGCTACCACTGGGTGCTCGGCGCCCTGGCCGTGCTGGGCGGGGTGCTGGTGGTGGCGAGCGGCGGAATCGCGCTGGCGCGGCTGGCGCACCCCGGCTGGCGGGCCGCGCCGCCGCCCGGCCTGGCCGACTGGCTGTCGTCGCGGCCGGCGCAGGAGCTGGGCGGGCTGGGCAGCCTCGCGGTGTCCGGGTTCGTGGTGCTGCTGGCGGTGCTGGGGCTGCGGTCGTGGCAGAGCGGCAAGATGCGCACGGCGGTCGGCGTGGTGTGGGACCTGGTGGCGTTCTGGCCGCGCGCGGCGCACCCGATCTGCCCGCCCCCGTACGGCGGGCGGGCGACCATCGAGCTGACCTCGCGGGCGGTGCGGCTGGCCGGGCACCACGGGGTGGGGGCGGTCGTGCTGTCCGGGCACAGCCAGGGCAGCGTGGTGTGCTTCGCCGCGCTGGCGCTGCTGCGGCGGGAGGCCGAGCGGCCCGACCCGGCCGACGGGCGGCGCTACATCGGGCAGGCCGAGGCGGCGGAGGCGCTGCGCCGGGTGGGCCTGGTGACCTACGGGTCGCAGTTGCAGTGGGCGTACTCGCGGCTGTTCCCGCACTTCCTGGGGCACGCCGAGCTGTGCTCCCTGCACCGGGAGCTGGAGGGCCGGTGGTGGAACGTGCACCGGTTGACCGACCCGCTGGGCGGGCCCGTGGAGGCGTGGGAGGCGACCGAGGACGAGCGGGTGTGCGCGGGGGACAAGCTGTGGGGCGTGCGGTGCGGGTACGACGTGCGGTTGCGCGACCCGGAGTTCCTCGACCCCGACCCGGACATGGTCGCCTCGCCGCTGCGCGGGCACGGCGACTACTACCGGGACCCGGTGTTCCACGAGGTGGTGGCCAGGGTGGCGGAGGCGGTGGTGGAGCGGCGCGAGGCCGAGGTGCTCAAGGCGCTGAGCCCGTAGTGCGGGAAGGCCCCGGCGGGGCCCTCTCCCGCGCGGGGTAGGTTGCCCGGGTGGTCCACCACCCCGGGAAGACCCGATGATCGAAGTCCTCGCGACCGCGCTGGTGGTCGTGGCCCTCGTCGCGGCCGTGTGGTCGCTCGTGCTGGCCGTCGCCGACCGGCCCATCACGCTCGCCACCAAGCCCACCCTCGGCCTGGCCGGCGTGGTCGTGCTGCTGGAGGTCGGCCTGCTGGCGCAGCTCGTCGCCGGCGTCGTGAACGTGGTCGGCACCGATCGGGAACTCGACGTGCCCACCTTCCTCGGCTACCTGGTCGGCGTGGCGGTGGTGCTGCCGCTGGGCGCGTTCTGGTCCCTGGCCGAGCGGTCGCGGTGGGGTGCGGGGGTGCTGGCCGTCGCGTGCCTGAGCGTGCCGGTGATGGTGCTGCGGCTCAACCAGCTGTGGGCCGGCCATGGGTGACGCGCTGGCGGAGACCACGCGGTCGGGTCCGGGCCGGATGCTGATCGCGGTCTACGCGATCTTCGCGCTGGCGGCCACCTCGCGCTCGGCCGTGCAGCTGGCCACGCGCTTCGACCAGGCGCCGCTGGCCTACCTGCTGTCGGCGTTCGCGGCCGTGGTCTACGTGGTGGCGACGGTCGCGCTGGCGGGCGCGGTGCCCCGGGGGCTGGCCTACCTCGCCTGCGGGGTCGAGCTGGCCGGGGTGCTGCTGGTCGGCGCGGCGAGCCTGGTGTTCCGGGAGGCGTTCCCGGACGCCACGGTCTGGTCGGGCTTCGGCAGCGGTTACCTGTTCGTCCCGCTCGTGCTGCCCGTCCTGGGCCTGCTGTGGCTGCGGCACACCGACCGGACGCGCTGAACCGGACGCGCTGAACCGGACGCGCTGACCCCGGCGCGCTGACCCCGGCGCGCTGAACCGATCCCGGGTCGCCCGCGTAATGCAGTCGGCGGTCGGGGGCCGGACCTCGGCCGGCGGGTCCGCGGCGGGGCCGAAATCGACCTCGGGTGTCTGGCAGGGCACACCGCCGCGGACCACGGGGTCGGGGACGCGCTCGCGTCCCCGACCTCCGTGATGAAGATCACTCGCGCGTGCGCACGATTGGGTGACGGGAATTCCCGCAGGTCACGAGGATGGGAACGGTTCGACCCTGAGCCCGTTCTCAGCCGGGGTGTGCGAGCGTTCGCGCACCGACCCGCGGACCGCGCGCGAGGACGCGCCGGCCGGTCCGCCCACCAAGGAGATGCCCAAGATGTCCGTGCTGGCTCGGCTCAGCCTGGCCAACCGAGGTCTCGTCGGGCTGCTCAGCCTCGTCGTCATCGGTTTCGGCGTGCTGACGCTGCCCTCGATCAAGCAGCAGCTGTTCCCCTCCATCGAGCTGCCCGCCGCGGTGGTCGTCGCGCCGTACCCGGGCGCCTCCCCGGACCTGGTGGACAGCCAGGTCGCGGGGCCGATCCAGGCCGCCGTGCGCGGCGTCGACGGGGTCGAGGAGGTGATCACCCGCTCGCAGGAGAGCTCCGCCACCGTCCAGGTGATGTTCACCTACGGCACCGACATCGACGCCGCCGTCGCGCAGATGCAGCAGGCGGTCAACCGGCTCGGGCCGCGCCTGCCCGAGGGCGTCGACCCCACCGTGGCCCAGGGCGGCACCGACGACATCCCGGTCGTCGCGCTCGCCGCGACCTCCGGTGACGACGACATCGCCACCGCCGCGCGCCTGCGCGCCGAGGTCGTGCCCGAGCTGGAGGCCGTTCCCGGCGTCCGCGAGGCCGCCGTCAGCGGTGAGCGCGAGCGCGAGATCACCGTCACCGTCGACTACGCCCGCCTGGGCGCCGCCCGCGTCGACCCGCAGGCCCTGACCGCCGCCCTGGCCTCGGCCGGCGCCGCGGTACCGGCGGGCACCGTGCCCGAGGCGGACAAGACGCTGACCGTGCAGGTCGGCGGCCCCGTCACCTCGGTCGACGACCTGCGGAGCCTGCCCCTGACCTCGCCCGGCGGTCCGGTCGCGCTCGGCGACGTGGCGCGCGTGGAGTCCGCGCCCGCCGCCGCGACCGTGCTGACCCGCACCGACGGCGAGCCCACCCTCGGCGTCACCGTCACCATGAACGCCGACGGCAACGCGGTCGAGATCTCCCGCGCCGTGCGCGACCGGCTCGACGAGCTGGGCGAGGCCGCGGGCTCGCGGCTCACCGTCGCCTTCGACCAGGGGCCGGAGGTGGAGAAGGCCATCAGCGGCCTGACCACCGAGGGTCTGCTGGGCCTGCTGTTCGCGGTCCTGGTGATCCTGCTGTTCCTGCTGTCCGTGCGGTCCACCCTGGTCACGGCGGTGTCCATCCCGCTGTCCGTGGTGGTCGCGCTGATCGCCCTCTACACCGGCGACCTGTCGCTGAACCTGCTCACCCTCGGCGCGCTGACCATCGCGGTGGGCCGGGTGGTCGATGACTCGATCGTGGTGCTGGAGAACATCAAGCGCCACCTCGGCTACGGCGAGGACAAGCAGCGCGCCGTGCTCGACGGCACGCGCGAGGTGGCGGGCGCGGTGACCGCGTCCACGCTCACCACGGTCGCGGTGTTCCTGCCGATCGCGTTCGTCGGCGGCATCGCCGGCGAGCTGTTCGGGCCGTTCTCCATCACGGTCACCGTGGCGCTGCTGGCCTCGCTGCTGGTGTCGCTGACGATCGTGCCGGTGCTCGCGTTCTGGTTCCTCAAGCCCCCCGCCGTGCCGGAGGACCCCGAGGCCGCCGAGCGGGCCCGGCAGGCGGCGCTGGACAAGGAGCGGCGCAGCCCGCTGCAACGCGCCTACGTGCCGGTGCTGCGGTTCGCCACCACCCGCCGCTGGCTCACGCTGGTGCTCGCGGTGTTCATCTTCGGCGGCACGCTCGGCCTGGCCGGGACGCTGGAGACCAACTTCATCGACAACTCCGGCGGCACCGCGCTCCAGGGCAGCCAGAAGATGCCGCCCGGCACCAGCCTGGCCGCCCGCGACGACGCCGCCCGCGAGCTGGAGGGCGTGCTCGCCGAGACCGACGAGGTCGAGACCTACCAGGTCACCATCGGCACGGACAACAGCCTGGCCGCGTTCGGGTTCGGCGGCAGCGGTGACACCTCGGTGAACGCCACCGTGCGCGAGGGCACCGACCTGGAGGCGTTGCAGGACCGGCTCACCGAGCGGTTGGCGGGCACGCCGGGCACCGGTGAGGTCACCTTCGGCGCGGCCGCCGCCGGGTTCGCCTCCGACAGCATCGACGTGCTGGTCACCGCGTCCGACGCGGACACCCTGCGCGACGCGGCCGACCGGGTCCAGGCGGCCGTCTCGGGCGTCTCGGGCGTGGGCGAGGTGACCAACGACCTGGGCGTCAGCGCGCCGCGCGTGCAGGTCACCGTCGACCAGGACGCGGCCGCCGCGCGCGGCCTGAGCAGCCAGAGCATCGGCCAGTTCGCGGCGCAGGCGCTGCGCGGCGTGCCGGTGGCCGAGCTGCCGGTCGACGGGCGACCGCAGCGGGTCGTGCTGCGCACCGGCGCCGTCCCGGGCGACGTGGAGGCGCTGCGCGCCCTGCCGCTGCCCGGAGGCGTCGCGCTCGGCCAGGTCGCCGAGGTGTCCGTGGTGGACGGTCCGGTGCAGGTGCGGCGCACCGACGGCGCGCGCAGCACCACCGTGTCGGCCAAGGCCACCGGGTCGGACCTGGGCGCGGTGACCGCCGACCTGACCTCACGGCTGGAGGGGCTCGACCTGCCCGGCGGGGCGTCCTACCGGATCGGTGGCGTGAGCGCCGACCAGGCCGAGACGTTCGCCGACCTGGGCCTGGCCATGCTCGCGGCCATCGCGATCGTGTTCCTGATCATGGTGGCCACGTTCCGCAGCCTGGTGCAGCCGCTGATCCTGCTGGTGTCGATCCCGTTCGCGGCGACCGGCGCGATCGGCCTGCTGCTGCTCACCGGCACGCCGCTCGGCCTGCCCGCGCTGATCGGGATGCTGATGCTCGTCGGCATCGTGGTGACCAACGCGATCGTGCTGATCGACCTGGTCAACCAGTACCGGCGGGACGGGATGCCGGTGCGCGAGGCCGTGGTCGAGGGCGGTCGGCGGCGGTTGCGGCCGATCCTGATGACCGCCGCGGCGACGATCTTCGCGCTGCTGCCGATGGCGCTGGGCATCACCGGCGAGGGCGCGTTCATCGGCAAGCCGCTGGCGATCGTGGTGATCGGCGGCCTGATCAGCTCCACGCTGCTGACGCTCGTGCTGGTGCCCACGCTGTACTCGATGGTCGAGGGGCGCAAGGAGCGCAAGGCGGCGAAGCGGGCGGAGCCCCGGGTGGACGAGCGCGAGCCGGTCACCGTCTGAGGCGGTCCGACGACGGGCCCCGTCCGGGTAACCGGGCGGGGCCCGTCGCCGTGGAAAACGATTTACCAGAGCGGTGGAAACCGCTCATCAGGGCCGTGGAAAACGATTTACCCCGGGCGGGACCCGTCGCCGCGCGGGCCGGCGCCGCCTCAGGCCGCCGGCCCAAACCTCGGGTTCAGGCCGCCTCAGACCCCAGGCTCAGGCCGCCACCTCAGACCTTCGCCTCGACCTCCGGCTCGTAGGCCAGGTTCGGGCGCAGCCAGCGCTCGGCCTCCGACAGCGGTACACCCCGCCGGCGCGCGTAGTCCTCGACCTGGTCGCGCCCGATCCGGCCCACCGTGAAGTACCGGGAGTCCGGGTGCGCGAAGATCAACCCGCTCACGCTGGCCGCCGGCGTCATGGCGAACGAGTCGGTCAGCTCGGTGCCCTGCTCCTCGGCACCCAGCAGCGCGAACAGCTCCCGCTTCTCGCTGTGGTCCGGGCTGGCCGGGTAGCCGAACGCGGGCCGGATGCCGCGGAAGCGCTCCGCGTGCAGGTCCTCCAGCGCCGGGTCGGCGTCCGGCTCGAACCACTCGCGCCGGACCCGCAGGTGGACGTGCTCGGCGAACGCCTCGGCCAGCCGGTCGGCCAGCGCCTTGACCATGATCGACCGGTAGTCGTCGTACTCGGCCTCGTACGCCGCCGCCAGCTCCTCCGCGCCGTGGATCGACACGGCGAACCCGCCCAGGTGGTCGCCCTCCGGCGCCACGTAGTCGGCCAGGCAGCGGTTGGGGCGGCTCGGCGGCTTGCGCGTCTGCTGGCGCAGCATCGGCAGCCGGACGCCGTCCACCACGACGTCGTCGCCCTCGGCGTGCGCGGGCCAGAAGCCGTACACGCCCCGGGCCCGCAGCGAGCCGTCCGCGACGACCTGGTCCAGCATCGCGTTGGCGTCGTCGAACAGCTCCCGCGCGGCCGGGTTCTCCAACACCTTCGGGTACTTGCCCTTGAGTTCCCAGGCCAGGAAGAAGAACGTCCAGTCGATCATCCCGCGCAGCTCGGCCAGGCTCGGCTCGACCACGCGCACCCCGGTGAACGCCGGCGTCGGCAGCTCGTCGAACGGCACGTCCTCGGCGTTGGCGCGGGCCTGCTCGACGGTCAGCAGGGGCGTGCTGTGCCGGGTCTCGTGCTCCTCGCGCAGCCGCTGCTGCTCGACCCGGTTGGCCGCGGCCAGCTCCTCGGCCCGGTCCCGGTCCAGCAGCGCCGACACCACGCCGGTCACCCGCGACGCGTCGAGCACGTGCACCGTGGGCTCGTCGTAGGCGGGGGCGATGCGGACCGCGGTGTGCTGCCGGGACGTGGTCGCGCCGCCGATCAGCAGCGGCAGCTTCAGCCCGCGCCGCTGCATCTCCGCCGCCACCGCCACCATCTCGTCCAGCGACGGCGTGATCAGGCCGGACAGCCCCACCACGTCCGCGCCCTCGATGACCGCGGTGTCCAGGATCTTCGCCGCGGGCACCATCACGCCCAGGTCGACGACCTCGTAGTTGTTGCAGCCCAGCACCACGCCGACGATGTTCTTGCCGATGTCGTGCACGTCGCCCTTGACCGTGGCCAGCACGACCTTGCCGTTGCCGCGCGGCGCGCCGGGGTCGCCCCCCGCGGCCTCCCTCTCCGCGTCCATGAACGGCTCCAGGTGCGCGACCGCCCGCTTCATCACGCGCGCGCTCTTGACCACCTGCGGCAGGAACATCCGGCCCGAGCCGAACAGGTCGCCGACGACCTTCATCCCGTCCATCAGCGGGCCCTCGATGACGTCCAGCGGGCGCTTCGCCTGGAGGCGCGCCTCCTCGGTGTCGTCCACGATGAAGTCCACGATGCCGTGCACCAGGGCGTGCGACAGGCGCTCGGCCACCGGGCCCTCGCGCCACGACAGGTCCACGGTGCGCTTGGTGCCCTTCCCCGCCACCCCCTCGGCGAAGGACACCAGCCGGTCGGTGGCGTCGGGGCGGCGGTCGAACAGCACGTCCTCGACCAGCTCCAGCAGCTCGGCCGGGATGTCCTGGTAGACCGCGAGCTGACCGGCGTTGACGATGCCCATGTCCAGGCCCGCGCGCACGCCGTGGAACAGGAACGCCGAGTGCATGGCCTCGCGCACGGTGTCGTTGCCGCGGAAGGAGAACGACAGGTTCGAGATGCCGCCGCTGATCCGCGCCCCCGGGCAGCGCTCCTTGATCCGCGGGATCGCGTCCAGGAACGCCCTGGCGTAGCCGTTGTGCTCGGGGATGCCGGTGGCGACCGCCAGCACGTTCGGGTCGAAGATGATGTCCTCGGCCGGGAAACCGGCCTCCCGGGTGAGCAGGTCGTAGGCGCGGGCGCAGATCTCCACCTTGCGCTCGGCGGTGTCGGCCTGGCCCTTCTCGTCGAACGCCATCACCACCACGCCCGCGCCGAAGTCGCGGATGCGGCGGGCCTGGGCCAGGAACGGCTCCTCGCCCTCCTTGAGGCTGATCGAGTTGACCACGCCCTTGCCCTGCACGCACTTCAGCCCGGCTTCCAGCACGCTCCACCGGGAGCTGTCGACCATCACCGGCACGCGGGCGATCTCCGGCTCGGTGGCGATCAGGTTGAGGAACGTGGTCATCGCCCGCTCGCTGTCGAGCAGGTCGGCGTCCATGTTGACGTCCAGCAGGTTCGCGCCGCCGCGCACCTGCTCCAGCGCCACGGTCACCGCGCCCTGGTGGTCGTCGGACTCGATCAGCCTGCGGAACTTCGCCGAGCCCGTCACGTTGGTGCGCTCGCCGATCATCACGAACCCGGTGTCCGGACCGATCTCGAACGGCTCCAGGCCGCTGAACCGGGTGCGGTTCCCGATGCGGGGCACCGGGCGCGGCGCCGCGCCCCGGACCGCCCGCGCGATCTCCGCGACGTGCTCGGGGGTGGTGCCGCAGCACCCGCCGACGACGTTGACCGCGCCCTCCTCGGCGAAGCCGCGCAGCAGCTCGGCGGTCTCCTCCGGGGTCTGGTCGTAGCCGCCGAACGCGTTGGGCAGGCCCGCGTTGGGGTGGCTGGCGGTGTAGGTGCCCGCGAGGCGGGCCAGTTCCACGACGTGCGGGCGCATCTCGGCCGCGCCCAGCGAGCAGTTCACGCCCACCACCAGCGGGTCGGCGTGGGCGACGGAGTTCCAGAACGCCTCGACCGTCTGACCGGACAGCGTGCGGCCGCTCAGGTCGACGATGGTGACCGAGATCCACAGCGGCAGGTGGGGCGCGACCTCGCGGGCGGCGGCCACGGCGGCCTTGGCGTTGAGCGTGTCGAAGATCGTCTCGATGAGCAGCAGGTCCACGCCGCCCTCGGCGAGCGCGCCGATCTGCTCGGCGTAGGTGGCCTGGACCCGGTCGAAGTCGACCGTGCGGAAGGCCGGGTCGTCGACGCGCGGCGAGAGCGAGAGGGTGACGTTGAGCGGGCCGACGGAGCCGGCGACGAACCGGCCGCCCACCTCGTCGGCGGCCTGGCGGGCCAGCCGCGCGCCGCTCAGGTTCATCTCGCGGACGTGCTCCTCCAGGCCGTAGTCGGCCTGGGCGATGCCCGTCGCGGTGAAGGTGTTGGTGGTGGTGATGTCCGCGCCCGCGGCCAGGTAGCGGCGGTGCACGTCGAGGATGACGTCCGGGCGGGTGATGTTGAGCAGGTCCGGGTCGCCGGTGACGTCGTGCGGGTGGTCGCCGAGCAGGTCACCGCGGTAGTCGGCGGGGGAGAGGCCGGCGGACTGGAGCATCGTGCCCCACGCGCCGTCGAGCACGGCGACGCGCTGGTCCAGCAACTCCCGCAGGGCGTTTTCCGACACGAAGCCTCCCGTGGTCTCCTGGGAGGCGCCCTTCACCGTTGCTCGCGACCGAGCGTGGCGGGCTAGTCACCCGTTGCAGCGCCTCTCGACCGCACGTGCGATGGTAGCGCTCCTCACGATTCCGGACACTTCCTCCCACCCCCTGGAACATCCCAGCCCATCCACGCGAGTCGTACGCTCAGACCGACCGTGTCGTACGTCCAGGACCCCCGAATTCCACATTCGCGCATGGTCACGCACCGTGATCACAGGGCGATCACCACTTCGAGGGTGCGGGGCCCGTGGACGCCCTCGACGCGCTCCAGTTCGATGTCGCTGGTCGCCGACGGCCCGCTGATCCACGTCTGGGTGGCCACACCCGCCAGGGCGGCCACCGCGTCGGGCACACCGGCCACCACCTGGTCGGCCCGGACCACCACCAGGTGGTAGTCGGGCACCAGGGTCAGCGCGCGGGGCCCCTGGTCGGCGGCGGCGTGGTCCAGGACGATCGTGCCGGTCTCGGCGACGGCGACGTGGCACGCGGTGAGCACGGCGTCGGCGCGTTCGAGGGCGTCCACGTCCACCGGCGCGCGGGTGGCGTCGGGCGCCCAGTCCAGGGGCACGCCGGGCGCGGCCACGACCCGCCGCGCGCCGCGGTCGCGCAGGGCGGTCGCGACGGCCTCGCCCAGCTCCGCCGCGGGCACCACGCGCACCCGCGCCCGGTAGTCCCGCAGGCGCTCGGCGAACAGGTCCACGTCACCGGGCCCCCGCGAGCCCGCCGCCCGGTACTCCCGGGGCACCGGGCCGACCGCGCCGCCCTTGGCCCGCCGGACCCGGGCCAGCACCTCGTCACGCGCGTTCACCGGTCCTCCCACCAGTCGCGGAACGTCTGCCGCGGCGGCTGCGGCAGGTCGCGGGCCGTCGACCACCCCGGCAGCGGCACGTGCCTGCTCGCCGCCCGCCCGAACCGCCCCAGCCGCGCGAACCGCCGCCACCGCCGCCCGTCCGACATCGCCCACGCCAGGGCGCGCATCGCGGTCGACTCGGGCGTGGCGCGCCGGGACTCGACCACCCGGCCCCGCAGGTGCACCAGCATCGACGGGATGTCGATCGCCACCGGGCACACGTCGTAGCAGACCCCGCACAGCGACGAGGCGAACGGCAGCGTCGGGTTCCGCGCCACGCCGGTCAGCTGCGGCGACAGCACCGCGCCGATCGGACCGGGGTAGGTCGAGCCGTACGCGTGACCGCCCGTGCGCTCGTACACCGGGCACGAGTTCAGGCACGCCGAGCAGCGGATGCACCGCAGCGCCGCCCGCCCGCCGGGGTCGGCGAGCGTGGCCGTGCGGCCGTTGTCCACCAGCACCACGTGGCTCGTCTGCCCCTCGGTGGGGCCGGTCCACACCGACGTGTACGGGTTCATCCGCTCGCCCGTGGACGACCGGGGCAGCAGCTGGAGGAACACCTCCAGGTCCCGCCACGACGGCAGCAGCTTCTCGATGCCGACCACGCTGATCAGCGTCCGCGGCAGCGTCAGGCACATCCGGCCGTTGCCCTCGGACTCGACCACCACCAGCGACCCGGTGTCCGCGATGCCGAAGTTCGCGCCCGAGACGGCCACGTCCACGGTGAGGAACTTCCGCCGCAGGTGCGCGCGCGCCGCCTCGGCCAGGGCCCGCGGGTCGGCGGTCAGGTCCGGGTCCACGCCGGGCATCCCACGCCGGAAGATCTCCCGGATCTCCGCCCGGCCCCGGTGGATCGCGGGCACCAGGATGTGGCTCGGCCGGTCGTGGCCCAGCTGCACGATCAGCTCCGCCAGGTCGGTCTCGACGGCGTGCACGCCCGCCTCCGCCAGGGCCTCGTTGAGGCCGATCTCGGCGGTGGCCATGGACTTGACCTTGATCACCTCGCCGGTGCCGGTCGCGGTGACGAGGTCGGTGACGATCCGGTTGGCCTCGTCGGCGTCGCGCGCCCAGTGCACGTGGGTGCCACGCGCGGTCAACGCCTCCTCGAACCGCACGAGGTACTCGTCCAGGTTGGCCAGCACGTCGTCCTTGATCGCCGCGCCCGCCGCGCGCAGCTCGGCCCAGTCCGGCAGCTCGCCCACGACGGCCGCGCGCTTGGCCCGGATCGTGGAGGTGGCCTTGGCGAGGTTGCGGCGCAGCTGCGCGTTGCCGAGCGCCTCGCGGGCCGCCTCGGGGAACGGCGGGCCGGTCAGGTTGCCGCGGCCGGTGGGCAGGCCCAGGAACGTGCTCATCGCGTGTGCTCCAGGATCTGGGCGAGGTGCAGCGGGCGGACGCCGCCGCGCAGCCTGCTCAGGCCGCCGCCGATGTGCATCAGGCAGGACGAGTCGCCGGCGGTGAGGACGCCCGCGCGGGTGCTGATGACGTTGCTCATCTTGTCGGCCAGCATGGCGGTGGAGGTGTCGGCGTTCTTCAGCGCGAACGTGCCGCCGAAACCGCAGCACGTCTCCGCGGCGGGCAGCTCGACCAGGTCGATGCCCTCCACGGCCTCCAGCAACCGCAGCGGGCGGTCGCCCACCCCCAGCACGCGCAGCGAGTGGCACGTGGGGTGGTAGGTGACGCGGTGCGGGAAGTACGCGCCGACGTCGGTGACGCCGAGGACGTCCACCAGGAACTCCGACAGCTCGTAGGTGCGCCTGGCGGTGTCCTCGGCGGCGTCGGCGAGCCCCGCGTCACCGTGCTCGCGGGCGACCGCGGCGTGCTGGTGGCGCACCGAACCCGCGCACGAACCGGACGGCACGACGACCACCTCGGCGTGCTCGAAGGCTTTCACGTGGTTGCGCACGATCGGCAGCGCCTGGCCCGCGTAGCCGGTGTTGATGTGCATCTGGCCGCAGCACGCCTGGGCCGGTGGCACGACCACCTCGTGGCCGAGCCGTTCCAGCAGCCGGACGGTGGCCTTGCCGACGTCCGGGAACAGGCCGTCGACCAGGCACGTGACGAACAGCGCGACTCTCACGTCCGCGGAGTCTAGGCTCTGTGGTCAGACCACACCAGGGTGTGGTCTGACCACAGGAGGTGTGCGGTGTCCGGGTACGACGCGGTGCTGCGGCACGTGGAGTCGGAGCTGACCGCGGGCCGGCTCGGCGTCGGGCAGCAGCTGCCCGGGGAGCGCCGGCTGGCCGAGGGGCTGGGGGTCAGCCGGGCGACCGTGCGCGAGGCGATCCGGGTGCTCCAGGCGATGGGCGTGGTGCGCAGCGGCGTCGGCTCGGGGCCCGACGCGGGGACGACGGTGATCGCGGACCCGGCGGGCGGCCTCGGGTCGGCGCTGCGGCTGCACCTGGCCACGCGCCGGTTGCCCATGGCGGACCTGGTGGACACGCGGGTGATGATCGAGAGCCACGCGGTGCGGGCCGCGGCCGCGACGCCCGACCACCCCGAGCTGGTGCGGGCCGCCGACCTGCTGGTGCGCATGGACGCGCCGGACCTCGACGCGGACGCGTTCCACCTGCTGGACGCGGACTTCCACGTGGCGCTCACGGCGGCGGCGGGCAACGCCGTCAACACCGCCGTCATGGCCGCCCTGCGCGACGCGATCCACCGGACGGTGCTGGACGCGGTGCGGGCGTTGCCGGACTGGTCGCGCACGGCCGTGCGGCTGCGCCGCGAGCACCGGGGCATCCTGCGGGCGCTGCGGGCGGGGGACGCCGAGCTGGCGGCGGAGCGGGTGACCCGGCACGTCCGGGGGTTCCACCGGGAGTGGGTCCGGCACGCGGGGTCCGTCGGCTGACCTGAACGTGGAACTCGGGGGTCCTGAGCGTTCGACTCGCGCGGGCTGAGCGTTCGACACGGTGGGCGTGAGGGTTCGACTCGCGGGCTGGACGTGTTCTGAACGTGTAACTCGGGGGGTCTGGGCGTACGACTCGCGGGGTCTGGAGGTACGACTCGCGCGGTTGGTCAACGCTTGAAGCGGTTGACCACGGTCATGTACGAGGTGGGGAACAGGCGGGCCAGGACGTCCGGGGCCACGGCGCTCCACGCGATCAGCACGCGTCCCCTGCGCTTCCGCACGCCGGTGAGGATCTGCTCGGCCGCCTTGTCGGCGGGGTAGGTGAGCAGCTTGGCGAAGCTCGCCCTGCCCTCCGCCGCCTCGGCCGCGTTCGCGCCGCTCGCCACGCGCGCGGTCTCGGCGATCCGGGTGCGGATGCCGCCGGGGTGGACGCTGGTCACGCCGACGCCCCGGTCGGCCAGCTCGTGCCGCAGCGCCTCGGTGAAGCCGCGCAGCGCGAACTTGCTGGCGGAGTACGCGGTCTGGCCGGGCGGGGCGATCAGCCCGAACAGGCTGGATACGTTCACCACGTGGCTGCCCGGCGACTCCAGCAGGCTGGGCAGGAACAGCCGGGTGAGCGCGACCGGGGCGCGGAAGTTGACGTCCAGCACCCAGTCGAACTCCTCGGCGCCGACCTGGTCGAAGGTGCCGCCCAGGGCGACACCGGCGTTGTTGATCAGCAGGGTGGGGCGCGGGTGCCGGGCGAGCACGTCGGCGGCGAGTGCGTCCAAGCCGGACACGTCGGACAGGTCGGCCACCACCGGGTCGACCCGGACGCCCCGGATCCGGCCGGCGACCTCGGCCAGCCGCTCGGCGTCCCGGTCGATCAGGACGAGGTGGCTGCCCCGCCTGGCCAGGCCGTACGCCATCTGCTCGCCCATGCCGCTCGCGGCGCCCGTGAGGACGGCGGTCCCGCCGGCGAACCGGTGAGGGGGGAGCTTGGACATGCGGCCTCCTTCGGTCGTGGTCCGCACCAGTGTGGCGGGGTGGTGGGGGTGGGTGTGGGGGTTTGAGGTGGAGCGCCGGTCAGGGGCGGTAGCGGAGGCCGTCCAGGACCAGGTCGAGCATCCCGCCGGGGTCGCCCAGCTGGGTCGCCGCGCCGGCGATGCCGCTGATGGTGACCAGCACGTCGGTCGGCTCCAGGTCGGTCCGGCCCATCGCCGCCAGCAGCCTGCCCATGGCGCCGACCAGGAGGTCACGGCTCTCCGAGTACGGGTCCGAGCCGGAGGCGACGACCGCGCGCAGGGCGTCGGCCATGCCGTGCTTGGTGGCCGTGTAGTCGACGAACCGGTCCATCCACACCCTGGTCGCCCGGTCCGGCGGCAGGGTGTCGAGCAGTTCGGGCACGGCGTCGCACAGCTTGCCCAGCTCGTTGCGGTAGACCGCCTCCACCAGCGCCTCACGGGTGGGGAAGTGGCGGTAGAGGGTGCCGATGCCCACACCGGCGCGCTTGGCGACCGACTCCAGCGCCACGTCCGCGCCCTCGGTCGAGAACGCCTCCAGCGCGGTGGCCAGCAGGCGGTCCCGGTTGCGCCGGGCGTCGGCGCGCAACGGACGCGACACCGTGCCTCCTCGTGCTCGGGGTGACGTGTATCACCATGAAAACGGAGGAGCCTCCGGTTAGGTTGGAAGTACCGGAGGGCCCTCCGCTTCAGTGTAAGGCCACGTACGACGACGAACGACAACCAACGACAACCGACGACAACGGACGACAGGCGGAGCAGAACATGAGCGAGCGCATCACCACACCGTTCGGTGCGGACTCGACCGCGGCGGAGGTCGTCTCGGGCATCGACCTAGGCGGCCGGCGGGCCGTGGTCACCGGCGGCTCCTCCGGCATCGGCGTCGAGACGGCGCGGGCGCTGGCGGGCGCGGGCGCGGAGGTCACCCTGGCGGTGCGCGACACCGCCGCCGGGCAGCGGGTGGCCGGGGAGATCGGCGGGGACGTGCGCGTGGCGCGGCTGGACCTGGCCGACCAGGCGTCCGTGGCCGCGTTCGTCGCCGGCTGGGACGGCCCGCTGCACCTGCTGGTCAACAACGCGGGGGTCATGGCGACGCCGGAGACCCGCACGCCGGAGGGCTGGGAACTCCAGTTCGCCACCAACCACCTCGGGCACTTCGCGCTGACCACCGGGCTGCACCGGTACCTGGCCGCCGAGGGCGCCCGGGTCGTGCAGGTCAGCTCCAGCGCCCACCACCGGTCCGGCGTGGTGTTCGACGACATCCACTTCGAGCGGCGCCCCTACGAGCCCTGGTCCGCCTACGGCCAGAGCAAGAGCGCGAACGTGCTGTTCGCGATCGAGGCGACCCGGCGGTGGGCCGCCGACGGGATCACCGCGAACGCCCTGATGCCCGGCGGCATCATGACCAACCTCCAGCGGCACGTCACCGAGGAGGAGATGACCCGGCTGCGGGCGCAGGTCGGTGCCACCGACTTCAAGTGGAAGACCCCGGAGCAGGGCGCGGCCACCTCGGTGCTGCTGGCCACCTCGCCGCTGCTGGAGGGCGTCGGCGGGCGGTACTTCGAGGACTGCGACGAGGCGCTGCCGGGTATCGGCGACCCCCGGCACGGGGTCGCGGCCCACGCGCTGGACCCGGAGGCCGCGACCCGGCTGTGGGCGGTGACCGAGGAGACCCTGGCCCCGTGATCGGGCAGGCCGGGGCCGGTGAACGGGTTGCGGGGTTCGCCGGACCGGCCTCGGGACCGGGAGGGCTTGACCTTCAGGTTGGCTGAAACCCGATGATGGCCGGGTGCCGAAGTCCGAACTGCTCACCATCGGCGGCTTCGCCCGCTCCAGTGGGCTGACCACCAGCGCGCTGCGCTTCTACGCCGACTCGGGCCTGGTCGAGCCGGCCAGCGTCGACCAGGCGTCCGGCTACCGCTACTACGCGCCGGACCAGGTCGAACGCGCGGTGATGATCCGCCGGCTGCGCGAGATCGACATGCCCCTGGAGCTGATCGCCGAGGTCCTCGACCCGGGGTGCCGCGAGGCCGCCCGGATCGTCGACGACCACGTGGCCGGCCTGGCGCACCGGGCCCACCGGGCGCGGGAGACGGCCGCGGCGGTCAAGGCCCTCCTGCGGCCGGCCCCGCCGGTCCCGTCGGTGCGGGTGAACGGGTCGGTGTTCACCGCGGCGGTCGAGCAGGTCCTCACCGCGACGACCCACGAGCCGGGCCTGCCCGTGCTCAACGGCGTGCACGTCGAGGTCTCCGCCGACGGCGTCGTGCTCACCGCGACCGACCGGTACCGGCTGTCGACCCGCACGCTGGTCCCGGTGCGGCCGAGCGGGTCCGACTGGTCGGCCACGCTCGACGCCGACGACCTGCGGCCGGTGCTGCCGTGGACGCGTCGCCAGCACGGGCTGGGGCTGGGCGCGGGGTCCGGGAGCGTCCTGCTCCTGGGCGACGCCGACGCCCGCGAGTGCCGGGCCCTGGCCGAGCCCTTCCCCGACCACCGGCTGGTGCTGGCGGCGCTGCCCCCGGTGCTGACCCGGGTCCTGGTCTCCCGCAACGCGCTGGTGCGCAGCCTGGAGGGGCAGCACGACCACCGGGTCCGGCTGGACGTGGCCGGGGCCGCGGTGACCGTCTCGTCGGGGGAGGCGGTCCCCGCCACCGTCACCGGCCCCCCGATCGGGATCGACTTCGCCCTCTCCACGCTGCACCCGGCGATCAGCACGGCCGTCGGTCCCGAGGTGATGCTCGACCTGGCGGGACCGGACCAGCCGGTCGTGGTCCGCTCCGCCGACGACGGTGACCTCACCACCCTGGTGATGCCCCTGCGACCCGAACCCACCGCACAGGAAGGCCCGGCATGACCGCCGCACCACCGGACGAACCCGCGACGACGGATTCCGCGACAACTGATTCCACGACAACTGATTCCGCGACCACGGATTCCACGCCGACGGATTCCACGATGACCGACATCGTCGCCGCCGTCGCGCTCGCGCACGCGGGTGACGCCGACGCCGCGCGCGCCCGCCTGCACGACCTCTGGGACCGGATCGGCCCGGTCGGCGACGCCCTGCACCGCTGCACCCTCGCCCACCACCTGGCCGACCTCTACGACGACCCGGCGCAGGCCCTCGTGTGGGACGTGCGGGCGCTCGACGCGGCGGCGGTGCTCACCGACGAGCGGGCCCGCCGCCACCACGAGAGCCTGAGCGTCGCCGGGTTCCGGCCCTCGCTGCACCTCAACCTGGCCGACGGCTTCCGCCGGCTCGGCTCGTTCGAGGCCGCGCGCGAGCACATCACCGCCGCGCGGGAGCACGAGCACGCCCTCGCCGACGACGGGTACGGCGTGCTGATCCGGCGGGTGCTCGGCGAGGTCGCCGAGGCGATCGACCGGCGGTCCACGGAGAAGCGCGCGAGCGCGCCCGGCTGACGCGGGGGAAGCGGGGCGCGGCAGGTCGGCGGTGTGGTCGGGGCAGGCTGGTCGGGTAGGTGTGGTCGGGTCGGTGTGGTCAGGCCGGTGTGGTCACGGCAGTGCGACGCCGGTCAGTTCGGCGCACGCGGCCAGCAGGCGTTCCTGGACCTCCACGTCGTAGGCGGCGGGGTTGGCCCGCAGCTCCTCGCGCCACTTGAAGTAGCGGCCGGTGACCAGCGCCGCCGGGTCGTCGGAGGTGGCCAGCCAGACCTGCGTCTCCGCGCCCCGGGGCAGCCCGTCGGTGGCGTTCGGGCCGCCCAGCTTGGTCTTGATCCAGCCGGGGTCCACCGCGTTGGTCGGGGTGCCCGGCCACCGGCGGGCCACGGCGAACGCCAGCACGACGTCGAGGAGCTTGGAGTCCGAGTACGCCTGCATCCCGTTCCACGGCCCGCGCTCGTGCTGGAGGTCGTCGAGGTCCGCGACGCCCTGCGCCTCCAGCCCGGAGGTCAGGTAGACCAGTCGGGCCGGGCGCGGCATCAGGGCGGTGAGCAGGTAGGGCGCCAGGACGTTGACCTGGAACAGCAGTTCCAGGCCGTCCTCGGTGACGACCCGCTCGGGCAGGCCGCCGCCGAGTCCCGCGTTGTGCACGACCACGTCGAAGGCCCCGGCGGACCCGGCCAGTTCCCGGGTCCGCGCGAGGGACGACAGGTCGCCGACCACGACGCCGGCGGCGCCGGGCACGGCGGCCAGCGCCTGCTCGGCCCGCCCGGCGTCGCGCGCGTGCAGCACCACGCGGTGGCCCTGGCCCACCAGCGTCGCGGCGGTCTCCCGGCCGATGCCGTCGGACGATCCCGTGATCAGAACGCTCACCATGGTCGGGAGCGTACCTGGGAGCGCTCCCAAGCTCCGGGGTCCGCCCCTCAGCCGTAGACCTTCAGGCTCGCCAGCTGGGCCGCGGGCCACCCGGTGTTCCCGGTGAAGCGCAGCCGCACGTAGCGGGCCCGCGCGCCGGTCGGGAGGGTGATGGTCGCGGTGTTGCCGGTGGCCGGGTCGAAGGTGTGGCCGGCGGCGGCGACGAGCGTGGTGAACGCGCCGCCGTCCGCGCTCGCCTCGACCGCGACGGTCTGGGTGCGGCGGCCCCACGCGGGGTTGGGCGGCAGGCCGAGCACCAGGCGGGTCGGCGCGGCGACGGCGCCGAGGTCGACCTGGAGCCACTGGGGGAAGGCGGAGTTCGCGCTCTCCCAGTAGCTGTGCGGGTCTGCGTCCACGGCGAGGTGGCCGCCGTAGTGCTGGTTCTGGCTGCTCTGCGCCGTGGGCCGGCCCGCGGCCAGGTCCCGCTCGACGGGCGGGGTGCCGTCGGGCATCGGCTTGGTCGGGCGCACCGCGGTCAGCGCGATCTGGCCCTTGAGCATCCGGCCGCCGTCGCCGGTCAGGCGCAGGTAGTAGTCCGAGGAGCAGCGGGTGCCGTCCTCGTCCAGGGCGAGGAAGCCGGAGCCGACCGGGATGCCCGCCTGCGTCTCCGGGGTCTTGGCGATCTGGTTGGCCTCGTTGTACTCGTCGAACATCGAGATGTAGACGCCCTGCACGCCCAGGCGCACCACGTTGTAGAACTGCCGCCACATGAAGTCGCCGTGCGCGCGGTGCCGCCGGGACAGGTCGCCGGGCAGCACGCACGGCTGGTAGTCGATGCCCAGGCGGTTGCACTCGGCCTGGTCGGGGCCGTTGACGTTGGTGTAGAAGTGGTCGGCGTCCGCGACGTTGCCGATCCGGCCGACCATCCACGGCGAGAGCATGTGGAAGCTGCGGTAGACGCCCGCGAAACCCGGCCGGGAGTCCTCGACCTCGCGCCGCCAGTGCGTGGGCACGCCGCCGATCAGGTAGACGCCCTGCCCCTTGAACCAGTCGACGACGTCCTGGCACTGCTGCGGGGTGAACGGGCGGCCCGGGTCGTTGAAGCCGAAGCCCCACACGCACACCACGGGCTTGCCGTTCTGCCGCGCGTACATGGGGGAGGAGGTGTGGGCGCGCATCTTGTTCAGCCAGTCGGCCTTGATCTCCGACTGCATGTTCGACCAGTTGGTGACGTCGTACATGATGTAGAACTTCACGCCGTGCTTCTCGGCCGCCGTGCGCACGTGCGCGGTGACCGCGTCGCGGATGGGCCCCTCACCGCCGGTCGGGTTGAACCGCTGGAGGGCGGCGGTGTCGCAGCCGTACTGCTTCATCCAGCCGAAGTGGACGTCGACGGTCTGGAAGTCGTGGTTGGAGAACACCGTGGCGGGCCGGCCGTCGCCCAGCGAGCCGAACGCGGTGGTGTACCGGTTCGCGTAGTCGGTCATGTCCGGCCACGACATCAGCGCGTGGTTGGTGGGCGACGGCGGCTGTCCCCAGTTGTCGCTCCAGTGCCACCAGCCGTCGAGGGGTGAGCGGTCGCCCCGGGCGGCGAACCAGCCCTGGTAGCCGACGGTGATCTTGCCGACCACGTCGCCGGGTGGGCTCGCCGCCAGGGCGGGGGTGGCGGCACCGAGGGCGGGGACGGCGAGGGCCGACCCGAGGAACGTCCTGCGCGACAGGGACACCGCAACTCCTTCGTTGGAGGGACGGCATCAGCATGGAAGAAGTGAGCAGCATTACGCAAGAACTTGACAGGATTAACCGGAGGTGGTGATCGGGGCCGTCGCCTCGCCGGGGTCCGCACGTTTGATCGCCCCGAGCCGGGCAACACACGGGCATGTCGAGCGCAGGGGAGGTGGCACCCGCGGTGCCGATCGGGGTGAGCGACTCGTGAGCGACGTCCACGACTACCTGAGCGCCCACCGGGAGCGGCTCGTCGGGCAACTGGTCGAGTGGTGCCGGGTGCCCTCGGTGGCCTCCCTGCCCGAGCACGAGCTCGACGTGCTGCGGTCGGCCAACTGGCTGGCCGCCGCCGACCTGAGCATCCGCACGGTCGCCGACCAGCGCGTCGTCGAGGTCGGCGAGCAGCTGCGGCAGTGGCCGGCCAAGACCGTGGACGACCGGTACGAGCACGAGGTGTCGGTCACCGACGACACCGCGCAGGAGGCGTACCGGACCCCCGAGGACCTGCCCGAGCTGGAACTGCTGGTGGAGGCGGTGCGGGAGGGGTTCGGCCGGCCGGTGGGGCGGATGGGCAACGCGGGCGGCGGTCCCGCCGCCCTGCTGGCCGAGCGGGTGGGCGCGCCGGTGCTGTTCTTCGGCACCGGTCTGCCCGAGGACCGCTGGCACGACAGCGACGAACGCGTGTCGGTGGACGTGCTGCTCGCGGGCGCGGCCACCCTGGCGCACTTCTGGGAGCGGGTGGGTCGTGGGTGACCGGGAGCGCCTGTGCGCGGCGGCGTCCGAGGTGTTCGGGTGGCCGGAGCTGCGCGCCGAGCAGCTGGACGCGATGGAGCAGGTCCTCGCGGGCCGGGACGTCTTCGTCGTGCTGCCCACCGGGGCGGGCAAGTCGGCGGTCTACCAGGTGCCCGGTGTGCTGCTGGACGGGCTGGTCGTCGTGGTGTCGCCGCTGATCGCGCTCCAGCGGGACCAGGTGGCCGCGCTGCGCGGGGCGGGCGCGTCGATGGCGGTGCTGGTCAACTCCGGTCAGTCCGAGGGGGACAACGCGAGGGCGTGGGAGGCGGTGGAGAGCGGCGAGGCGCGGTACCTGTTCGTGTCGCCCGAGCAGCTGGCCAACCCCGAGGTGCTCGACCGGCTGGGGAAGCCGGCGCTGTTCGTGGTGGACGAGGCGCACTGCGTCTCGGCGTGGGGCCACGACTTCCGGCCGGACTACCTGCGGCTGGCGGGCGCGGTGGAGCGGATCGGCCGGCCGCCGGTGCTGGCGCTGACCGCCACCGCGGGCACGACCGTGCGCGAGGACGTGATCACCCACCTGGGGATGGATGACCCGGCCGTGGTGGCGATCGGCTTCGACCGGCCGAACCTGTCGCTGGAGGTGCGGATGTTCACCTCCGACGACGACAAGCGCCGCGCGGTGCTGGGGTGGGTGCGCGAGGCGCCCCGGCCGGGCCTGGTGTACGTGGCGACCCGCAAGGACGCCGCCCGCTACGCGGAGGAGCTGGGCGCCGAGCCGTTCCACGCCGGCATGGGGGCCGCCGAGCGGGAACGCGTGCAGGACGCGTTCATGGGCGGGTCGACCGACCTGGTGGTGGCCACCTCGGCGTTCGGCATGGGCATCGACAAGCCGGACGTGCGGTTCGTCGCGCACGCGTCCGCGCCGGGTTCGCTGGACGCCTACTACCAGGAGATCGGGCGGGCCGGGCGCGACGGCGACCCGGCGCGGGGCGTGCTGTTCTACCGGTCGCAGGACCTGGGGCTCCAGCGGTTCCTCCAGTCCCGGCACGTGGACCGGGACGACCTGCTGGCGCTGGCGGCGTTCGTCGGCGAGCGGCCGGGGCAGCGGGTCACCGAGCTGACGCGCGGGTTCGGCAGCTCGCGCCGCAAGGTCACCACCGGGGTGAACCTGCTGGAGCGGGTCGGCGCGGTGGTCGTGGAGCGCGCGCGGTTCCGGCTGGTGGTCGAGCCCGCGCGGGCCGCGGACCTCGCGGTGTAGGAGGCCGAGCGGCTCCAGCGGCTGGACCGGTCGCGCATCGAGGTGCTGCGCGCCTACGCCGAGACCAGGGCGTGCCGGCGGCAACACCTGATCGGGTACTTCGGCGAGGTGCTGGAGCGGGCGTGCGGCAACTGCGACACGTGCTGGAGCGGCGACGCGGGCACCGGCGTCCCGGCCAACCCCGAGTACCCGGCGCAGTCCCGGGTGCGGCACGCGGAGTTCGGCGCCGGGACCGTGGTGCAGAGCGAGACCGACCGGTTGACCGTGCTGTTCGAGGAGGTCGGCTACAAGACGCTGTCGCTGGAGGCGGTGCACGCGGCCGACGTGCTGGGCCGGCACCCCTGAGGGTCGCGGTCCCGGCTCCCGGGGTTCGCGTTCCGGGGGTTCGCGGGCCGCCCGGGAGCCCCGACTCGTCGTGCACCCGCCCGCGACCCTGCCTAGCGTCGGGGCCATGGTTGAGGTGGTGGTCGTCGGGGCCGGGCTGGCCGGGCTCACCGCGGCGCGCGAACTGGCCGCGGCGGGGATCGGCGCGGTGGTGCTGGAGGCGGCCGACGACGTGGGCGGCCGGGTCCGGACCGACGTGGTCGACGGGGTGCGCTTCGACCGGGGCTTCCAGCTCCTGCTGCCCGCCTACCCGGCGCTGGCGGGGGTCGACCTGGACGCGTTGGACCTGAGGCACTTCCGGCCGGGTGCGTTCGTGCAGCGCCGCGGGCGGCACGACCTGCTGGCCGACCCCCGCGACGGCGCGCACGCCTGGCGCGGCGCGGTGGCGCAGCGGGTGCTGGGGCCCCGGGACCTGCTCGCGCTGGCCGCGCTGTCGGTGCGGGACCTGGTCGGCCCGGTCCGGGCCCTGCTGGACGGGGACGACCGGAGCACGCGCGAGGAGCTGGCCCGCCGGGGCCTGTCCGACCGGGCCGTGGACGAGGTGCTCCGGCCGTTCCTGGCCGGGGTGTTCCTGGAGCGCGAGTTGACCACGTCGGCGCGGTTCTTCCACCTGGTGTGGCGCAGCTTCGCGCGCGGCGGCGCGGCGCTGCCCGCGCTCGGCATGGGCGAGCTGCCCCGGCAGCTCGCGCGAGGGCTCGACGTGCGGCTGGGCGCGGAGGTGGCCGAGGTGACCGGCAGCGGGGTGCGACTGGCGGACGGCACGAGCGTCCGGGCCCGGCACGTCGTCATCGCCACCGACGGCACGACCGCCGACCGGCTGTGGCCGGGGCTGGGCGCGCCGACCTGGCACGGCGTCACCACGTGGTACTTCCGGCCGCCCGCCTCGCCGCTGCGGGACCCGACCCTGGTGGTCGACGGCGACGGCGGGCCGGTGGTCAACACGGCGGTGCTCTCCGAGGTCGCGCCCGACTACTCGCCGAACGCGCCGCTGGTGCAGGCGTCGGTGCCGGGGGAGGCGACCGAGGGGGAGGTGCGCGCGCGGCTGGACGTGCTGTACGGCACGTCCACGCGGAACTGGGAGGTCCTGGCGCGCTACGAGGTCCCGAGGGCGGTGCCGGCCATGCCCGCGCCGCACCGGCTGCGCGCACCGGTGCGCCTGGCCCCGCGCCGGTACGTGTGCGGCGACCACCGGGACACCAGCTCGATCCAGGGCGCCCTGGTGTCGGGCCGCCGCGCGGCGCGGGCGGTGCTGGCCGACCTGGGCCGACCCGGTCCCACCGGGACGGGGTGACCGCGACCGACGAGGACCCCCGAGCGGCTCGCGCGGGCCGCCTGCCGTTCGACCGGCGGTGTCCGGCTACCCGATCGCCACGCCCACCGGCATCCCGGTCACCTCGTGCCCGGACGCGGAGGCGAGGGCCGCCGCGGCGGGCGGGTAGGCCAGCTCGCCGAGCCCGCCGACCGGCGCGTCCGACGGCACGACCACCACGTCCACCTCCGGCGCCCGGTCGATGCGCAACCACGCGTAGTCGCGGAACGACGACTCCACCACCCGGCCGTCGCGCACGGTGACCTGCGCGCCGAACACGGTGGACATCGCGTCCACCACACACCCCTCGACCTGCGCCCGCACCCCGGACGGGTGCAGCGCCAGGCCCACGTCCACGGCCGCGACGACCCGCCGCACCCGGCCGTCGGCGTGATCGGCCACCACCGCGCACACCGAGCCGTAGTCGTCGTGGCAGGCCACGCCGCGCCGGGTACCGGGCGGTGTCGCGCCCGCCCGCGCCGCCGCCGCGTCGAGCACCCGCCGCAGCCGCGAGTCGGCGGGCAGCAGCCGGCGGCGCAGCTCCACCTGGTCCACGCCGGCCCGGTCGCCCAGCGCGCTGAGGAAGACCTCCTCCGCGTACTGGAGGTGCCCGGCGTAGACCGACCGCCAGAAGCCGGTGCGCAGGGGCGCGGGGAGCGTCGCCACGTCCACCCGTCCCGGCACGGCGTAGGGGAACCGGTCGCCGTTGAGCCGCACGAAGCCCGGGGGCAGGAACGGCGCGACGGTCAACGGCCAGGTGGCCACGGCGTGCGACCGCCACGTGGGCACGCCGGAGCCGTCGACCACGGCCGAGAGCCGGTGCGCCGACATCGGCCGGTACGAGTCGTGCCGCGTGTCGTCGTCGCGGGTCCAGAGCACGGCCACCGGCGCGCCCGCGACCCGCGAGCAGGCCACCGCCTCCAGCACCGCGTCGTTGTCGAAGCGCCGGCCGAACGCGCCGCCCATCAGCGAGGTCTCCACGCGCACGGCCGCCTCGGCGAGGCCGGTCCGGCGGGCCAGGTCCGCGCGCAGGCCGCCGGGGTCCTGGGTGGGCGCCCACACGGTCAGCCCGGTCGCGGTCAGGTGCGCGGTGGCGTTCATCGGCTCCATCGGCGCGTGCGCGAGCAGCGGCAGCCGGTAGGTCGCCTCGAACGCCACCGGTCCGGGCGCGACCGCCGGCGCGGGCAGCGCCGCCTCCAGCTCGTCGAGCCACACCCGGCTGTCGGCGGTCGGCGTGCCGCCGCTCCACGTCACGCGCAGCGCCTCGCGCCCGCGCAGCGCCTCCGGTGTCGACCGCGCGACGACCGCGACCCCGCCCTGGCCCGCCGTCCCCGGCTCCAGGGTGGTCACCGCGACCACGCCGGGCACCGCGCGCGCCGCGGCGTCGTCCACGGCGGTGACCCGGGCGCCGATCCACGGCGGCCGGAGCACCACGGCGACCAGCGCGTCCCGCGGCCGGTTGTCGATGCCGTAGCGGGCCCGGCCGGTCACCACGTCCCTCGCGTCCACGCGGCCCGCGCGGGTCTTGCCGATCAGCCGCCACCGCTCCGGCGGCAGCGTCGCGACCGGCACGGAGGCCGGGTCCAGCGCCGCCGCGTCGCGCACCAGCTCCGCGTAGGACAGCCGCCGGCGGCGGTGGTGGACCGCGCCGTCGCGGGCCGCGCACTCCTCGACCGGCACGCCCCACCGCGCCGCCGCGGCGGCGACCAGCAGGCACCGGGCCGTGGCGGCGGCGGTGCGGATGGGGGTGTCGAGCTGCCGCACGGAGCCCGAGCCGCCGGTCATCTGCGACCCGTACCGCGCGGTGTCGCCGGGCGCCTGCTCCACGCGCACATCGTCCAGGTCGACCACCAGCTCCTCGGCGACCAGCAGGGCGACGACCGTGCGCACGCCCTGCCCGGAGTCCGACTTGGGCACGGTGGCGGTGATCCGGCCGCGGCCGTCCAGCCGCACGAACACGTTCGGCGCCAGGTCCGCCGCCGGCGCCGCCGACGCCAGGCCGGGCAGCGCCACCGGCGCGGAGACCACCAGCACGCTCCCCAGGAAAGCCCGTCGGTTGATCACCGCTCGCCCCGCTTCAGCTGGGCCGCGCGCCGCACGGCCGACCGGATCCGCGAGTACGTGCCGCAGCGGCACACGTTGTCCCGCAACGCCGCGTCGATCTCCGCGTCGTCCGGGTCGGGGTTGTGGGACAGCAGCGCCACCGTCGACATGATCTGCCCCGGCTGGCAGTAGCCGCACTGGGCCACGTCCAGCTCCAGCCAGGCCCGCTGCACCGGGTGGTCGCCGTCCTCGGACAGCCCCTCGATCGTGGTGATCCGCTTGCCCTGCGCGTCGGCGACGGGGGTCACGCACGGCCGCGCCGCCCGGCCGTCCACGAGGGACGTGCACGCGCCGCACGCGCCGACGCCGCAGCCGTACTTGGGACCCAGCACGCCCAGCTGCTCGCGCAGCGCCCACAGCAGCGGTGTGTCCGCCGGGACGTCCACCACGCGCCGCTCACCGTTGACGTGTAACCGGTACCGACCCACGGTGGCCTCCTCGTTGATCCCGCCGTAGGCCCATCGTGGCGTTCACCGACGCATTGGGCAATGATCCATCGCGATCGGCTCACACCCGCCTCACACCGGTGGAACTGTTGCGGCGAAACTGTTGCGGCGGAACCGTTGTGGCGGAACATTCGTGGTGGAACGTTCCCCCACCCCCGGTCGTCGTCGCCCGATCAGCCCAGCCGCAGGCGCTTGTGCAGCGCCCACGCGCCCACGGCGAGCAGCGCCGCGCACAGCGCGGCGAACAGCCCCGCCTCGATCGCCTGGAAGGACCAGAACCGGTCCGCCGGGTGGAAGGCCCACCGCACGGTCAACCCGCGTTCGGCCAGGCACTCCTCGAACCGGCCGACGCACCCCGCGACCCCGGACGGGACCTCGTTGCCGGCGCCGTCGAGGAAGGTCGTGCCCCTGCGCCAGGCGCCCTCCGGCAGCCGCGGCGCCACCTCCGACACGGGCGTCGCGTACGACGGGCGCAGCACGCTCGCCACCACGCCCACCAGCGGCACGTAGGCCACGATCGTCAGCACCATGGCCGCGAGGCCGTTGCGCAGCAGCAGACCCAGCGCCGCGCTCAGGGTGAACGCCAGCGCGGTGTACGCGGCCGGCACCAGGCCCTGCACCTCGAACATCGGGGTGTTCAGGCGGCTGTTGTAGGTCAGGGCGCCCAGCACCTGGTCCGACCACGAGCTGACCAGGCCGAGCACCGTCATCCCCAGCACGACCGGGACCCCGGCCAGCTTCGTCGCCCACCACCGGTTCCGGCTGATCCCCTGGGTCAGGCCGAACACGTGGGTGCCCCGCTCGATCTCGGCGGCGAACAGCGGCGCCCCCGCGAAGGTGCCCATGAGCACCGGCAGCGCCAGCAGGACCAGGCGCTGGTAGTCCACGTACCGCTCGTAGGTCGCCTCGACCAGGGCGGGGTCGTGCGCGATGGCCGCCGCGCCGAAGCGCACCCACGTCATCACCGCCGCGAACGCGACGACGACACCGAGGCACACCAGGATCTGGAGCCGCTGCTGCCGCCAGGCCACCCAGGTCATGCCGCCGCCTCCTTCGGGGATCGCAGGTAGCCCAGCGCCAGTTCCTCCAGCGAGGGCGCGTTGTTGTCCCAGCCGGGCACGTCGCCGGTGCGCGCCAGCACGGTGGCCTGGCGCCCGGTCGCGCGGAACTCGACCACGCCGGGCGGCGGCTCCAGGTCCCGGGAGCCGATCAGCACGCGGTGCCCGGCCAGCAGCTCGTCGACGTCGCCGTGCAGCCGCACCCGCCCGTCGGTCAGCAGCACCAGGTGGTCGCACACGCCGTCCAGGTCGGCGATCACGTGGGACGACAGCAGCACGGTCAGCTCGGTGTCGGCGACCTCGGCGAGCAGCGTCTGCATCACCTCCTGGCGCGCCACGGGGTCGAGGTCGGCCAGCGGCTCGTCGAGCAGCACCAGCCGCGGCCGCCTGCCCAGCGCGAGGGCCAGGGCGACCCGGGTGCGCTGCCCGCCGGACAGGGTGCCGATCCGGGCGTGCGCCGGCACGCCGGCCTCGCGCACCAGCCGGTGCGCGTACTCCCGGTCCCACGTCGGGTTCAGCTCCTCGCCGGCCCGCAGCATCTCCGCGACGGTGAAACCCTTGTACAGCGGCTTGTCCTGCGCGAGGAACGCGAGCCCGGGGTGCGCGCCGCGGTGGGTCGGTTCCTCACCGAGGACGCGGATCGCGCCGCCGGTCGGGCGCAGCAGGCCGGTGGCGATGCGCATGAGGGTGCTCTTGCCCGCGCCGTTCGGGCCGATCAGCGCCGAGATCCGCCCGGCGGGCAGCGTGAACGCGCAGTCGCGCAGCGCCCAGCCGCGCCGGTAGCGCATGGCCAGCGCCCCGGCTTCGAGTGCGGGGGTCAACGTGCTCACTCACTTTCCTCCGTAGTGCTCGTCGAGGCGTGCTGTGACGAGGGCTTCCACGTACTCCCGGTCCAGCCCCTGGGCCTTGGCCCGGCGCACCCAGTCCGCCAGCTCGGCGCCGATCTCGGCGGCGTCCGGCTGCGGCGGGGCCGAGGACACGAAGGTCCCCACGCCGCGCCGGGCCTCCACCAGGCCCTCCCGTTCGAGCTCGCGGTACGCCTTGAGCACGGTGTTCGGGTTGATGGCGGTGGCGGCGACCACCTCCTTGGCGGTCGGCAGCTGGTCGCCCGGTCGCAGCAGTCCCAGGCGCAGGGCGTGCCTGGTCTGGTTGACGAGCTGCTGGTAGGTGGCGACACCGGAGCGCGGGTCGATCCGGAACTCGATCACCCATGACCCTTTCACTAATTAATTAGTGAAAGTAGGTTGGCGTACGGCGGGGTGGCGTGTCAAGGCGGGGGTGGGGGCGCGGTGGGGGTGTGGGGCGTGGGTGGGCCGGGCTGGGCTGGGGCGATGCGGGCTGGGCCGGGCGTGGGCGGGGCGTGGGCTGGCGCGGTGCGGGAGTGGGTGGGGCGCGGTGCTGGGCGGGCGGTGCGGCCGTGCCGTGTGGTGCGGCCGTGCAGTCGTGGGTGCATGGCGCGGCCGTGCGGTTCGGCGCCGGGTCGCGCGGCGTGTACCTCGGGTGGTGCCTGCCGGCTAGGCCGAGTGGTGCCGCGGCGTTCCGCAGGACTCGCGCACGGTCAGGCTGGGCCACAGCGCGACGCGGTGGACCGGCCGGTCCAGCGGGTCGGCCACCCGGGCCAGCGCCAGTTGCGCCGCCAGCGCGCCGAGCCGGTGCTTGCTCGGTCGCACGGCGGTCAGCGGCGGGTCGGCAGCCGCGGCCACCTCGTCGTCGTAGGACACCACCGCCAGCTCGTCCGGCACCGCCGGCCCCCGGTCGCGGGCGCGTTCCACCAGGCCGATGGCCTCGCGGTCGGCGTGCACCAGCAGGGCCCGCACACCCGCGCGCACGCACCCGTCCAGCACGTCGTCGCACACCGCGGGCCAGTCGGCCGACCCGAACGGCGGCACCTCCACCACCGGCGCGGGCCGCAGGTCCAGCGAGGTCACCGCCTCCCGCCACCCGGACCGGATCGCCTCGTGGTGCGGGCTCGGTCGCGACACGACCAAGCCCACTCGCCGGTGGCCCAGGGTCGCCAGGTGCCGCACCGCCAGACCCGCGCCCAGCGCGTGGTCGGTGACCGCGGCGTCCAGGCCGATGGTGGGCAGTTCCGGCGGCGGCACGCGCTCGATCAGCACCACCGGCACGGGCAGCGCGCCCAGCCAGCGCATCAGGTCCACGCCCGCCGGGCCGTCCGTGCTCGGCGCGACCAGCAGCGCCTGCACGCCCCGGTCGAGCAGCGTGATCACCTGCCGCCGGTCCTCCGCCGCGTGGTAGCAGGAGGTGCGCAGCGCCAGGCGACCCCCGCCCGCGCCGACGGCGGCCTGCGCGCCCTGGATGACGGCGGGCCAGTAGTAGTCCTCCGACGGGGCGACCATGCCGACCAGGACGTGCCCCGGCGGGGCCTGGCCCGACGCCTGCCCCGGCAGGACGTGCCCCGAGAGGACGTGCCCCGAAAGGGCCTGCCCTGAGAGCGCCGGGCCGGACAGGCCCTGGCTCGGCAGGGCCTGCCACGTCCGCACGACCGCCTGCGGTTCGCCGTGGCGCGGCATGGTGACCCCGCCGTGCACGCGGGCGACCAGGCCGCGGTCGGCCAGCGCGGTGACGTCCCGGCGCACCGTCACCACCGTGACGCCCAGTTGGTCCACCAGGTCCGCCAGCCGCACCACGCCGTTCGCGCGGACCGCCGCCAGGATCAGGTCACGTCGCTGCGCCGCCAGCCTCATCGTCGGTTCCGATCGACTTTGATCGTTCCTGTTCGGTTCGTTGACCTTGAGTGTGCCACGGGATGGAGTGGGCGACACCACTCCAGCAGGGGGATCGGCGATGACGCTGCACTCTCGACGCACCGTGCCGCGCGCGGTCGCTGTTGGGCCACCCGTGGCGGCCTGTTGGAGTTCCGCCGCCGCGTTCTCGCGTGCCGCCGACGGCCCGCCGCCTGCCGCCAGAAGGGCTGCCTGCTGGGCGACGAGGTCCGCGCGGCGGGCAGGGTGCTGTGGAACTCCGAGCACGGCGACGGCGTCACCACCCGCTGGTCCACGGCCACCCCGGGCTCTGGAAATCGTTGTACCCGGCGGCAGGGCCTGCGGGTGTCGGGCCAGCAGCTGCGGATGCATTTCACGCAGGCAGAGGGGCAGATGATCCGGATGGACGGGGTGGCGGCATGAGGCGGAAATCGTTTTACCAGGGCGCCGTGGTGGCGCTGGTGCTGGCCGCGTCGGTCGGCGGTCCCGGCGCGGCCCACGCCGCCCCTGCGGTGACCCCGCTGTCCGACACGCCGCTGGACCAGTCCGCGCTGTACTTCGTCTCCTACGACGGCCTGGTCAACAACAACGCCTTCCAGGACGGCCTGATCACCCACAACGGCCACCAGTACGCGGCCTGGTACACGGCGAGCCGCAACGCGGTGGTCGCGCGCCGCGCGCTCGGCGGCGCCTGGGAGACCGCTGTACTGCCGCACCGGCTCAGCGCCGACGACTCGCACAACGTGATCTCCCTGGGCGTCTCGCCGCGCGACGGCGTCCTGCACGTGGCCATGGACACCCACAACACCCGCGTGCACTACGCGAAATCGATTTCCGGCCTGGTGTCCAGCCCCGGCGCGCACCGCTGGTCGGCCTCGCTGTTCGGGTCGGTGCAGCGGACCCTGGGCGGGGTCGAGCTGGGCAACATGACCTACCCGCAGTTCGTCGTCACCCCCGAGGGGGTGCTCCAGTTCAGCTACCGGACCGGCGGCTCGGGCAACGGCGTGAACGAACTGGCCGAGTACACCGACGGCGCGTGGCGCAGACTGGGCGCGTGGTCGTCGGCGACCGGCGACTACACCGGTCCCAACGGGGTCGTCTCCACGACCCGCAACATGTACGTGCACGGTCTGACCTACGACCGGCGCGGTCGGCTGCACGTCTCGTTCACCTGGCGCGAGGGCAACGCCGGGGTGCTGTGCAGCTCCGGCGGCCTGACCAACCACGACACCGGCTACGTCTACAGCGACGACCGGGGCCGGACGTGGCGCAACGCCGCGGGGGCGGTGGTCGGCACGACCGGCGGCACCGGCGTCTCGGTCACCTCGCCGGGCCTGGTCGTCGACCCGCTCGACCCCGACCACGGGCTGATGAACCAGGAGGGCCAGGCGGTCGACTCGACCGGCATGCCGCACGTGGTGATCAGCTACGTGCCGGGCCGGTTCACGCAGTGCGTGTCGAACTACGCCCAGCAGCGCGCCCAGTACGGCCGCACCTTCCACGTGTTCCGCAACGCCGGCGGGACGTGGACCAAGCGGGAGGTGCCCGTGCCGCCGGGCAGCACGCAGCGCACCAAGCTGGTGTTCGACCGCGACGACAACGCCTACCTGGTGATGCCGCGCGGCCGGGTCGTCTCGGCGAGCCGGGCCTCCGGCTGGACGGACTGGACCCTGGTGTTCGACCGGCCGTCGATGAACGCCTTCGGCGAGGTCAACGTGGACCTGTCGCGGGTCGCGGTGGACGGCGTGCTGTCGTTCCAGTACCAGCAGCGCTCCAGCGGCACGACCCCGTCGCCGATCCGCGTGGCGGACCTCCGGCTGGGCTGAACCCCTGGCCGGGCCGAACCCCCGGTAGCGGCGCGGTACCGATCGCGCCGTCACCAGAGGGGCGTCGCCAGCCCGGGTGGGGTCAGTAGCCCAGGTAGCCGGAGCCGGCGGCCATGGAGACCAGACCGGGGTGGTTGTGGAAGCCGCCGTAGCGCGCGTAGGTGTAGCGGACGCCGGCGATGATGTTGTCCACCGGGTTGTAGATGTCGTTGTGGCCCGACAGCTTGTACGCCTGGAACGTGGGGTCGATGCACTGCATCAGGCCCTTGGACGGCGTGCCGCGCATGGCGTTGGAGTCCCAGGTGTTGACGGCGTTCGGGTTGCCGTTGGACTCCTTGATGATGATCGTGTAGATCTCGTCGAGGCTGCCCTCGTCGATGGCCGTGCCGTTGGCGGCGAGGATGCCGATGGCCTCGCGGATCCAGCCCTCGACCTGCCGCTGCTTGGGCGGCTTGGCCGCCTCGATCGCCTCCTTGGCCGCCTTCTCCTCAGCCGCCTTGCGGGCCGCGTACCCGTCCTGGGCGAAGGTGCTGGCCTGGTTGAACGCGTGCAGCGCGGTCAGTTGCTCCTGGCGGATGATGCGGGCGGTCTCCGACCCCAGGTTGATCGCGTGGACGGTGTCGACCTTGCCGGTCCGGACGCTGGTGTCCGGCACCACGGCGAACTCCGCACCGCCCGCGACCGGGGTGAACTGCCCGGTCATGGTGGCCGCGGCGGCGCCGGCGCCACCGCCCACGACACCGACGGCCACGGCGACGCCGGCCAGGCGCTTGGGCAGGACCCGCTCAGGCTCGGCCCGGTGCGCGCCCCGGTAACCGGGAGGGGGCGGCAGTGGGACCTGGAACCGGAAGGTGTCCTCGCTGTTGTTCTTTGGTCGCGCGTGCCGAGCCAACGGTGCAGCCTCCTGCGTCGGGGAATTCCGGCACCGGGCCTGGCGGGGGATCCAGGTGGTCGGGGCCCGGTTTTTCGGGGGATTCGGGCCCGTGTCCGTTCGGTGACAGAACCGTGATCTGCGCGCGGAAACGTAACCGCTCGTGATTTCCGGGGGCAAGGACAGATCCGTTATGGGTGACGCGCGTCACGTTACCTAGGGGGTGTCTGTCACTCTCCGTTGAACCGGGGGTTACGGAGGTCTCAGAAAAGCAACGAACAGGGATTCATCCTTTGGAGTCGCAGGCGTCTGAAGACCCCGAGCCGCCGCCCGCCCGCTGACGCGCCTGCCCGGGTCCTGCCCGGTCTGCCGCTCCTCGTGCCGGGCGGGTCCGCCCGTCGTCTCCGGACCGGCTTCACCGCGCTCGACGGCACCGCCATCCGCCCCGTTGCACCCCTCGGGGGGACGCAGGCCGGGACCCGACCGATGCGGACAACCCACGCTGGGTGTCACTCCCGCTCCGCGCTTCACCGGATCGTGTTCTGGTCTCCGGTGCGCACGAAGAGTGAGGTGGTTATCACCTACATGTGAAGGGCGGGTCCCCGTGTTCGACGCAGCCGCTTTCGACGCCCTGAAGTTCCAGGGCGACCCGCTCGCCGACGCGGTCGTGGCCGACCTGGTCGCCACCAACCGCGTGAGCGTGGTGAACGAGGTGCTGGAGCACTTCCGCGCCAACGACCAGCCCATCCCCGAGCAGTTGCCCGACCTGGTGCGGGACTTCCTGGTCGCCACGGACAACCCGCCGGACTGGGTCGACCACGACCGGGTGGCCAGGGCCTACGGGTTCTTCGTGGACGACGGCGTGCACGTCGCCTCGGTGCTCACCTTCGGCGCCATGGTCAACTGCTACGCCCAGCCCCGCGCCTCGCGGGTGCTGACCCTGACCCACGGCCTCAACCAGCCCCACCGGCGGCTGTCGGAGACCTCGCAGTTCGTCATGAACATGATGGGCCGCGACGCCTTCGGCTCGGGCGGGACGTTCGTGCCCACCATCCAGAAGACCCGCCTCATCCACGCCGCCGTCCGGCACTTCCTCACCACGTCCGGCCGCTGGGACGTCGAGGCCGACGGCGTGCCGGTGTGCCAGCAGGACATGGTCGGCGCGCTCCTCATCTTCTCCGTGCAGGTGATCGAGGGGATGCGCCGCATCGGCATCTCCGTCACCGAGGAGGAGGCCGCCGACTACTACTACGTGTGGCGGGTCACCGGCGCGATGCTCGGCATTCCGGTCGAGGCCCTGCCCGAGTCGCTGGAGGAGGCGCGCGAGCTGAGCACGGCGGTGGTCGAGGCCGCCTACGGCCCCTCCCCGGATGGTGTGGTGCTCACCCGTCACCTGCTCGACCTGTACGAGCGGCTGTTCCCGGGCAAGGTCTTCGACGGCGTCGTGGCCGCGATGGTCCGGCAGGTGGTCAACCCCGAGGTCGCGGACTGGATGGAGGTCCCGAACTCGCGCGGCTGGGGGCGGGTGGTCAGCACGGGCGCCCGCCTGGTGCGGGCGCTGGAGCGCTCGGAGGACAACAGCGCCCTGGCCACCGCCATCCTGGACCGCGCGGGCGCGCTCCTGCTCGGCGGCAGCGTCCGCGACCTCACCAACGGCCAGTCCACCACCCTCAGCATCCCGACCGACCTGCACGAGCGGTGGGCGGCGGCCGGCACGTGCCCGGTGCCGGCCCAGGCCGGACCCGCCAGGGTCGACCTCGCCGAGCCCGGACCCGTCCAGCCCGGAGCGGCCTCGGCCGGAGCCGCCCAAGCCGGACCTGCCTAGACCGGTCTGCTCAGGCCGGACCTGCCGGAGCCGGACCTGCCGGAGCCGGACCTGCCCGAGCCGGACCTGACGCCTCCCTCCTCGACGCCGCCGGCCGGGGCCGCGCCGGGGGTGAACCCGATCTGTCGAACCACCCGCCCGGGGTCGGGCCTAGATTGGTGCGGGGGCAACGGGATCGGACTTCGGGCGGGGTAACGCGATGAGCGCGACGGGCAGCGGCAGGCAGCCGCACGTGGTCTCCGGGGAGCAGTCGGAGCTGCTGGCGGTGCTGCGCGACGAGGGCGCGATGTCCAGGGTGGCGCTGGGCGAGCGGCTGGAGCTGCCCCGGGCGAAGCTGACCGGCGAGCTGGCCAGGCTCGTGGACGTCGGCCTGGTCCAGGTCGGCGGTCCGGCGGCCAGTCGGGGCGGGCGGCGTTCCACGCTGGTGCACCTGGCCGACGACCTGCGCGTGCTGGGCGTGGACGTGGGCGCCACCTCGGTGCGGGTCGCGGTCACCGACGGCCGGTGCGAGGTGCTGGAGAGCCGCAGCGAGGAGTGCGACGTGCGGGGCGGGCCGGCGCGGGTGCTCAGCCGCGTGGTCGAGCTCGCCGACGTCGTCTACGCCAAGGCGCCGGGCCGGCTGATCGGCGCGGGCATCGGGCTGCCCGGTCCGGTGAGCTTCCGCGACGGCATGCCCGTGGCGCCGCCGATCATGCCCGGCTGGGACCGCTACCCGGTGCGCGACGAGCTGGCCGGCCGGTGGGGCTGCCCGGTGACGGTCGACAACGACGTCAACGCCATGGCGCTGGGGGAGCGGCACGCGGGCGTGGCCCGGTCGCTTGAGGACCTGATCTTCGTCAAGGTCGGCACGGGCATCGGCTGCGGGATCGTGCTCGGCGGGCGCGTCTACCGGGGGGTGGCGGGCACGGCCGGCGACATCGGGCACATCCGGCTGGACGACTTCGGGCCCGCGTGCGCCTGCGGTGAGGTCGGGTGCCTGGAGGCGTACTTCGGCGGCGCGGCCCTGGCGCGGGACGCGACCACGCTGGCCCGCAGCGGCCGGTCGGTGGCGCTGGCCGCCGCGCTGGGCGGGAAGGGCTCGCTCAACGCCGAGGACGTGGGCGCGGCGGCCGCGGCGGGCGACTTCGCGGCGGCCAACCTGGTCCGCGAGGGCGGCCGGCGGCTGGGGCACGTGGTGGCGTCCCTGGTCAGCTTCCTGAACCCGGGGATGGTGGTGATCGGCGGCGGCGTGTCCCGGCTGGGGCACTCGCTACTGGCCGAGGTGCGCAGCGCGGTCTACCGCCGCTCGCTGCCCCTGGCGACGGGCAACCTGCCCATCGTGCTGTCCGAGCTGGGTGACCTGGCCGGTGTGACCGGCGCCGCGTGGTCCGGCACGGACCGCGCCTTCTCCGCAGCGGGCTGACCCACAGAGATCCGATCTCTCCTCCGTGAAGTCGAGCGGGACTCACGGAACAGCGGCATGTCCGGAATCGGCTGCGCTCGGTGTCGGCACACCCCTCCTTCTGTCATAAATGGACCGACTTTTGCAACGAACTGACAAAAGTCGGCCCGAGTTCTTGTCAGCTCGCCTGCCGAACTGTCAGGATCTGCCGCAACTCACCCGGGAACGTGAGCTGGACCACCTCCTTTGATCGGCTCCCTCGACGAAGTCGGAGACGCGATGCAGGCGCAGACCGAGAGCAGGCGCGAGGCCAACCTCGCCCTCCTCCTGCGCACGCTCCGTGCCCACGGCCCGGTCTCCCGCGCCCAGCTCGCCGCGAGATCGGGTCTTTCGAAGGCGACGCTGTCCCCGCTGCTGGTCGACCTCGACCACCGGGGCCTCACCCAGACCGCGGGCACCACGACCACCCAGGGCCGTCCCGGCGGCCTGGTCCGGCTCCGCCCCGGCGCGGCCTGCGGCATCGGCCTCGACATCCGTCCGGGCAGCCTGGGCGCGACCGTCACCGACCTGACCGGCGAGGTCCACCTGCGCCGCCGGCGGGCCTGCGACACCACCGTCCCCGAGCACGCCCTCGACCAGCTGGCCGACCTGACCCGCCGGGCCCTGGACGACGTCGCGCGGGCCGGCTGGACGGGCGTCACCGTCGCCGTGCCCGGTCGCGCCGACCACCGCGCCGGCACGGTCACCGCCACCCCGCTGCGCTGGCGCGGGGTGGCCGTGGTCGACGGGCTCGCCGCCCGCACCGGCCTGCCGATCGACCGCCTGGACGTGGACAACGAGGCCCACCTCGCCGCCCGCGCCGAGCACGACGCCGACCCCGTCGACGACCTCGTCTACCTCAACGGCGACCACGAGGTGGAGGCGGGCGTGATCACCAACGGCGCCCTGGTGCGGGGCGCGGACAACCGCGCCGGCGGGATCGGGCACATGGTCCTGGACCACTTCGGCCCCCACTGCGGCTGCGGCAAGCGCGGCTGCTGGAACACCAGGGTGGGCCTCGACGCGTTCCTGCACGCCTGCGCGCCCCGGCACGACCAGGTGCACGACCCGCACCTGTCCCGGGGCGAGCGCATGTGCATCCTGCGCACCCGCGCCGAACGCGGCGACGCGCGCACGGTCGACGCCCTGCACCGCACGGCCGAGCACCTGGCCACCGGCCTGTCCGTGCTGACCGCGCTGCTCAACCCGAGGCGCATCGTGCTCGGCGGCTACTTCGCCGCCCTCCAGGACTGGCTGGTCGTGCCGCAGCGCCAGGAGGGCACCTCGATCACCGCGTCCACGTTCGGCTTCACCGCCGGCGCGCGCGGTGCGGCGCTGGCGGCGCTGCGGCGCGTGCTCGACGACCCGACCCTGGTGCCGGTGAGGGAAAACGATTTACCGCACGGCGCGGACCAGGAAGGCACCCGACAGGAAGGCACCCCCGCATGACGTTGCTCAGGATGACGGGCATCGGCAAGACCTTCCCCGGCGTGCGCGCGCTGGACGGCGTGGACCTGGAGGTCGCCGAGGGCGAGGTGCACTGCCTGCTCGGCCAGAACGGCGCGGGCAAGTCGACGCTGATCAAGGTGCTGGCGGGGGCCCACCAGCCCGACCAGGGCGAGATCACCTGGCGCGGCCGGCCCACCACCCTGTCGTCGCCGGTGGCCGCGCTGCGGCTCGGCGTGGCGACCATGTACCAGGAACTGGACCTGGTGCCGGGCATCTCGGTGGCGGAAAACGTTCTACTCGGCCACGAACCCAACCGGTTCGGCTTCACCAGCGGCCGCGCGGCGCGGCAGCGGACCCGCGCGCTCATGGCCCGCCTCGGCCACCCCGAGATCGACCCCGACCGCGAGGTGGGCTCGCTCTCGGCCGCCGGGCAGCAGCTGGTGTCCATGGCCCGCGCGCTGGCCCACGACGCCCGGCTGATCGTGATGGACGAGCCCACCGCCGCGCTGGCCGCCGACGAGGTGGACAACCTCTTCCGCATCGTCGCCGAGCTGACCGCCGACGGCGTGGCCGTGCTCTACATCTCCCACCGGCTGGAGGAGATCCGCCGCATCGGCAGCCGCGTCACCGTGCTCAAGGACGGCCGCACGGTCGCCGCCGGCCTGCCCGCCGACACCCCGACCTCCGAGCTGGTCGACGTGATGTCGGGCCGCGCGGTGGACACCGTTTTCCCGCACCGCGACGTGTCCACAGTGGACGTCACCCGCGAGGTGCTCACCGTCGAGGGGCTGACCCGCGCCGGCGAGTTCCGCGACGTCACCTTCCACGTCCACGCGGGCGAGGTGCTGGGCATCGCGGGCCTGGTCGGCGCGGGCCGCAGCGAGATCCTGGAAACCGTTTTCGGCGCCCGCAAACCCGACGCGGGCGTGGTCAGGGTCGACGGCAGGCCGGTGAAACCGGGCAGCGTGCCCGCCGCCGTGCGCGCGGGCATCGGGCTGGCCCCGGAGGAGCGCAAGGCCCAGGGCCTGCTGCTGGACCTGAGCGTGGCGCACAACGTCACCCTCTCCAGCCTCCCCGCCTACAGCACCGCCGGTTTCGTCGACCGCGACCGGGAGCTGCGCGACTCGCGCGCCACCCTGGAGCGCCTCGACCTGCGCCCCGCCGACCCCCGGCGGCTGGTGGCCGAGTTCTCCGGCGGCAACCAGCAGAAGGCGGTGGTGGCGCGCTGGCTGGTCCGGGGCTGCCGGGTGCTGCTGCTGGACGAGCCGACGCGCGGCGTCGACGTGGGCGCGCGCGCCGAGCTGTACCGGGTGATCCACGAGCTGGCCGCCGCCGGGGTGGCCGTCGTGCTCGTCTCCAGCGAGGTCGCCGAGGTGCTCGGCCTGGCCGACCGGGTGCTGGTGCTGCGCGACGGCGAGGTGGTCGCGGACCGGCCCGCCGGCGAGCTCACCGAGTCGGCCGTGCTGGACATCGTGCTGGCGGGCAGCGCCGTCACCGAGCGGGACATCACCGAGCGGGACGCCACCGAGCGGGACGTTCCCGAGAGCTTCCCCGCCGGGAGAACCCCCACCGACAAGACCCTCACCGAGAAGGCCGTGACCGAGGAGGTCCAGTGACCGAACTGAGGGTCCTCGACCCGAAATCCGCCCCGCCCCGGGAGCAGCCGCCCCGCCGGCGCGCCCTGGACCTGCGGCTCACCGGCCTGCTGGGCGTACTGGTGGTGCTGTGCGCCGTCGGGTACGCCACCCGCCCGGACAGCTTCCTGACCGAGGCCAACATCTCCACCATGCTGCGCCTGGCCGCGGCCATCGGCGTGGTCAGCGTCGGCATGACGTTCGTGATCATCAGCGGCGGCATCGACCTGTCGGTCGGGTCGATCGTGGCGCTGTCGAGCGTGTGGATGACCACCGTCGCCACCCAGTCCTACGGGCCCGTGGTGATGGTGCTGTGCGCGCTGCTCGTCGGCCTGGGCTGCGGCCTGGTCAACGGCCTGCTCATCTCCTACGGGAAGATAGTGCCGTTCATCGCCACCCTGGCCATGTACGCCTCCGCCAAGGGCCTGGCCGAACGCCTGTCCGGCCGCCGCACGCAGGTGATCACCGAGACCGGGTTCAGCACGTTCTTCCGCGGCGACCTGCTCGGCGTGCCGGTGCTGATCTGGCTGCTCGCCGCGGTGTTCGCGATCGGCTGGGTCGTGCTCAACCGCACCACGTTCGGTCGCCGCACGTTCGCCGTCGGCGGCAACGCCGAGGCCGCGCGCCTGGCGGGCATCGACGTCAAGCGGCACACCGCGCTCGTGTACGGCATCGCGGGCCTGTGCTGCGGCATCGCCGCCCTCATGGTCGTCGCCCGCACCACCTCCGGCGCGTCCACCAACGGCATGTTCTACGAGCTGGACGCCATCGCCGCGGTCGTCATCGGCGGCACCCTGCTCACCGGCGGCCGCGGCTCGCTGATCGGCACCCTCATCGGCGTCCTCATCTTCACCGTCCTGGGCAACATCTTCACCCAGAACAACCTCGACACCGACATCCAGAACATCGCCAAGGGCGTGATCATCGTCGCCGCGGTGCTCCTCCAGCGCACCACCGCCGCACGTCGCCGAGGCACGCGCACCACCTAGCCGCACCACCCCGTCCGGAAACACCCGACACCTCGCCCGGGAGTACCACCATGCCCTCACTCGACCGCCGCCGCTTCCTCTGGGGCACCACCGCCGTCGGCACCGCCGCCCTCCTGTCGGGCTGCACCTCCAACCAGTCCGGCAACACCGCGCCCGACGCCGTCGCCGCCGGGTCCGGCCAGAACGCCCAGCCGGGCAAGGCGGTGACCATCGGCTTCTCCGCGCCCGCCGCCGACCACGGCTGGATGGCCGCCATGACCAAGAACGCGCGGGCCCAGGCGGAGCGGTTCTCCGACGTGACCTTCAAGGCCACCGAGGGCACCAACGACGTCAACCAGCAGATCAGCCAGGTCGAGACGCTGATCAACGACAAGGTCGACGTGCTGGTCGTGCTGCCCTTCGACGGCAAGGCCCTCACCGAGGTCGGCCGCGAGGCCATGGACGCGGGCATCCCGGTCATCAACGTCGACCGCGTCTTCGACACCCCGCTCGCCTACCGGACCTGGATCGGCGGCGACAACTACCGCATGGGCGTCAACGCGGGCGAGTTCATCGCCGCGCAGATGAAGGCCAAGAACATCGGCAGCCCGATCATCGGCGAGGTCGCCGGCATCGACTCCCTGCCGCTGACCCAGGAGCGCAGCCGCGGCTTCAAGGACGCCCTGGCCCGCAGCGGCTTCCAGGTCGGCCCGCGCGTGTCCGCCCAGTTCACCTCCGAGTCCGGCGAGCAGCAGACGGCCAACCTGCTCCAGTCCGCGAGCAAGCTCGACGCGCTGTGGAACCACGACGACGACCAGGGCATCGGCGTCATGGCCGCCGTCGACAGCGCCGGCCGCACCGAGTTCGTCATGGTCGGCGGCGCCGGCTCGCGCAACATGATGGACCTGATCAAGGCCGACAGCGGCGTGATGAAGGCGACCGTGCTCTACAGCCCGTCGATGGCGTCCTCGGCGATCGCGCTGGCCCGCCTGCTCGGCCAGACCAAGGGTATCGGCGACCTCGCGGAGCACGACATCCCCGCGTCCATCACCACCTACTCCGCCGTGGTGACCAAGGAGAACGTCGACCAGTACCTGGACGTCGGCTTCGACTCCTGATCCTTTCACCCCTGCTGTCGCGGAAAGGCTGCTCGATGACGGAAGAGATCGGCGTGGGCATGGTCGGCCACGCGTTCATGGGCGCGGTGCACTCGCACGCCTGGCGCAACGTCCACCGCTTCTTCGACGTGCCCCTCGCGCCGAAGCTGGCCGCGGTCGGCGGGCGGGACGCGGTGCGCACCAAGGAGGCCGCCACCCGGTACGGCTGGGCCGCCGCCGAGACCGACTGGCGCGCGCTCGTCGACCGCGACGACGTCCACCTCGTCGACATCTGCACGCCCGGTGACACGCACGCCGAGATCGCGCTCGCCGCGCTGGCCGCTGGCAAGCACGTGCTGTGCGAGAAGCCGCTGGCCAACACGGTCGAGGAAGCCGAGGCGATGACCGCCGCCGCCGAGGAGGCCGCCCGCCGCGGCGTCCGCTCGATGGTGGCGTTCAACTACCGGCGCGTGCCCGCCATCGCCCTGGCCCGCAAACTCGTGGCGGACGGGGTCGTCGGCGACGTCCGGCACGTGCGCGCGGTCTACCTCCAGGACTGGCTGTCCGACCCCGAGGCGCCGATGACCTGGCGGCTGCGGCGGGAGAAGGCCGGTTCCGGCGCGCTGGGCGACCTCGGCGCCCACATCGTCGACGCCGCCCAGTTCGTCACCGGCTCGCTGATCACCGGGGTGAGCGCGACGCTGGAGACGTTCGTGCCCGAGCGCCCCGACGGCGACGGGCGCGCCGCCGTGACCGTCGACGACGCGGCGGTGTTCCTGGCGCGCTTCTCCTCCGGCGCCCTCGGGACGTTCGAGGCCACCCGGTACGCCCTGGGCCGCAAGAACGCCATGCGGCTGGAGGTCAACGGCAGCCGCGGCAGCCTGGCGTTCGACTTCGAGGCCATGAACGAGCTGTCGGTGTTCCAGTCCGACGGCCCGGACGCCGGGTTCCGCCGGGTCCTGGTCACCGAACCCGACCACCCGTACGTGGGGGCGTGGTGGCCGCCCGGCCACCTCCTCGGCTACGAGCACACGTTCACGCACGAGGCGGCCGACTTCCTGACCGCCATCGGCGAGGGCACCGACCCCGCGCCCAGCTTCGCCGACGGCCTGCGCGTGCAGCGGGTGCTGGCCGCGGTGGAGGAGAGCGCCGGGAGCCGATCCACGTGGACCACGATTGGAGAACCCCGATGAGCCGACCGGTCACGCTGTTCACCGGCCAGTGGGCCGACCTGCCGTTCGAGGAGGTGTGCCGGCTCGCCGCGGGCTGGGGCTACGACGGCCTGGAGATCGCCTGCTCCGGCGACCACTTCGAGGTGGACAAGGCGCTGGCGGACGACGACTACGTGACCGCCAAGCGCGCGGTGCTGGAGAAGCACGGCCTCCAGGTGTGGACGATCTCCAACCACCTCGTCGGGCAGGCCGTCTGCGACGACCCGATCGACTTCCGGCACCAGGCGATCCTGCCCGCGCGCGTCTGGGGCGACGGCGAGCCCGAGGGCGTGCGGCAGCGGGCGGCGGCCGAGATGGCCGACACCGCCCGCGCGGCCGCCCGCCTGGGCGTCGACACCGTCGTCGGCTTCACCGGGTCGAAGACGTGGAAGTACGTGGCGATGTTCCCGCCGGTGCCGCAGTCGGTGATCGACGAGGGGTACACCGATTTCGCCCGGCGCTGGAACCCGATCTTCGACGTCTTCGACGAGGTGGGTGTCCGGTTCGCGCACGAGGTCCACCCGTCGGAGATCGCCTACGACTACTGGACGACCAAGCGGGCGCTGGAGGCGGTCGACCACCGCCCCGCGTTCGGCCTGAACTGGGACCCGTCGCACTTCATCTGGCAGGACCTCGACCCGGTCGGCTTCATCCTCGACTTCGCCGACCGCATCTACCACGTGGACTGCAAGGACACCAAGAAGCGCTTCGACGGCCGCAACGGCAGGCTCGGCTCGCACCTGGCGTGGGCCGACCCGAGGCGCGGCTGGGACTTCGTCTCGACCGGCCACGGCGACGTGCCGTGGGAGGACTGCTTCCGGGCGTTGAACGCGATCGGGTACCGGGGGCCGGTGTCGGTGGAGTGGGAGGACGCGGGGATGGACCGGTTGCGCGGGGCGGAGGAGGCGGTCGGCTTCATCCGCCGGCACCTGTTCGACCCGCCGGCCGCGTCCTTCGACGCCGCGTTCAGCACGGAGAAGTAGGCGGGGTGCGGCGTCCCGCCCCGGTGGTGGGGCGGGACGCCGCGCCGTGGTCGACGTCGCGTCCGCCCGGCACGGGGCCGCGGCGGGGCGGCACGGCGAGGTTCCCGGTGCGGTGGCGGCCGGTGTCAGAGCCAGTCCGCCTCGATCCCGCGGGCGCGCAGCGCCTCCAGCGCCTCCTCGTCGCCCGTGTAGAACAGGGTCATCGACTTCAGGTTGGGGAAGTGCCGCAGGTCGGCGAACTCGTCGACGTCGAACAGCCCGTCCTCGCCGTCCCAGTTCGGCGCGATCTCCAGGTAGATCTCGTTGCCGCCGTCCATCCCGATCCCGGTGACCTTCTCCGCGAGCTCGACGGGGACGTCGAGCGCCTCGAAGTAGGCCAGCGCCTCGGGCACCGGTCCGACGCTCCCGTCGTCGTAGGTGAAGCCCTGCTCGGCGGCGTGCTCGCGCAGGTCGAACCTCGGCAAGAGGCCCTGGTCGTACATCAGCTCCTGGACGACGGCGAGCTTGAAGTTGGTGTCGGCGAACGGGATCGACTGGCTCATGCCCGAACCATATAGGCGGCGGATGATACCGCCACCCGGTGCCCGGATCGAGCCGCCGGGTCGTGGCGAGCACGGGGACGGTCCGGGTCGGCGGGGCGGGTCACCAGGTCACCGGCAGCGACCGCAGGCCGTAGATCGGGGCGTCGAACCGGAACGCGACCTCCTCGAACGGCACGGCCAGGCGCAGGTCCGGCAGCGCGGTCACCAGCGCGCGCAGCGCGACCCGCATCTCCAGCCGCGCCAGCAGGTGACCGATGCACTGGTGCACCCCGCTGCCGAACGCCAGGTGGGACTTCGCCGACCGCCGCAGGTCGAGCCGGTCCGGGTCGGGGAACTCGGCGGGGTCGCGGTTCGCGGCGAACAGGGAGGCGATGACGCCCTCGCCCTCCCGCACCGGGCAGTCGCCCACCCGCGCGTCGCCCGCCACGGCCCGCACCACGCCGTGGTGCACGGGGCTCAGGTAGCGCAGCAGCTCCTCCACCGCGTCGTCCACCAGGTCGGGGTCGGCTGCCAGCGCCTCCCACTGCGCGCGGTCCCGCAGGAGCGCCAGCACGGACAGCGCGATCGAGTTCGCCGTGGTCTCGTGCCCGCCGACCAGCAGCAGCACGGTCATGCCGACCGCTTCCCCGACGGTCAGCGACGGGTCCGCCACCAGCCGGCCGACCAGGTCGTCACCCGGCGCCGCGCGCCGGGTCCGGATCAGGTCCTCCAGGTAGGCGTGCAGTTCGTCCAGCGCGGTCCGCACCTGGTCGGCGGTCAGCGACCGGTTCAGGTGGGCGCGGCTGCGGGTGGAGAAGAACTCCTGGTCCTCGACCGGCACGCCGAGCAGCAGGCAGATCACGTCCGACGGCACCGGCAACGCGAACCCGGCCACCAGGTCGGCGGGGCGCGGGCCGGCGAGCAGCGCGTCCAGGCGCTCGCGCGTGATCCGCTCCACGTGCGGGCGCAGTTCGTTCATCCGCCGCACGGTGAACTCGCCGGTCAGCATCTTCCGGTACCGGGTGTGCTCGGGCGGGTCGGTGACCAGGAAGCTGCCCGGCGCGGCCTTCCGGTCCACCACGGGCCGCAGCTGGGGGAACCCCGGCCGGGCGGGGTCGGAGCTGAACCGCTCGTGGTCGCGCAGGACCGCGCGCACGTCGTCGTACCGGGTGACCAGCAGGGCTTCCTGCCCGTGCCGCAGCGACACCGGGCACACCGGCGCGGTGGCGCGGAGCGCGGCGAACTCGTCGGGCGGGTCGAACCCCGGGCGACGCGGAATCGGGTAGTCCACGGGGATCGACCTTAGCCGCGTGCGGGGACCGCGGGCGGGACCGGGCCGGGGGCAGGTTCGGTGGCGGTGGGGTTCGGTGGCGTTCGGGTCCAGGGCTCGGGTTCAGCGGTGGCCCGGTTCAGCGGCGTTCGGCGGTCACCACCAGCCGCAGGTGGGCGCGGTGCCAGGTGTCCGGCGTCGGCTCGTCGGCGAACGCGGCCACCAGGTCGCCCGCGGTCGTCAGGCCGAGGCGGCGCAGGTCGTCCGCCGCGCCGCGGGCACGGTCTAGCAGGGGCGGCGGCAGGTGGCGCAGGCCCCGGTGGGCGGCCTCGGCGCACAGCGACAGCGCACCGTCCACAACGGACGTCAGCGGGTCCGGCGCGGGGGCGTCGCCCGGTGCCATCGCGGTGGTGCCGGTGGCCAGGTCCGGCACGACCAGGCCGTCCGGGGTGAGCACCGCGATCGGGTCGACCACCAGGCCGCCGCGGGACCGGCGGACCTCGCCGCTCACGTGTGTGGCCACCGGCAGGGCGCGGGCCAGGGCGTCCAGGGCCGCGGGGCAGTGGGCGCGGTGCGTCGCGGACACCGCGGCGGTGGCGCCCGAGGCGTCGAGGACCACGGCGTCGAGCCGCTGCGCGCCGGGGTGGTAGGCGATCCGCCCGACCGCGGCGATCCGCACCACCCGCACCAGCTCGGCGGCCACCCGGGGGCGGACCACGCGGGGCGGCAACTCGTCCCACTCGCGCCCCGCCGCCGCGTAGTCGTGGACCACGAGTTCGTCGGGCAGCGCCTCCCACGCGCCGCCGAGCGGGGTGATCGACGTGCTCGACGCGCGGCCCGAGATCCGCACCAGGCGGCCCGCGCTGCGGCTCCCGGACTCCGACACCACGTTCGAGGCCGCAAGGTCGGCCAGGGACGTGCCGCGCACCCGCCGCGCGGCCAGGTCGTGGCCCATCGGGCGCCCGTCCTCGCCGGCCGGCCACCGGTGCCGCAGCACCAGCACCGTGCCGCCGTCGGCGAAGAACACCTCGGCGGTGCGGTCCTCGGCCGTCGCGCGGACGCGGCAGCCCAGGGACGTCAGCCGGACCCGGCGCAGCGGGGTCTCGGCGGGCTCCTCCGCGCCGAGCACCTGCGAGCGCGGGCCGGTGGCCCGGTCGCGGGCGTGCAGCTCGGTGACCAGGTCGGCCACCCGCGCCGGGTCGTGGTGCGCGCTGCGCCCCCGGTACGCCCGCAGCTGGTCGGCCAGCTCCCCGACGGCCAGCGCGGGCCAGTGCAGGCGGGCCGCGGCCAGGTCCGCTCGGGCCCGCTCCAGGGCCGCCTCGAACACCGGGCCGGCGGTGGCCGCGCCGTCGCGCAGCAGCGCGGCGACCAGCTCCGGCACCGGTCCGAGGCCGGGACCGCCGGTCTCGGCCGGGGGCCCGCCCACGTCGAGCCGCACGACGTCGTCGACGAGTCCTCGCTCGTCGGCCTCGCGGAACGCCCACACCGCGAGCACCGCCCACTGGTCGCGCGCGGCGGCCGCGGCGTCGGTGTGGGTGTAGCCCAGTTCGCCGGGCACCAGGAACCGCACCGTGCACGACGGCAGCTCGGCCGTCGCCACCGGGTCGGCCCCGGTGGGGCGGCGCAGCCGCACGGGCACGCCCGACCCGCGCAGCCTGCGGGCCGCGGCCAGCACCCGCTCGCCCAGCAGCTCGCGCAACCGGTCGTCGGTGATGTCGCCCGGCGACCACGGGGCGAACTCCGCCGCACCCTCGTGCTCCCGCTGGTAGGCCAGCACGACCGCCACCCGGTGCCGGCACACGCCCGTCGCCCCGCACGTGCAGCCCGCCCGCTCCAGCCCGGCGCCCGGCGGCAGCGTCGCCACCACGCCGTCGGCGAACCGGCCCGCCACGGTGTCGCCGTCGACCTCCAGCACCGGTCCCGCGCCCGCGTCCAGCTCCTTGGCCGCCCGCTTCACCAGGCCCCGGTTGGCGAGGGCGGCCAGCGCGTCGGCGCTCAGCGACAGCAGGTCCGCGCGCGTCACGCCGGCTCCCCGAGCCCCATCAGCCCATCCTCTCCGCGACGAACTCGGCCAGCTGCCCCGGCGTCATCGCGCCCACGTGCGCGCCCGCGTCCGCCCACCGCTGCGCCAGGTCGCGGTCGTAAGCGGGGTTCGCGTCCTCGTCCAGCGCCGCCAGGCCCAGCACCCGCGTGCCCTGCTCGACCAGGCCGCGCACGGTCCGCACGAGCCGGTCGGCGTCGCCGCCCTCGTAGAAGTCGGTGACGACCGCGACGATCGCCCGCCGCGGGTTGTCCACCAGGCCGGCGGCGTAGTCGACCGCGCGGGCGATGTCCGTGCCACCGCCCAGCTGCACCTTCATCAGCAGCTCCACCGGGTCGGCCACGTCGGACGTCAGGTCGACCACCTCGGTGTCGAACGCGACCAGGTGCGTCTTGAGCCCCGGCAGCCCCCACAGGCACGACGCGGTGACCGCCGAGTGGATCACCGACCCGGCCATCGAGCCCGACTGGTCCACCACGAGCACCAGCTGCCACCGGTCGACGTGCCGCCGCGTGCGCGAGGTGAACCGGGGCCGCTCGATCAGCAGCCGCTCGTGCTCGGGCTGGTAGTGGGCGAGGTTGGCGCGGACCGTGCCGCGGAAGTCGAAGTCCCGGGCGAGCGTGAGGTTGCTCGGCCGCCGCGACCGGGTGCCGGTGAACGACCGCCGCACCTCCGTGGCCAGCCTGCGCACGAGCTCCCGCACCACCGCCTCCACGATGCGTCGGGCCAGGGCGAGCACCTCGGGGTTCATCAGGTGCTTGGTCCGCAGCACCGCGCGCAGCAGCGCCGCGTTCGGCTCGATCCGCTCCAGCACCGCCGGGTCGGTCACCACCTCGGTGATGTCGTAGCGCTCGACCGCGTCCCGCTCCAGCCGCTCCACGGTCTCCTTCGGGAACAGCCGGTGCACGTCGTCGAGCCAGTCCACGGTGGTGAGCACCGAGCCGCCCGTGCCACCGGTGCGCACCCCCCGCTCGGCCAGGTCGGGATCGCGCCCGTAGAGCCACTCCAGCGCCGCGTCCCGCCGCGCCGCCTCCTCGGACAGCGGGCCGCCCACCCGCGACGCGGGCTCCCCGAGGATCAACCGCCACCGCTCCAGGTCGCTCACGACAGGCCCTCCCGCACGAGCACCCGGTCCACCTTCTCCTCCAGCGCCCGCGCCTCCGCGACCAGCAGCGGGTCCGCGGGCGTCCGCAGCAGCGCCCGCGCCGACCCCCGCGCGCCGCGCCGGGCGAGCAGCGCCGCCGCGATCGCCTCCCGCTCGGCGGGCGGGAAGTGCGCGAACGCCTGCCGCAGCGCCGGGAGCGCCACCAGGAAGTCCTGTTCGGACAGTTCGCCGACGACCTCGTCCAGCACGCCGACCACGGCCCCGTCGGCGACGACCTCCTGCCGGGCCAGCGCGAACAGCCCCGTCAGCCAGTCACCGAGGACGGTCGGGGCGGCCATGCCGCGCACCACGCCGGCGACGCCCGCGGGCTCCGCACCGCCGCCCAGCGACCAGGCGAACCCGAGGGCCGCGCCACGCAGGTCCGGTGGCGCGTCGGGGGCCGCCGCCACGCGCCGCGCCACGTCCACCGCCCGCGCCCGGTCCGCGCTCAGCACGTCCGCCGCGTGCGCGAGGGCGTCGCGGGCCCCGACGAGCGCCCGCAGCCGACCGGGCTCGGCGGGCGCCGGACCGCCGCGCAGCCCCTCCACCAGCCACAGCACCCGGTCCACCGCCGCGTCCAGCACGGCGGCCAGCGCCGGGCTGCCCGCCGTGCCCAGCAGCCGGTCGTGCCGCCACAGGCCCAGCACGTCGGTCAGCACCCCGCCCAGCGGGTCGAGCGAGCCCGCCGCGGCCACGCCCCGCGCCAGGGCGTCGGTGACCCGGCCCGACAGCTCGTCGACGCCGCACAGCGCCGCGTCGAACAGCACCCCGGCCAGGCCGGTCACGTCCGCGCCCGGCACCCGGTCGCGCAGCACCGCGCCGGCGGCCTCGACCGGGGTCGCCCCGTGCGCCGCGGCCTCCACCAGGGCGGACTGCCGGTCGTCGTCCGGGGTGGGGTCCCAGCGCTCGGCGGCGACGGCGGTCGTCCCGCCGGACGGCCCGGAGCGGCGGCGGAAACCCGGCACGCCGAGCACGCGCAGCCGGTGCAGGACCCGGCTGCGCTCCAGGTCGAGCGGGTCGGTCAGGTCGAGGTCGAGCCGTTCGCGCCCGTCGAGGCCGAGGCGGGCCAGTTCCGCCGCCACCTCCGCGACCAGCGGTGGCGCCGGGGTCGCCGGGTGCAGCCTGCCCACCCGGTCGCCGCTGAGCGCCGCCACGACCTCGACCACGGCGGGGTGGGTGCCGGGGGCCAGGGGACCGCGCACCGACCACGGCGGCGGTTGCGGCAGGTCCTCCGACACCAGGGCGCTGACCAGGCCGTCGAGGACGTCGACCCGGGCCGGGTGCTCGTGGCCGCGCAGCCTGGCCAGGCCCTCGGCCTGCACGCGGGCGGCGATCAGGTCGGCGGTCGACACCGGTTGCCGCCGCGCCCGCAGCCGCGTCACGACCGACTCGACCAGGGCGGTGGCCGCGGCTTCCGGGCCGTCGGTCCACAGCCGGTGGTAGTAGCCGGGGGACGGCATCCCCGACTCGTAGCCGGTGAAGGCGTCCAGCCGCCGGTGCGAGTACGGGACCAGGTAGCTGGCTCCGATCGAGCCCGGCGGGGGCGCGGGCACCTCGGGCCGGTGGGGGAGGTCGGCCGAGGTCGGGGGTGGGGTGCCGGGTGCGGTGGGGTCGGGTGCAATGGGGGCGGAGGTGGTGGGGTCGGGTGCGGTGAGGTTGGGCGCGGTGAGGTTGGGCGCGGTGAGGTTGGGCGCGGTGAGGTTGGGCGCGGTGAGGTTGGGCGCGGTGAGGTTGGGCGCG